>JALETI010000082.1 GCA_022781515.1 Lachnospiraceae bacterium
ATCATCAGGAGACTTACCATCAAAAATTTCTTTTATAAACATACGGCACAGAGACATGGGAAGCTGATAGATCAGACGGCCGATACCGAGATTGTTGTATGCGACCACATTCTTATCACTGTAGAAAATCTTGCCCACATCCAGGGCCATCTTTGCTTCCTTAAAGGAACGGGATACTTCTTTGATTTCATGAACAATCGTTCCGTATGAGATATGGACTTTATTCATGGACTCTGTACTGAGCATATCCATGATCACCTTGGCGGTCTTCTCCATGTCATCATATCCTTCTGTGGGTTTTAACTCCTTCACAAGGATAATATTCTTTTCATCCACAGCGGTGATAAAATCCTTGTTTCTTGTAGCAAACAGACTTTTCACCGTTTCAAGGGCACTGCTGTCGTTCTCATTGCGTGTTTCAATTACAAAAACAACACGTCTCACACTGATATCAATATGCAGTTTCTTTGCACGATTATAAATATCTACGAGAAGCAGATTATCCAGCAGCAGGTTTTTGATAAAATTATCCTTATCAAAACGTTCCTTATACGCAACCAGCAGATTCTGAATCTGGAACACAACAACTTTGCCCACCATATAAACATTGTCACCTGCACCCCTTGCAAGCAGAACATACTCAAGCTGATTTTCATCAAAAACCTTAAAAAACTGATGTCCCTGAAGAACCTGACTGTCAGCAGGAGATTCCACGAAATTCACAATGGCCTGTTCATACTCCTCCGCATCCTGAAATGTTGATGCCAGTATCTTTCCCTCTGTATCCGATACACAGAGCTCCACTCTTGTAATCGCTTTCAGGCCCTCAATCGTATTAAGAAGAATTTGGTTTGAAATCATATACACATCTCCTTTTTTCATGAACTGATGCTTTCTCATGTGTGACTGCAGTTCCCCGTCAGAAGGAACCGCACTCCTTTTGAAAGAGGACCATCATATTTTATAGCTGCCCGCCGGCGACAGATACTTATGGGGATATAGTCCTTCCATCAAAATTTCATCAAAATATATGATACTCTAAATTTGTGAAAAAGAAAAGAGGAAATATGTACTTTTTCCATATTTCCTCCAAAAATTTTTAAGAATTTACAGCAGTTCAACGAGATATAAGAATTTTTTATAAACAAATTATACAAAAACTATCATGTTTTACAGTAATCATGACCAAATCACTAACCAGGATCTGTTTTCCCTGTGTATATTCAAAAAATATAATTAATCCTGTTTCAGATCAATTCCGGAATCGCTGATCACGATTTTTCCGGCTTTCAGAAGGCGTCCGACCGCTCGTTTAAATGCATTCTTACTCAGCCCGAACTCTCTTTCAATGACCATCGGTGCCGCTTTATCGTTAAAGGGAAGATGTCCTCCCCGTTCCGTGATCCGGTTCAGAACAAGTTCCGAATCAATGTCCATCTGTCTGTATGCCTTTTCACGAATACTGAGATTCAGTCTGCCGTCCTCTCTGACCTTCGTCACTCTGGCTTCCACTTCTTCACCAATATGATGTTCACCAAACAGCTCTTTCAGCGGAATCAGTCCGTGATAGCGAAGATCCACTGCCACCAGAGCCCCCAGTGTTTCACTGATCTGATAGATAACCCCTTTCACCTGATCTCCTGTTTTATACGGAGTGGGAGCAATCATCATGTCATATACCTTCATGGAAGCACATAACCGATCACTTTTATCAATATATAATCTGACAACACAGTAATCATTTTTACGAAGCTTCGCTGTCTGTTCTTTAAAAGGCAGAAACAGATCCTTCTCCAGCCCCCAGTCAAGAAAGGCACCGATTTTGCTGACGGAAACAACCTTCAGTCTTGCAATCTGTCCCAGTTCCATGGCAGGCTTGTTCACCGTTGCAATCAGTCTGTCACTGGAATCTCTGTAAATGAAAACTAAAATGCGGTCCCCTGTTTTTACTCCCTGGGGAAGCTGTTTCCCAGGAAGCAGGACCACCTGTTCCGGATGATCTGATTCCCCGAGATATCCGCCATGTTCATTCACCTTAAAAAGAACCAGTTCCTGTGCTTTTCCTAATTCGATCATATTAACCTCTTTCTAGTCTTTCCGTTTATTTCAGCACTTCGCCATATACACGAAGCGCATTCTTATATGTAATTTTATCCACTTCATCCCATGTAAATCCACTCTGATGAAGCATATCCGGCCAGCTGACCAGATCGGCAGCCGTCGGGAATTCGCATTCCCCTTCAAATCCATCGTAATCGGTTCCCATTGCCACACAGTCAATACCGCCTTTATCTGCCATATGGTGTGCATGCTTCAGCAGATCTTCCGCCCGGCATTCCGTATGGCCGGATGTCAGAAGCGGATTGACAAAGGCTCCGAAAAAGTTCAATCCGGATACACCGCCTTTTTCTCCAAGTATATGAAGCATCTCATCGGTCAGATTGCGGGGATGGGGGCAGATTGCACGGCAGTTGGAATGACTGGCCACAAAAGGAACTTTCAGATGCGAGGCCACATCCATGAAGCCACCATCCGAAAGGTGGGAGACATCCACCATCATTCCCATGCTTTCCATGGCTTCAATGATTTCAAACCCTTTGGATTTCAATCCGTTTTCCGTATTGGCAAAGGGTTTTCTCTTCCCTTCTGTATCTATGATGCAGTTGGGAAAACCGATTTCATTTTCAAAGTTCCAGGTCAGCGTCATCATGCGGACCCCTTTTTCATAGAATTCTCTCAAAAGATCCACATTTCCTCTGCATACTGCCCCCTCTTCAATGGTCAGCAGGGCAGAAAGCCGTCCGGTCTTCCTGTTGTTTTCGATTTCTTCCATGGTTGTGACCTGACGGATGTGTTCCGGATATTGCTCCATCTGATCCCGGAAGCACTGATACAGTTTCTGACAGTCTTCATAAGCATCACCGCCTTCATTCTGATAAACAAACAGTGCAAAATTCTGAAGCAGATAATTTCCCTTCTTCATTTTCTGAATATCCACCATCAGCTGGTTGCTGAGCAGAGACTGTTCCGGGTTCTTTTGAATTCCCAGAATGGTATCACAATGCATATCAAGAATCATTGCAGTTCTCCTTCTTCACTTTCCTCTTTCACGGCAGTCAGCGGAATAAATTGTCTGGTATCGGATGTTTTTTCCGGATGTTTTGCTCTCTCATGGGCTTCCTGCATAAAATAATCCTGTGCACTGAAAGCTGCTTTTCCCCGGCGGTCTATTTTTTCATAGGTACCATCCGGCTGCATGAAACGTGCCTTCAGGTTGTCAGCCATGGTAACTTTCAGAATCTCCATAACTTCCTTTTTCCGGTCGGGATCCAGTACAGGGAACATAATTTCCACACGGCGGTCCAGATTTCTCGGCATCCAGTCTGCACTTGCCATATAGACTTCTTCCTGGCCGTTGTTATGGAAATAATAAATACGACTGTGTTCCAGGAAAGTCCCTACAATCGAACGAACGGTAATATTGTCACTGACACCGGGAATACCGGTTTTCAGACAGCAGATGCCGCGGACAATCAGCTCAATCTGAACACCTGCTGCAGATGCCTCATACAGCTCCCGGATAATAACCGGATCACTGAGGGAATTCATTTTGGCAATGATTCTGGCTTCTTTTCCCTGCATGGCCATCTCCTTTTCCCTTCGGATCAGATACAGGAATTTATCCTTTAACCAGAGGGGGGCAACCGCCAGTGCGTTCCATCCCAGAGGTTCTGAATAGCCCGACAGCATATTGAACACGGCTGTTGCATCTTCACCAATCTTTTCATTACAGGTAAACAGACCGGTATCCGTATATAATCTGGCAGTGGAATCGTTATAGTTTCCTGTTCCCAGATGTACATATCTGCGGATACCGTCTTCTTCCATACGGACCACCAGTGTAATCTTGCAATGGGTTTTCAGCCCCAACAGACCATAAATAACATGACAGCCTGCCCGTTCCAGTTTTTTCGCCCAGTGAATGTTGTTTTCTTCATCAAACCGTGCCTTCAGTTCCACCAGTACCGTAACCTGTTTGCCGTTTTCCGCAGCTTTTGCCAGTGCAGCAATAATCGGAGAATTGCCGCTGACACGGTACAGGGTCTGTTTAATGGCCAGAACCGTGGGATCCTTTGCTGCCTCTTTGACAAAAGAAACCACTGGATCAAAGGTCTGATAGGGATGATGCATCAGAATATCGCACTTGCGGATATTGGTAAAGATATCATCCTCATTCTGAAAAGCCGGAATCGGAGCCGGTGTAAATCCGGGATCCTTCAGATATGAATAAGAACTGCCCGCAGCACCGGATATCTTTGACATTACCGTAATATCCAGCGGTCCGTTGATCAGGAAAATATTCTTCTCATCCAGTTCGAACTCTTTTTTCAGATATTTCAGAATCCTCTTATCCACTGTACTCTGAACCTGCAGCATCAGAGCTTCTCCCCAGGCACGCTGCTTCAGCTGCTTTTCGATGGTCTGCAGAAGATCTTCTGCTTCCTCTTCATCAATGGACATATCCGAATTTCTCATGACACGATAGGGATGGGCACAGAGAATATCATAGTTCAGAAACAGCTTTCCGATATTTCTCTCAATGATTTCTTCCAGCAGGATCAGACTGCATCCTTCTCCCGGAATCCGAAAAATGCGCGGCAAAACAGAGGGAACCTGCACCGTTACGAAATCCACATCCTTCGCATAACTTAACAGCTGACTTTTTCCTGTTGTTTTCTCTTCTTTTTTTTCTTTCTTTTTGTCCTTTTTATACTGCAGAAGTACAGCAATATTCAGGGATTTATTGCGTACCAGAGGGAACGGACGGGAAGGATCCACCGCCATGGGAGTCAGTACCGGATAGACCGATTTCATAAAATACTCATCCACAATACGGCCCTGTTCTTCCGTCAGGTCCTCATGGCAGCCGATGATTTCAATTCCCTCTTTCCGAAGAGCCGGAAGCAGGGAACGATTATAGGTAGAATACTGCTGCTCCATAAAATCATGGAGGGCCGGAATCAATGCCTCCAGCTGTTCTTCGGCAGTCATGCCTGCAATATCTTTCTTCTGATATCCTGCATGCATCTGGTCGGTCAGAGAAGCCACGCGCACCATGATAAATTCATCCAGATTGGATCCGGTGATTCCCAGGAACTTGCATCTTTCCAGTAAAGGAATCGTTTTATCCCTTGCCTCAGCCAGAACACGCTCATTAAACGCAAGCCAGCTCAGCTCACGGTTTCTGTAATACTCATATTGGGTAAAATCTTTTTTTTCGTTATTCGTTTCAGACATGATTTTTCTCCTTATGATCCGCTGTTCACACCGCGTTTTCTCTTTAATACAGGACGAATACCATATACCTCTTCAAAGAAATCTGCCCTGGAAGTCAGCAGATTCTGTTCCAGCGTAATATCCACTTCTGCGTCGGTTGTCATGATCAGCTGATTGTTTTTTATGGTACAGCGGATATTGCTGTTGCTGATCTTCTGTCTGTGGCTTCTGTCCAGTCCTCCCGCAACCTTCAGAATTGCTTCCAGTTTGGCAATTACATTGCGTTTCTCATAGACTTCATCCATCAGCACATCATAATTGAAGTCCTGCGGATAATACCGTACCAGATTGGCCACCAGTTTCTGTTCGGATCTGGAGAGCCCGATGATTTCCGTTGACATGATAATGTAATATGCACTGTCTGCCGGATTTGACATACTGACAAACTTTCCGCAGTCCTGCAAAAGTGCAGCAATACGCAGAAGCAGTCTCTCCCGCTTACCCAGACCATGATACTTTTTCATACTGTCAAAGATTTCCAGAGCAAGTTTTTCGAGACTCTGTGCATGCTTCTGATTCGATTTATAACGCTTTGCAATATTTTTTGCGGAATACAGAATATCTTCATTGAAATCGTGATGAAAACGGATCAGTTTATTGTCGATGGCATATTCTGCCACAATTCCATCCGAAAGACTGACCCCCGGCAGCCACATCATCTGTGCACCGGTAATATCCAGAATCTTCTTATAGATCAATACACTTGGCAGCATCAGATTGGCATGTTCGATGGAGACATCCATTGCCTTGCTCAGTTCATAGGAATTCAGTCGAACCACCTGTTCATAAATCTCATTGAATTCCTCCGCTGTCAGCCGGTCTTTTCTGACACCATTGGCCTGTTTCCCCAGATACTGTGCACTCATGCCGGTCAGAATCAGATTTTCAATTTTCCGATCCTTCAGATACAGTTTTTTAAAGGTCTGCATTTCTGCATCCACCAGTTCCTCAATCAGATCACGCATTTCATGAAGCTCGGAGCCGATGGGGGAAAGGGTGTCCTGTACCCGGACAGAACCGATTTTCATATACTGTGTGGTCACCAGTGCATCCTTGTCAAATAATGACAGCTGGGTACTGCCGGATCCCACATCCGCAATGGCAGTTCCCTTTTTGATGATATCTTCAAATTCTGTTTCCTTGATGGCAACCGCTTTATAACAGAGAAATCTCTGTTCTGCATTGCCCAGAATATTCACTTCGATTCCCGTACGGACCTTCAGCTGATCCAGTACGATCTCCCGGTTTTCCGCTTCCCGCAGGGCACTGGTTCCGTATGCCTTATAGCTGGTGATATTGTAACTTTTCATCACTTCGGAAAAATGGGTCAGAATCCTGCACATTTCATTAATATGTGCATAACTGATACGGCCGCTCCGATACGTATCATGACCTGCGGCCACGCTCTGTTTCAGCTGATCGATGGTTTTGATGCTTCCTTTATCCGAAATCTGATAAATTGTCATTGCCAGATCCAGAGAACCCACATCGATTGCCGCAAATAAATATACTGCCATAATGGCCTCCTTTGTTTAAAAGCTTCCCAGAATCTTAAAGCTGACCGCTTCCTCTGAAATGCCCGTTAATGCATTGCGTACACTGGACTGGTTAAAGTTTCCGTCAAAATTCATGAAGAAACGGTATTCCCATGTCTGTCCGGGAACCGGTCTGGATTCCAGTTTGATCATATTCAGATTATTGTAAATAATATGTGACATCAGACGGTACAGGGAACCGGGATCATGTTCACATTCAAAACAGATACTGATATGCTGTGCATCCTTTCTTGCAACCTTCCGATTGGTAATAACCGCAAACCGGGTCATATTGGCAAGATTATGATTCAGCGGACTGATCAGCGTTTCCAGACCATATAAATCGGCTGCAACGGTGCTGGCAATGGCTGCATGGCTTCGGATTCCTTCTTCTGCTACTTTCTTTGCTGCCAATGCTGTATTGCTCATGGAAATCGCATTGATTTCCTTATGTTCATTGAGAAACTTGTTGCATTGGGATATTCCCTGAGGATGAGAATACACGGTTTCGATTTCTTCCAGTTTCGTTCCCGGTACTACAAGGAGAGACTGGATAACCGGAAGATCAAATTCATCCACAATATAATTGTCGCACTTGACCAGCAGGTCATACACGTCAGCCACAACACCTGCAGAACTGTTTTCAATGGGAATCACCGCAAAATCCGCTCTTCCTCCTGACAATGCATTCATACTTTCCTCAAAGGTGGATACGTGGAAACTGGTCACATCTCTGCCGAAATATTTCAGGGTTGCCTCATGGGCAAAAGCACCTTCCACACCGGTATAAACCACCCGGCAGTTCTCCGTCTCCAGTTCATCAATGATTTCAAAGGGCAGTCTGCAGCTGCCCTTACTCATCTCATCCAGCATCTGATACTGGTACTTTCTGCTGGCAGCCATCAGCATACGGAACATTTCTTCCACATTTTTCTTATCACCGCCGGATTTTACCATGGCCTTTACCATTTCCAGCTTCTTGTTTTCCCTGGCAATATCCCGGACCGGTTTGCTGGAGGCCAGCTTGCTCTCTGCCACCAATTTGCAAAGATCCATTCGTCTGGTATACAGTTTTACCAGCTCCTGATCGACCTGGTCCAGCTGCTGTCTGGCTGCTGCCAGATCTTTTTTACTGTTTTTTTTTCTGACAACAGAAGCAGCTTCTCCAATATAAGACAGAGAACCGAAAATCATGACAATATCATCCTCTCCTGCCGTTTCCAGAGCTGCATCCACTGCTTCCTGAATGGAATCACATGCCTTCACATCCTTATGATACTTCCGAAGAACAGCTGCCAGTTCTTCCGCTGCCAGTGCTCTCGGGTTATTGGGCGGCGTCACAGTGAAAAACTTTGCAAACAGAGGAGCCATCATTTCGCACTCTTCATCATATGCCTTATCCGCCAGAACACCCATGATACCAATGATCCGCTTTCCTGCAAAATAGTATTCCAGGGATTTCTTCAGCTGAATCATGCCATGGGGATTGTGTGCTCCATCCAGAATCACACGGGGCTTACTGGCAATGGTTTCAAAACGTCCGTGCCATACGGCTTCTGCCAGTCCTGTCTTTATCTGTTCATCTGTAATCTTCATACCGGATGCATCCAGTGCCTTTGCCGCCTCAATGGCCAGACTGGCATTGTCCAGCTGATACCGTCCGATCATGCGGATCCGGATATCCTTAATATCCTTATAATCAAAATGAATCAGCGGAGCACCATCTTCGGCATATTCCATGTCCTCATAAACATGAAGTCCTGCATTGTCTGTGCAATGCATGGAAGCACCCGTTTCTTCACAGACACGCTGAATCACCTGATAAGAACTCTCTTCCTGCCGGCCCACACAGACCGGTGCAGTATTTTTAATAATGCCTGCCTTGCACTCTGTAATTTCTTCCAGTGTATTGCCCAGAAATCCCATATGATCCATGCCAATGGGTGTCAGAATATTGCAGATCACATTCTCCACAATATTGGTGGCATCATCTCTGCCGCCCATACCGCATTCCAGAACCACCACATCGCATTTCTTTTCAATAAAATACAGAAATCCGATGGCTGTCTCCACTTCAAACAGAGTCGGCCGTCCGATTCCATCGATTTCCATGGAATCAATGGCCGCTTTTACCTGTGCAGTCAGTCTGCTGAAAGCCTCTCTTTCAATATTTTCTCCGTTTACCTGTACAAATTCATCATAATCAAATACACGTGGAGAAGAGTATCTTCCCACTGTATAACCGGCACACTTCAGTATGGTGCTGGTAAATGCCAGTGTGGATCCTTTTCCATTGGTTCCTGCTATATGAATAAACTGTAGCTGATCCTGCGGATTGCCCAGTCTTTTTAATAAGGCCTGCATGGGTTCCAGTCCCAGTATAATGCCGGATCTGGCGATCTCCGCCAGATATTCTTTTGCTTCTTCGTATGTCACGTCTATGACCTCCAGTTTCGTCTATTATCCTATTCTATCTTATCATTTTTTATTTTTTTTTCAAGACTGGTACAGTGAATAATCGACACAGAAACCGGAGTGCAGGATAAGATGGCTTCATCCGGTTCATACTAAGACCATGAATTCTATAATACCTGTTTTAAAAAATATCCCGAAAAATTTTATCCGCTGCGGGGTAATCGGATGGTGTGCGGAAATTTTTTTCACCTGTATCCATACCTTTGCGGCCACCAATGATAAAAGACTGATGGGACAGACTTCCCTTCTGATGTTCCCCATTTACGGACTGGGAGCTCTGATTCCTGTTATTTCCCATTACCTGAAACAGCTTGGCATTTTACTTCGTGGGTCCATCTATTCCATTCTCATTTTTGCAGCAGAATATCTGTCCGGCAGCTTTCTTCGTCTGTTTCATGCCTGTCCATGGGATTACAGTTTCAGTCGATTTCATATCAATGGTCTGATCCGTCTGGATTTTTTCCCCTTCTGGTTTCTCCTGGGACTGATTTTTGAAAAAATCGGACAAATCAGTCAAAAATCTTAGATGTGCTTGCAAAGGTTTTTTTTCAATGTTATAATCACATTCTGATACATTGTCTGAATTCATACCGTAATTCAGATGATGTACAGGGAAATAATATGCAGCAGAAGGGAATCAACCATCCCTTCATTCACCAACATGACTGGTACTCCCGGTGGAATCCCCGTATCAGTCATACCAAGGCAGTCTTAGGCTGTATCCTTACAGATAGAAGGGAGATTTTTGTATGGATAACATTGCAGAGACACAGAATAATATTTTACAGGAAAAGCTGGATCAGCTTGTTGCATTCTGTAAAGAATCCGGTCATATTGATCCCGTCCTGTACAGCGAATATGATGTGAAACGTGGTCTTCGTGACTCAACCGGTAAAGGTGTACTGACCGGTCTTACAGAAATTTCTGATGTAACAGCATACCAAATGAAAAACGGTCATCAGGTACCCGCACCCGGTCAGTTATATTTTCAGGGTTATAACGTGGAAGATCTGATCGAAGGAGCCCATGGCAAGAGATTCTGTTTTGAGGAAGTAACCTATCTGCTCCTGTTCGGCGAACTGCCCAACTCTCAGCAGCTGAATGACTTCATCGAGATTCTTTCCGCAGAACGATCTCTTCCTTCCAAATTTGTCCGTGATGTCATTATGAAGGCACCCAGTTCCAATCTGATGAATGCCCTTCAGCGGAGTGTCCTGACTCTGTATTCCTATGATGAGAATCCGGATAGTATCCAACTGGGCGATGTGCTGCGTCAGTCTCTTCAGCTGATCGCCACATTTCCTCTGATTTCCGTATATGCATACGGTGCCCACAACCACTATCACAATGACAGTGCGCTGGTCATCCGTAATCCG
Source organism: Lachnospiraceae bacterium (assembly GCA_022781515.1). Taxonomy (GTDB): domain Bacteria; phylum Bacillota; class Clostridia; order Lachnospirales; family Lachnospiraceae; genus TWA4. The sequence goes on from JALETI010000082.1 coordinate 10,724, forward strand.
AAACCGGAACTTTCTCTGGCGGAAAACCTTCTGCAGATGCTTCGTGTGGATGGCAAATTCACTCCTCTGGAAGCACAGGTTCTGGATGTATGCCTGATTCTCCATGCAGAACACGGCGGCGGTAACAACTCAACCTTCACCACCCATGTAGTTTCTTCCTCCGGTACCGATACCTTTTCTGCAGTTGCTGCTTCTCTGGCATCTCTGAAAGGACCCAGACACGGTGGTGCCAACCTGAAGGTCACCATGATGTTTGAAGATCTGAAGGCAAATGTAAAGAACTGGGAAGATACCGAAGAAATCCGTGAGTATCTGTTAAAGATTCTGGATAAACAGGCCTTCGATCACTCCGGTCTGATCTACGGTATGGGACATGCTGTCTATACACTTTCTGATCCCAGATGCGTGATCCTGAAACGTTATGCGGCCAGACTGGCAGAAGCAAAGGGCCGTACGGCTGAATTCGAATTTATGGCAAGGGTGGAAAGCCTTGCCGGTGAGCTGGTTGCCCAGAAACGTAACGTATTCAAAAAAATCTGTGCCAATGTGGATTTTTACAGTGGTTTCGTATATTCCATGCTGGATATCCCTTACGAACTGTACACCCCTCTTTTTGCAATTGCCCGTATTTCCGGCTGGTGTGCACATCGTATGGAAGAACTGGTTAATGCAGGAAAGATCATCCGTCCCGCATATAAATATGTGGGTACACATAAAAACTATTATCCTCTGGAAGACCGTTTCTGGTAGGAAACCATTTTTAATATGTATTACATACTGGAGCTGCATATCCTTTGCAGCTCCATCTTTTATTTTCCAAACAGTTTTCTGAAAAAGCGGATGATATAATCCCATAAAGCTGCTTTTTCCACAGATTCTCCCGCATAAACCGGTATTTCTCCCAGTTTTTCCTCTCCATCATAATAACAGAGTTTCCCCACCTCTGTCCCTTTTTCCACCGGTGCGCGAAGTGTATCCGGCAGATCCGGACGGATTTCCACCGTACCAAATTCTTTTCCATCGGTTCTTACCATGGAAAAAGAATCCCTGCATACCAGCTGAACTTCTTCTTTTTTTCCGTGTTCTACTTTCAGAACACCGGGGTCCGGCGGACTCTTTTCTTCATATTTTCTGCAGATTCGGAAACCATAGTCCAGTATGGTTTTTGCTTCCTGAAAACGGATTTTATAATCCGGTGCATCCAGTACAACAGCAATCAGATCAATTCCACCCTTTCTTCCCGTTGCGGACAGACAGCAGCCTGCAAGACTTGTGCTTCCGGTTTTCAGTCCGGTTACAGTAAAATCTGTCTGCATTTTAAGGAGTTTGTTAGTGTTAGTCAGACCAAACTCACTGTTCCCTTTCGCTGTGTTATGTATGATATTTTCCATCCAGATTGTGCTGTAGTCCGATATCTGCGGATATCCGGTAATCAGTTCCCTGCTCATCAGGGCCACGTCTCTGGCCGTTGTCAGATGCTCCGGTGAATCTGTAAGACCACAGCAGTCCACAAAGTGAGTCCCGGTCATCCCAAGCTTCTGTGCCCGGTCATTCATACCGGCAACAAATTTCTCCTCTGAACCTGCAATATATTCTGCCATGGCAACCGAAGCATCATTTCCGGAGGCCACCACAATGCATTTGATCAGGGTTTCCACCGTCTGCTGTTCTCCTTCCTCCAGAAATACCTGAGATCCTCCCATGGATTTTGCATGGGCACTGGTCGTAACCATATCGGTTAATGTTATTTTTTCCTCTTCCAGTGCATCAAAAATCAGAATCAACGTCATAATTTTGGTGATGCTTGCAGGAGACCGTCTTTCATCTGCATTTTTCTCAAATAGTACATTACCGGTGGATGCCTCCATCAGAATGGCAGCCTTTGATCCTACCTCCGGTTCCTTTTCTGCTGCAAATGCATATATAACCGCACCGCCTGCAACAGAAAAAATGAGTCCCGGAATTAAAACAATACGAATAAAAAGTCTGTAAGGTAATTTCCGAAACATAAAAAATCCCCCCTGAATCGATATCGTATTAGTATCATTGTACCGATCCAAAGGGGCATTTATTACACTTTTAAAACTATTTCACTTTTGCAAACAGGGGATTGGGGTAAACGCCCTGTTCTGTCATTTCCTTTAAAGCTGCTTTTACCAGAGGGGTGTCTTCCTTATAGGTCAGACCAAACCAGTGCGCATCGGTTTCCAGAACCTTTACACGGGCAGAACCGCTTTCCAGCATATCTCCGATAATGGTAGGGAGAAGATATTCTTCGGTAAGATTGCCTTCCGGAAGGTTCTTTAAAAACTCAATAAATTTTTCCTCCAGTACCTTCATAAATGCAGGGGTCAGTCCCCACATATTCATGGAAACCAGAGAAGAAACGCTTAGCTTCTTTCCTTCTGCTTCGGCTCCATCAGCTGTCTTTGAAATATGATGGGTCTCCACAATCTTTTTCAGGAAATTGTGTTCATCCATATCACAAACGCCTCTGGTCACGGCACCAAAATCACTTAAGGTGTTGCCCAGAACAAATCCCGGCATGCAAAATTCCATATCGGTATCTGCTCCATCCATACGTGCCTTTTCCTGATTTACCAGATAATCATGAATTTTCACAAAAGCTTCTTTGCCATAATAATCATCCGCATTGATGACAGCAAAGGGACCGTTTATCACCTTTCTGGCTGCCAGAACAGCATGTCCGGTGCCCCAGGGTTTGGTTCTTCCTGCGGGAAGTGAAAAACCTTCCGGCAGATCTTCCATATCCTGAAATGCATAATCAACTTTGCATAAGCCTTCCAGCTTTGCACCGATCATGGTGCGGAAATCTTCTTCCAGATTTTTTCGAATAATAAAAACAACGTGGTTAAACCCGGCTTCCAGCGCATCATAGATGGAATACTCCATGATTACTTCTCCGGAAGGTCCCACCGGCGTCAGCTGCTTGCATCCATCCTTAAAACGGGAGCCAATACCCGCTGCCATAATACCTAATGTAATATCCATGTACTTCCTCCTGTATCTCTGATTGATCTCAGTCAGAAAAACTTTTTCACTCAGAACAATTTTCTGTTGGATCATAGTATGAATCTGAGGTCATTCTAACATAGACGATTTTTTTTTGCTACCTTTAATTAAAAAAATAAAAAATTCTTTAAAAAAGAAAAGACAGACCATTTTTATTGTCTGCCTGTCAAAAATATGCTACACTGTAGACATCCGGATTAACCAAATCCCCAATTAAATAGAAAGAGGTATCTGTAATGAAGAAAAATGTGAAATTATTCGCTGCGATTGCTGCTGCCGCTGCCGCTGCTGCCGGCGGATTTGCAGTTGCAAAATATCTGAAGAGAGACAACGACGATATTTTCGAAGATGAAGACGATTTTGATTTTGACTTCGACGACAAAGAGGAAGACTCCACAGAAGAAACAGAAGCCTGTGAATGTACGGACGAAGAAGGCTGCTGCTGTTCCGATGAAGCTGAAGCCTGCGGATGCGAAGAAGAAGACAACAGCTGCTGCTCTGAAGAGACAGAAGATACGAAAGAAAAATCCTGCTGCTGTTCTGAAGAGACAGAAGATAACAGCTGCTGTTCTGAAGAAGCGGAAACCTGCGGATGCGAAGAAGAAAAAGCCGAATAAGCATCTGATCGTTTCAGACGATACAAAGACGATTTCAAAATCGTCCTTGTATCGTCATTTTTTATGCGCACTTTCTGTTATTCATCACAAACATCACAATGGATGCTCCGCAGATGATCGCATATCCCAGAAAACTGTATCCATCCGGTACCTGACGGAAGAACAGATATCCCATAATGGTCGAGAAGATGATCTGGGTATAATCATAAACCGAAATTTCTCTTGCCGGTGCAAATGTATAGGCAGCGGTAATGCTGAACTGTCCTCCTGCTGCTGCCAGGCCGGCTCCCAGCAGTATGATCACCTGTTTCAGAGACATGGGACTGTGGTAAAACAGAATGATCAGCGGCAAGGTTACGAGACTGCTGAATGCAGAGAAACAGAATACCGTTACCGGTCCCTTCACACCGGCTGCACCCAGCTTTCTCACCAGCGTATATGCGGCTCCGGCTGTCATTCCGCCGCAGATTCCCGCAGCCATACCAACCATATCAGTGCTGGCAAAACCCGGTTTCACTACAAAAAGGCACCCGATCAGCGCTGCAGACAGGCATACCATCTGATACTTTGTGGGGATTTCCCGCAGAATCAGGATGGAAAAAAGAATGGCAAAAAAGGGAGACAGTTTATTCAGAATATTGGCATCTGCCACCAGCAGATGGTCCACTGCATAGAAGTTGCACAGCAGACCGATGGTTCCGAAACTGACCCTTCCCAGCATGGTCAGATAATTCCCTTTTCCGATAACAAACGGTACTTTATTTTTCACCAGAATAATCGCTGCAAAAAACATGGCCACAATATTCCGGAAGAAACTTTTCTGTATGGAGGGAAGATCCCCTGCCATCCGGACAAAAATGGTCATCAGTGCAAAACAGAATGCTGACAGAATGATACAGCATATTCCTTTATTTTTATTACTCATAGATTTTCCTGCTTTCTATTTCTCCTATCATATCTATAACCGGTAGATCCATTCCGGTTCATCCGTTGAAACCGGCACCTGCCGGGCTCACTGAAAAACCGGAGAAGACAGTTTGTCTTCCCCGGTTTTTATTTCATATCATTCAAATCGATGCCTGCGAATACATGTTATTCGCTTTCTTCCCGCACATAAATCCAGACATTGTACAGCCGTTCTTCGTCCGCGGCCATGGCCTGATGCCGGATCAGCTCCGGGTTCATATGGGCATCCAGAAGAGGAATCATTTCTTCCTCCACCTGATACAATTCCGCTGCAATTTCCGCAAAACGGGCCTTTCTGACCCCCAGAACGGTTCGATCATCAGAGGATGCTTCACAGAATTCATATCCGGGAACTGTGATCGGACAGACGTAATCTTTCTTTTTCAGAAGTGCATAGTCCGCCTGACCTGCAGGATCGGTAACCCGGATGGATTTCACACGCTTTTCATCATATACCGCAAGATACAGACGATCATCCATGCTGTTTACCCGATTTTACAGGCTGAGAACCTTCTGCAGAAGTTCATCCAGCCATTCCCCGTCAAACATTTCGATCATACCCTTGTCACATGCTGCAGACAGTTTGCGGCTCATGGGGATCTGAGCGATCAGATCAATTCCATGTTTCTTTGCGATTTCCGCAGTATTGCTCTCGCCGAAGATTTCGATCCGTTCACCGCAGTGAGGACATTCTGCATATGCCATGTTTTCCACAATGCCCAGAATCGGTACGTTCATCATATCAGCCATGTTGACAGCCTTGTCCACAATCATGGATACCAGTTCCTGAGGAGATGTTACAACAATAATACCATCCACTGGCAGAGACTGGAATACCGTCAGCGGAACATCACCGGTTCCGGGAGGCATATCCACAAACATAAAATCCACATCACCCCACAGAACTTCAGACCAGAACTGCTTGATGACACCGGCAATCACAGGACCTCTCCATACCACAGGTGCCGTCTCATCTTCCAGAAGCAGGTTAATGGACATGATCTTGGTACCCATCGCACTTTCTCTGGGGAAGATTTCTGTCTCGTTGCCTGTGGCACGTCCCTTGATACCAAAGGACTTGGGAATGGACGGACCGGTCACATCCGCATCCAGGATAGCCGTGCTGCGTCCGCAGCGCTGTGTCAGAACAGCCATTAATGAAGTAACCATGGATTTACCAACGCCGCCTTTACCACTGACGATACCGATTACTTTCTTTACATTGCTGTTGGGATTCATGGGAGCCAGAAGACTCTCCTGTGTTCTGTCTGCGCAGCCGCTTTCCCCACAGCTGCTGCAATTTCCATTACAATCACTCATGTTAATACCCTCCGTTTTCTATCTGTCGAACTGTTTTTGGCATTTGCCAATAATCGACTCTCTGGTGAACCATTATACATTATTATCAGGTATACGTCAATCCAGATCTTCCCCGTTGGATGCAATCACTTTCTTATACCAGCCAAAGGAATCCTTTCTTCTTCTGGCCAGACTTCCGGTGCCGTCATCATACTTTTCCACATAGATCATACCGTAGCGTTTTGCCATTTCGCCGGTGGATGCACTGACCAGATCAATACAGCCCCAGGGAGTATATCCCATCAGATCCACACCTTCATCCACTGCTTTTTTCATCTCTTCAATATGAGACCGCATGTAATCAATACGGTAACTGTCATGAATGCTGCCATCCGGTTCCAGAACATCTTTTGCACCAAGACCGTTTTCCACCACCATCAGCGGAATCCGGTAACGATCATAAATGGCATTCAGCACATAACGAAGCCCCTTCGGATCGATCTGCCATCCCCAGTCACTGGCTTTCAGATACGGATTCTTAAGTCCGAGAGACAGGTTGCCTTCTGTCTGTTCCAGAGTCGGATCCACGCTGGCACAATTTGTCATGTAATAACTGAAGGTATAGAAATCCACCGTTCCTTCTTTCAGAATTTCCAGATCACCCGGTTCCATACGAAGTTCCACCTGATTTTCCTTCCATATCTGTTTTGCATAGGACGGATACTCGCCCCGCACCATAACATCGGAGCAGTACCAGTTCATATTACGCATCTGTTTCTGGGCTTCCAGCTGATCATCCGGATTACAGGAATAGGGGTAAACTGCCATAAATGCAATCATATTGCCCATTTTGAACTGCGGATACTTTTCATGGGCCAGTTTCACCACCTTTGCACTGGCAACAAACTGATGATGCAGTCCCTGATAACGAAGGGCAGGGATATCCGGCTGTTCATTAAAAGAAACCGACGGTTCATCGGAATTCAGGATACCCAGCGACAGGAAATTGCCCATTGGCATGGTTCCGCAATTGATTTCATTGAATGTCAGCCAGTACTTTACCTTATCCTTATAACGCTCAAAAATCACTTCACAATAACGTACAAACAGGTCAATACACTCTCTTCCGGCCCATCCGTTATACGCCTTTGTCAGGGCAAAGGGCATTTCATAGTGGGAAATGGTGACCAGCGGCTCGATTCCATACTTCGCACATTCGTCAAATACCCGGTCGTAAAATGCCAGTCCTGCCTCATTGGGTTCCTCTTCCATACCGGTGGGGAAAATCCGGGTCCAGTTAATGGACATACGGAAGACTTTGAAGCCCATTTCTGCAAATAATGCAATGTCTTCTTTATAATGGTGATAAAAATCAGTTGCTTCACGGCTGGGATACAGTGTTCCTTCTTCAAACTCTCTTGTAATCCGTTTTGACTGCGTATGAGAACCATTGGTGCACATATCGGAACAGGACGGTCCTTTTCCATCCACATCCCATGCCCCTTCATATTGATTGGCAGCAGTCGCACCGCCCCATAAAAAATCAGATCGAAAAGCCATAGTGTTTCCTCCTTCAGTACATATCGTACCTTTCAGGATGGGATTGCCTCCCTCCTGAAACGATTCAGGTCCCCCGCGCTTTGCAATGGGAATCGGGGGGGACATCTTCTGAACGATTATATCACAATTTCTCAAAAACAGCACGGTTTCTGTTGAAATCAGCTTCTTTTTGTTCCTGTTTTTTTTCGTCTTCGAGTATTTCTCTGTACACCGGAAAAGATACAGCATCCATCCAGCATATCCAGACCGGTTCTGTCTTCAGTTCCCTCATGAAAATGTGCATTTCCAGACCATCTCCATAGACTTTCTGCAGAAACAGAAAAGCATGATTCCACTTGCTTCTGTATCCGTCCTGTTTTTCCGCAGAATCCTCCCCCGGTGTACGGGACTGACCAAACAGGGCAGCTGCCAGCAGGTGAACCAGTGTCAGTCTTTCATCATAGGCCGCCTCTTCTGCCAGCCGTACCAGATCTTCCGGAATCGGCTCTTCTTCCAGAATTCTTTGTACCGGAAATACACCTTCATATTTCCGATAGAATTCATAATAGGATGCAAAATCCCTTGCAATTCTGGGATACTGCAGAAATTCCTCCACAAAAGAAGATGTAACCGGCAGCTGCAGGTCTTCATAAGCAAAAATCATCCGGGAAAGATCCTCCCAGCCTCTGGCTGTAACAAACCAGCTTCCCTCTTCGCAGGATTCCATCTGATAAAAATTCTGTGGTTTGATATCCAGATAGGACAGAATAGACTCATGGAAACCCTCGCACCTTGCATATTGTTTCCATACAGACAGATCCTCTTCCACCTTCAGCATGCGGACACGATCCAGCGTCACCACATCAAAATCCCGTACGGATTTGTTATATCCGGGCGGATTCCCGGCAGCAACAATAATCCAACCTTCCGGCACCTGATGGGAACCGAAAGTTTTGCACTGCAGAAACTGCAGCATGGCAGGAGCCAGTGTCTCCGAAACACAATTGATTTCATCGATAAACAGAATTCCCTCTTTATGACCAGTTTTTTCCATACACTCATATACCGATGCAATAATTTCACTCATGGTATACTCTGTCACAGAAACGGAGCTGCCTCCATAACACTTTTCCCGGATAACCGGAAGTCCGATGGCACTCTGTCTGGTGTGATGGGTAATGGTATAGGCCACAAGTCCCACATGACAGGCTTTTGCTGCCTGCTCCATGATTGCTGTTTTTCCGATTCCCGGCGGTCCGATCAGCAGCAGCGGCCGCTGTCTCACCTGCGGAATCTTCCAGCTTCCGTCCGGATTCTTTCCGGTATACGCCTGAACGGTACGGATGATTTCTTCCTTCGCTTCCTGTATTGTCATATAAATCTCCCCATAATCGGCAGCCGGGCTGCCCTTCTGTACATTACATTTTCCTTTTATATTCTTCACAGCTACTGCCGCAATTTTTCTGTTCTATACGGAAACCGTAAATCCCCCGGAGTATTCCGGCTGCCATCCTGCATCCTCCGGCAGCTCCAGCAGCAGTTTATCAGCCCAGTAAGGGACTGACACCTCCGAGAACCGGTTTTTCAGAAAAATAAAGGTACTCCTGCAGTCAGGAGGGGTCTCCGGAAAGGTTCCGAATCCATCGGTGAAATACAAAATACCTTTCAAATGACGCAGTTCTCCCTTTTTCTGCAGACGTTTTACATAGCGGAAAGCTTCCCTGAAATCCGTTCCTCCACCGCCCCGGATTACCAGATTTTTCATATATTCATCCGCTTCCCGAAGACTGGTGATTTTCACATCTTCCTGTACAATGGCATCACACTGCAGAATCCGCACATGAAAATGATCAAAGAAATTCTCCGCATGTCCGAATACGGACCAGGTTTCCTCCAGAAAAAAACGTACCAGTCTGCCGGAACAGGATCCGGATGTATCAATGACAATAACCAGTTCCTGAAGACGCATGACCTCTTTTGTTTCCAGCGGTTCAATAAAAGGCATATGATCATAGGCGTTCAGTCCATACGTATAATACACCGGATCAAAGCTGTCCGTATCCAGCAATCGATCTTCCCGCAGAACCATAAATTGTCTGAGAAAATCATGATAATCATAGCCTTTCCGTTTTTTCAGACCGGCTTCTTCACGTCTGTCTCCTGCCTTTGAACGGAATTCTCTGCCCTGTCTGCCATGGAGCTTATTTCCCCCGGTCTCACCGGCAAGCCATTTTTTAACCTGTTCTTCCCATATTTCTTTTCCCTCCGGAAACGGACAGGCAATCAGACCGGTGCGCCTGCAGGAATCCGCCGGTTCTCCGGTTCGTCCCGGCCATAATTCATGATCATCCACCTGAAACAGCTTCCTTAACTGCAGCATCTTCTCCCAGCTCAGTTTCCACCCGGTCAGCTGTTTTTCAATGGTTTCTGCTGTCAGAATCGGCTCCGCCAAAAGCAGACGGTCAAAAACTTTCTGCTTTTCCAGACTTTCGTCTGCTTTTTCCCAAAGGGGTCCAAACAGTTTATTCACCTGATACTCCACTGCAATATCAGCTGAAAGATCACTGTACTCCGGCGAATTCTGAAATGGATGCAGAAAAATACCATGGAACAGAATATGAGCAAGAACCCTTGGCATTCTGCTGGCATCTGCCATCTCCGGAATCCGTTTTTCATTGTCTGATTTGAAAAATTTTTCTGCAGAAAAGGTCAG
>JALETI010000186.1 GCA_022781515.1 Lachnospiraceae bacterium
GCCGGAGTAAATATCAATACATCCCTTTGCCATAGCAGCCAGATCCGCAATCTGTGAAATATTGCCGCTGGCTTCCTTGATAGCCACAATGTTGGGAACATTCTGAGCCAGTTCCACAACAGAAGCGGGCAGCAGATTGCAACCGGTACGGCTGGGCACATTGTAAAGGATAATGGGAAGAGAAACCGCTTCAGCAATCATGGTGAAATGCTCGATCAGACCCTTCTGAGTGGCTTTGTTGTAATAAGGAGTTACCAGAAGGAGGGCATCGGCACCGCCTTCTTCTGCATCCTTGGAAAGCATAATTGCAGTTTCGGTAGAATTGGAACCGGTACCTGCAATAACAGGTACGCGCTTGTTAACCTGCTTTACAGCAAAGCGGATCACATCCATATGTTCCTGTTCACTTAATGTGGCAGATTCACCGGTGGTACCGCAGATGATGATTGCATCGGTACCTTTTTCAATCTGGTCGTCAATGATTCTGGCCAGTTCTTCGTAATTAACAGATAAGTCTTCATGAAAAGGCGTAATGATTGCAACGCCGGCACCTGTAAAAATAGACATGGTTTTGTTCCTCCTGAAGTTTGTTTGTGAAAAAATTATATAGAAACAATTGTTCGTTGTTTCATTAAAAAAAGAGTTATGCGTAAGCAAATAACTCCCCCGGTCAACAACACAAATAATCGACTTTACGGTAGCTCTCCACTTACGTGACAGTCACATGGCTTTTAACCATATGCCCAGAAAACGGACTGCAGAACCTTTCCGTCCTCTTCGGCGCTTATCCCTTTCCGATTCCTTCATCCGATCCTGCATCGTCCGGAAACATACTGATGATTCGCGCGACCTCTACTTCTAAATCAAATAGATGATAGCATGGTTCCCAGCAGTTGTCAAGGAAACAACAGGAATCCGGCAGAATGTTATGCTCGGTAATCTGTGCAGATTAAGTATTGTCAATTCAGTTTTGCTGTATTATAATCAAGTATGCTCATCCGGCATTTCCGGGAGTCCGGTATTTGAGGGAAGGCGCCGGATTTTCTGTGTAAGTGCATTTAAGGATGAGCGATTTTCATTGTGAAGACCGGTGTGTATGCTATATTATGTGCATCATATCAGGAACATGTGTCAACATGATGAAAAAGCAAAACTGAATAAGGAAACAGGATTTCCGACAGGAAATCGAAGTATGAAGGGGAGACAGATGAATCTGTATATGAGTGGTCCGAAAACACAGGACGAAGAAGTGCTGCACGAAGAATGTGGTGTTTTTGGTATCTATGACCTGGATGGAGGCAGCGTGGCACAGAGCATTTATTATGGTCTGCTGGCACTGCAGCACAGAGGTCAGGAAAGCTGCGGCATCGCAGTAACGGATACAGCTGGACCGAACAAGGTCTATTCCAAAAAAGAGATGGGTCTGGTGAATGAAGCATTTACCAGATCGGATCTGAAGGCAATGGAACAGGGAAATCTCGGTGTCGGACATGTCAGATATTCCACCGCAGGCAATTCCACCAGAGAGAATGCCCAGCCGCTGGTCATCAACTATTACAAGGGAACGATGGCGATGGCTCACAATGGCAATCTGATCAATACGCCTCAGCTGCGGAAGATGCTGGCGAAAAACGGAGCGATTTTTCAGACGACCATCGATTCCGAAATCATTGCCTACATGATTGCCAGAGAAAGGGCTGAACTTCCCACCGTGGAAGATGCGGTTGCAGCAGCCATGCGCAAGATGCAGGGTGCCTATTCACTGGTTATCATGAGCCCCAGAAAACTGATCGGATGCCGTGATCCCTATGGCTTCCGGCCGCTGGTAATCGGCAGACGCGGAAATGCATGGGTGCTGGCTTCCGAAACATGTGCACTGGATACCATCGGAGCGGTTTACGTCAGAGACGTGGAACCGGGTGAAATCGTTACCATTAATCAGAAGGGTGAGATTTCTTCCGATAAGAGCATGTGCATTCCGAAAGAAAGACAGGCAAGATGTATTTTCGAATACATTTACTTTGCAAGACCGGACTCCTATCTGGAGCAGGTGAGTGTATACCGGTCCAGACTGACAGCGGGCAGAATTCTTTTTGAAGATTCTCCGGTGGAAGCAGATCTGGTTGTGGGTGTACCGGAATCCGGCAATGCGGCAGCTCAGGGATTTGCTCTGGCTTCCGGCATTCCTTACGGCACAGCTTTTGTGAAAAACAGCTACATAGGCCGTACCTTTATCAAGCCTTCTCAGAGTACCAGAGAGAGCAGCGTACACGTTAAGCTCAATGCATTAAAAGAAGCGGTAGCCGGTAAGCGAATTATTATGATCGATGATTCCATCGTCCGCGGCACAACCAGCGGACAGATCGTAAAGATGCTGCGGGACGCAGGTGCAACGGAAGTACATGTCCGTATTTCATCCCCGCCGTTTCTGCATCCCTGCTATTTCGGCACGGATGTACCATCAGAAGATCAGCTGATCGCACATAACCGTTCCGTGGATGAAATCTGCAGGCTGATTGGTGCCGACAGTCTGGCTTTCTTAAAGGAAGAAAGACTGATTGAACTGTCTGAAGGATTACCCATCTGTAAGGCATGTTTTAATGGCAGTTATCCCATCAAACCGCCGGAAGAAGATATCCGGGGAGAGTTTGAGAAGTAATACAATTATATATACCGAAAGGAAAAGAAAGATGACAGACAGATATTCAAGCCCTCTTTCAGAGCGTTATGCAAGTAAGGAAATGCAGTATATTTTCTCACAGGACAAGAAATTCCGTACCTGGAGAAGACTTTGGGTTGCACTGGCCGAAGCCGAGTATGAACTTGGTCTTGACAGCATTACTCAGGAACAGATTGATGAACTGAAGGAGCATCTGGATGACATTAACTACGATGTTGCCAGAGAAAGAGAAAAACTGGTTCGTCATGATGTCATGTCCCACGTTTATGCCTACGGACAGCTTTGTCCCAAGGCAAAGGGAATTATCCACCTGGGTGCAACATCATGTTACGTAGGTGACAACACGGACCTGATCAGTATGGCAGAAGCACTGGAACTGGTGAAGAAGAAACTGGTGAATGTTCTGGCAGAACTGGCTAAGTTTGCGGATAAATACAAAGCACTGCCCACACTGGCATTTACCCATTTCCAGCCTGCACAGCCCACCACTGTAGGCAAGCGTGCAACTCTGTGGATGATGGAACTGAAGCTGGATCTGGATGATCTTGAATATCTGATGAGCAGTCTTCGTCTTCTGGGTTCCAAGGGTACCACAGGTACACAGGCAAGCTTCATGGAACTGTTCAACGGCGATCATGAAAAGATCAAGGCGCTGGAGCAGAAAATTGCAGAGAAAATGGGCTTCCCCGGCTGCTACCCGGTATCCGGTCAGACCTATTCCAGAAAGGTGGACAGCCGCGTATTAAGTGTACTGGCAGGTATCGCACAGAGCGCTCACAAGTTTTCCAATGATATCCGTCTTCTTCAGCATCTGAAAGAAGTGGAAGAGCCCATTGAAAAGAATCAGATCGGTTCTTCCGCCATGGCATATAAGAGAAATCCCATGCGCTGCGAACGTATGGCATCTCTGGCAAACTATGTAATGGCAGACATGATGAATCCCATGCTGGTGGCATCCACCCAGTGGTTTGAACGTACACTGGATGACTCCGCCAACAAGAGACTGAGCATTCCGGAAGCATTCCTTGCCATTGACGGTATTCTGGATCTGTACCTCAACGTGGTGGACGGACTGGTTGTTTATGAAAAGGTAATCCGCAAGCATCTGATGGCTGAACTGCCTTTTATGGCAACGGAAAACATCATGATGGATGCGGTAAAGGCAGGTGGAGACCGTCAGGAACTCCATGAAAAGATCCGTACCCTTTCCATGGAAGCCGGTAAGAATGTCAAGCAGGAAGGTCTTGACAACAACCTGCTGGAACTGATCGCAGCGGACGAATCCTTCGGTCTGAATCTGGACGATCTGCAGAAGGCCATGGAACCCAGCCGCTACACCGGCCGTTCCAAAGAACAGGTGGAAGAATTCCTGGCAGATGTCATCCAGCCCATTCTGGATGATAACAAAGACATTCTGGGCGTAAAGGCGGAAATCAATGTCTAAGAAAATCCGTCAGCTTCTGGCATGGATTGCAATCATTGCTCTGGTGGGCCTCTATGTGGCCACGCTGATTTTCAGCCTGATCGGAAGTCCATTTGCACAGAAGATGTTTCAGGCCTCGCTGCTTTGTACCTTTGTCATCCCCATCATCATATGGTTATGTATGATGGCACTGAAATGGTCGGAAAACAGCAGCATTACAATCAATCCGGATGATGAGGAAAATCCGGATGACGAGGAAAATCCGTAGGTATCAAGTGGGAAAAGGCTTTTGACCCCAACATCACATGAAGAGTTACCCAACAAATGAGCCTCACGTCGATTTTTTCGTGCTTTGCACTCTCAAAATCGACTCAAACATTCGAAATCCGCTCATTTTTTCGAGAAAAATGGCTACTTTCTCATGTTTGGCGGGCCCCATAGACATAAAAATACATGCAAGCATGTATTTTATGTCCATTTGTCCCTTGGCTCATATGAAGTTTTTCTGATAAGGGCTGCCGCATATGCGGCGGCCCTTTTGGATTTATTGAAAACCCCGGCTGCAATTTCATGATTTCTGATTGATTTCTTTTCTGCAATATTATATAATATAAACGTTTCGCTATGCGTTTTTTACATCCGCAGCGAATTTTCATACATTTTGGAAATCTTTTGACAGGGATACTCTGTCAGGTTTGGAGGTAACAGTCAAATGGTAAGAGCAGTAGTAGGCGCAAACTGGGGCGATGAAGGCAAGGGCAAGATCACCGATATGCTTGCATCCGATGCAGATATCGTCATCCGTTTCCAGGGCGGCAGCAATGCAGGACATACAATTATCAATGATTATGGTAAATTCGCATTACATCTTCTTCCTTCAGGTGTATTCAATCCCAATACAACCTGTATTATCGGCAACGGTGTAGCGCTTAACATTCCGAAACTTTTCGAAGAAATCAACGACATCGTAAGCAAGGGCGTTCCGAACCCCAATATTCTTGTTTCAGACCGTGCGCAGATTCTGATGCCTTATCATGTGCTTTTCGATACCTGTGAAGAAGCCCGTCTGGCAGGCAAGTCCTTCGGATCCACCAAATCCGGTATTGCACCGTTCTATTCGGATAAATATGCAAAGATCGGCATTCAGGTGAACGAATTATTCGATGATGAAGTGCTGAAGGAACGTGTGGAAAAGATCTGCGTGCTGAAGAACTGCATGCTTGTGAACCTCTACAATCAGCCTCCGCTGGTTCCGGAAGAACTGATGGATACACTGCATCAGTATCGTGACATGGTTGCTCCTTATGTATGCGATGTTTCCTTATATCTGCATAACGCAATCAAGGAAGGAAAGAACATCCTGCTGGAAGGTCAGCTGGGTTCCCTGAAGGATCCTGACTTCGGTATCTATCCCATGGTTACTTCTTCCCATACACTGGCAGCATACGGTGCACTGGGTGCAGGCATCCCTCCCTATGAAATCACCAATATCACAACTGTAGTAAAGGCATATTCCTCTGCCGTTGGCGGCGGTGCCTTCGTAAGCGAAATCTTTGGTGAGGAAGCCGATGAACTGAGACGTCGCGGCGGTGATGCAGGCGAATTCGGTGCAACCACAGGACGCCCCAGAAGAATGGGCTGGTTTGACTGTGTGGCAAGCCGTTACGGCTGCCGGGTGCAGGGCACCACAGAAGCGGTACTGACCGTACTGGATGTACTGGGATATCTGGACGAAATCCCCGTATGTGTCGGATATGAAATTGACGGAGAAGTGGTACGGGATTTCCCCGCAACCGCATTGCTGGAAAAGGCAAAACCGGTATTAAAGGTTATGCCCGGCTGGAAGTGTGACATCCGCGGTATCAAGAAGTACGAAGATCTCCCGGAAGCATGCCGCAATTACGTTGAATTCATCGAAAAGGAACTGGAGGTACCGATCCGCATGGTATCCAACGGTCCCAGAAGAGATGAAATCATCTACAGATAGAAACTGAACAATCCTATGAAAGCTGCGCATTCGGTCTGTACAGGGGTCGGGTGCGCAGCTTTTTTGTATCGGGACGGATTTTTTGTCCCGGACCATGCAATGGATAATGTCAGGTATTTTTTCTATACAGGCAGGTTGAATTTTCCAGAAAATGGGTCACGTATGTGTAAGAAAAATGTAGGATAATAACCATGTGTTAAAAATCTGGTGGTTTGCGTTGTTTCCCGGTTATCAAGGATAAAACAGGGAGGAACACGGTAATGACATCAAGCCAGACTTTAGTGCAGAATTTTATCCTGTTTGCCGAGCAGGAACGCATCAAGGCGGGACTGACACAACAGGAAATGGCAGACAAACTGGAGATGTCTCTGTCCGGGTATAAGAAAATGATCTGTGGTGAGACATCGAGAATCAATCTCTATACAGCCAATCTGCTGCATAAACTAACTGGAAAATGGATCTTTGAAATGATTAAAGACGAGGAGGGAGAAACGTATGAAATAGCCAAAAAGCTCAGACAGCTTTCGGATTCACAGATTCGCTTTGTGAAGGAAGTGGTGGAGCTGGAGGCAGCATTTTCAAAAAATCTGGAAGATTTCGAGAAGGACACCGATGACTACATCTCCGTATTGATCCCCACCGGCAACATGGAAGATGGAATGGTCTATGACTCCTGCAACATTACAAGAGTCAACGCAGAACCCTATCGGAAACTGTTTGGTTCCGATCTGGACTGCGGTCTCCAGATCACGTCCATCCATATGGCACCGGCTTACAATACAGGAGACATCCTTCTTCTCAGCAGGCGGCCGATTCGGGATGGCGATACGGGTGTATTTTTGGATCGTGAAACCAGCCGTATCTATATCCGTAAGTTCGTACAGGCCAGACCATGCTGTCTGGAACCCATAACGGATTACGGAAAACCCATCACCATCGATCCCGGCAGCGAAAAGGAAATGAAAAGATGGCTGCGGCTGGGTCGGGTCCTGACAAAAATGCGCTGCAAAGACCCGGAAATCAACGGATTGAAAAAACAATATTGACATCGAGAAAAACGGGTACTTAAAAATGGATAACAGATAACCCGAAAACAACAGGATACAAACTATGCAGAATAACACAACAGCCCATTGCATGCAAATGGATTCCCCGCCCCAGGCAGGGAGCATGCAATCCATGGTTTCCGGATAATCCCTGGGGATTGTCCGGAAACAGGGCACAAAAACCATGAAAAATAAATGGATTATAGCGTATAATAAACACAAAAAAGACGTTCAGCCGCCAAAATCGCGGGCTGAACGTCTTATGTGTCCGACTGATAAGGGAGACCGGAAGTCGAACAGACAACAACTTATTTCAAAACCATCAGATGGTACCGGTTAACGTACCGTAAAACCAGGCAAACCAAAAGTGGTCTGCGGTTTCAATGTAATGATCCAGCCAAAGAGTGCCGGAAAAGTAACCGTGCCATTCCTCGCTGTATTCGCTGTAGGAAATATGTTCCGGAATGTCGTCAAAATGTGCATATCTCTTGCGAACCTCTTTTTCATAGCTGAAAATGATCCGGGGGGTGGTCCCGGTGTCTGTCTGAATGGTGTCTGTATCACCGGAGCCGGATTCGGCTGCAAAGGCGGTGACGGTGTTCAGGGTGAGCACCATGGCGGTCAGCAGCAGGATGGAGATCAGTTTTTTCATTGGGTTTCCTCCTTCGGTATGTATTTACAGGGAGACCTGTATGCATTCGATTATAGGCAGATTTCTTACATACAGGTGACATGAATGAATAACATGAACCTATACTGCCGGTAACTGGATTGGTTTTGAAGTAACACAGGGGGATACAAACGATGAAGAAAACCATATTGATTGTGGAAGATGATGCAGTTCTGGCGAAAGAACTGGAAAAAGTACTCCGGGAGGAGAATTATCAGGTGATGATTGCCGACTGCGGCGTTATGGCACTGAACCGGATTGCAGGAGAGGATATCGATGGCTGCCTGCTGGATATCCGTCTGCCGGACTGCAGTGGATTTGATCTGTGCAAAGGCATCCGGCAGATTTACCGGGGGCCCATTATTATCATGACCGGACTGGGTGAGGAGCAGGACATTATCCGGGGGCTGGAAAGCGGGGCAGATGACTATGTGACGAAGCCCTTTTCCCTCCGGATCCTGTTGTCCCGGATTGCTTCCCAGCTGCGGCGTCAGGAATGGACCGACCTGTCTCAGGTCAGCTGTC
>JALETI010000191.1 GCA_022781515.1 Lachnospiraceae bacterium
CTGCTTGGAGCATGTATTTGTGCGCTGTTTTCCAACCGGCTCTTCCACAGGATTCTGATCTGGCTGGGCAACAATTCCCTGGAACTGTATCTGACACACGTGTTAATTCGAGGTCTGTGTCTTACAGCTTCCATTCCCACAAACAATCCGGCTGTATACTGCCTCGTTTTATCCATCTCCCTTTTTATCAGTCCCTGGATTCACACAGCAGCTTCACAGATCAGTGCCCGAATTGTCGCCCGTACCTGAAACCATTTTGTTTCCGCCACTTAATATTTAACTCCGGAAGCAGGCGGCATCTCCCGAAAGATTTTCAAATCGGTGTCTGCGGAGATTTAGCGCCGAATTCGGTTTGTGAAGCAAACGTTTTTCTAATAAAGACGTATCGGAGGTTATCATGAAAAAACAAGCTTTACTGGAACTTGCTCATCAGGCGAGAACATATGCCTATGCACCTTACTCCCACTTTCAGGTGGGAGCAGCCCTTCTTGCAAAGTCCGGAAATGTCTACACCGGATGCAACATCGAAAATGCCGCCTATACACCCGGCAATTGTGCAGAACGCACTGCATTTTTCAAGGCGATTTCCGAAGGCGAGCGGGAGTTTACTGCCATAGCCATTGTCGGCGGTCCGGAAGGAAAGCAGCCCGATGGAATATGTCCGCCCTGCGGTGTCTGCCGACAGGTCATGATGGAATTCTGTGATCCCGAATTATTTGAAATTGTATTGGAAGATTCCGGAAAAGAGATGAGAACTTTCCTATTAAAAGAAATTCTTCCATATGGTTTCGGACCGGATAATCTGATCTGAAATGCATTTTAAAAACCAGATCTGCATACACTGTACAAACAGTGTTATCAGGTGTTTTTTTGAAAGAATATATAGAAGAACGCTCTGTAAATATCGGAAACTATATTGTTGAAAACGGTGCGACTGTCCGTCAGACCGCACGCCGATTCGGAATCAGTAAATCGACCGTACACAAGGATGTTACTATGCGTCTCGAGGAAATCAATCCCCATCTGGCTGCACAGGTTCGTTCTGTACTGAATCTGAATAAATCCGAACGACACATACGAGGCGGTATGGCTACAAAAGCCAAATATCTGAAAATTGCTCACAAGGAAACATCAATTTAAATTACTACCCGAGGCATACAATTATGAAAAAAGCATTAACAACCATTATTTTTCTGGTCTGTATCGGAACCTTCTGCTTCAGCGGATGGAAACTATACGAAATCCTGTCAGAATACAAAAACGGTACGGATATATACCATTCTGTTCTTGATGAGGTAACCGTTCCTGTTCCAACAGATTCCTCCACTCCATCCGGTTCTGCCGACAGCCCTGAAACGACACAGGTACAGTTAATCAATCTGGACGCATTGAAGCAGATCAACCCGGATGCTGCCGCGTGGATTACAATCCCCGATACCAATATCAGTTATCCGGTTCTGACTCCCGATGACAACTATACCTATCTGCACACAACGATTAACGGAAAGCAAAATAAAGCCGGATGTATTTTTGTTGATTGCCGTACAGAAAACCCATTTGCAAATGCCAATACGATTATTTACGGTCACAACCTTCTGAACGGGGCCATGTTCTGCGAACTGACCAATTATGAAAAGGAAAACTGGCGAGCCGGGCATCCGCTCATTTACCTGCAGACAGAAAACGGCCTGGATACCTACAGGGTTTTTTCCTGTTATAAAACCACAGATGGCAGTGCAACCTATAATTACAATCTGCAGCTCAACACAGATGAATACCAGAACTACCTGCACATGGTTCTGAATCATTCTCTGTTCGCATCAGACATTTCTCCATCTGCTGCAGAACCGATTATCACATTGTCAACCTGTACCAATGATGACGAACACGAACGGTTTATTGTCCATGCAGTTAAAAATAACACTTGAATTTTATCAGAAGATATCATATAATTGATATGGATTTATCAGCTCGATAAATGTATCGTTTCAGCCGATAAATCCATTTGTATGATGAGGACATTTTTTATCTCCGCATCATGATATGGAAGTAGAAAGGTAACTGGTGTGCCTCCTGGTCTTCAAAACCTGTGTGGGGTGTTGATCATCCCGGGTGGGTTCGATTCCCACATGCTTCCGCCAGAATATTACAGGGCTGCCGTATTACGGCAGCCCTTTTTGCATCTGTTATGGATCCTGTCTCAAATATATTAAACCGTCTTTTTCACCGCTTCTCTCTCTGTCTCAGTACCATTTTTCTTTGTCAGTTTGATGCTGTCAAAGTATTCCAGAAGGATTTTAACATTCTTTCGGGAGGTTCCGATCAGATCTCTGACCTCGCCAATTGTAATCTTTCCATTGGATTCCAGAACCGGTTCTATTTTCTCTCTGGCTTCGATCACAAAAGAAGGAAGGGTATAGTAGTCTTCAAACAGATGAATGCAGCGTCCTTCCACCACCATATTCTGAAGTACATCATCCTTATAGGCCTGCTGTTCTTCTACGAAAGGGACATCCGGGAATCGGACAAAATTGTATCCCGCTTCTTTCAGATTCCGCATAATCCATTTTTCTGCTTTCTGATAGTATCGGTCTTTGTACATATGGAAATCTGCCATATTCACAAATTCCTGCTCCACTTTAATTTTTCCTTCGTCCACCCAATGCTGCAGAAGCTGATCAAACAGCGACTGTTTTACAGAAGACAGAAGTTTATTGTACAATTCTGATTTATACATCCCCCGGCGGTAGCGGTACTTTTCATGGAAATCTTTCAAAAGGATTTCCAGATCTTCAAGCAGCTCCATTTCCCAGAAGGAATGAAGCAGATATCGTTCTTTCCGAACCGGAATCTCAGAAATCCTGTGATTTTCCTTTAATTTTGCAATGGCAGGTTCCAGTTCTTCCGCAGGAAATGCCCCTTTGTCCGCCACTGCCTTCACGGTAATCATCTGTTTTTCCGCTTCTTTTACAATATATTCCAGAACGTCTTCCGGTCCGCCCTTTTCTTTCTGACGCATTTCCTCCAACGTGTCTGCAGACATACGTCTCTTTTTCACAGCCAGCTGATCCAGAACTTCTCCGCCTGCTATGGTTTCCAGCGGCGAATAGAAGCGCAGAATAAAGCGGTCTTTTTTCCTTACAGCAATCGGTTCCTCCAGCAGAAGCTGTGCATATCCTTCCTGTCCTTTTTCCAGTTCATCGATTCCCAGCAGAACAGCACGGCAGAGAACCTGTGTGGTTCCAATACAAAGATGGAGACGTCCTCTGTTTTTAATACTCCGATCTGTCATTTCCAGCATACGGATTTTCACATCCAGACGATCTGTATTCTGCATGGTATCCGGAGGTGCCAGAACATCGCCTCTGTGGATTTCTTCCTTCTTTATATTGGAAAGATTGACTGCTACACGCTGTCCGGCATAAGCCTGCTCCACATCCTGATCATGTACCTGAATATTTCTGATTTTACATTCAATTCCTTCCGGATAAATTGCAAGGGGAGTTTCCTTGTTTAATACACCGGAAATCAGAGTGCCTGTTACAATTGTGCCAAAACCGGTCAGAGTAAATACACGGTCAATGGGAAGGCGGGGAATTTCACTGATATCCCTTTCTTCCGTCTGTTCGGTCATCCGGTCAATCATTTCCGTCAGTTCCGGAATTCCCATTCCGGTCACAGAAGAGACGCGGACCATCGGCGCATTGGCATACAGGGAAGTTTTCAGTTCTTCCCGGATTTCCTCCTGAATCAGATCAATCCAGTCCTGATCCACCATATCGCATTTGCTGAGAACCAGTATGGCATTGCTGACACCCAGCTGTTCCAGAATGGCAATATGTTCTCTGGTCTGGGGCATAATTCCTTCGTCTGCTGCGATCAGAATCAGCACCAGATCCATACCTACAACACCTGTTACCATATTTCCGACAAATTTTTCATGACCAGGTACATCAATAATACCGATTCTCGTACCACTGGGCAGATCAAAATGGGTAAATCCCAGTTCAATGGTAATACCACGACGTTTTTCTTCTGCCAGACGGTCAGCATCATATCCGGTCAGTGCCTTAATCAGACTGGTTTTGCCATGATCAATATGACCCGCTGTACCTACAATAATATTTTTCATGTTCAATTCCTTTCAACCCCACGTGTCTTTTTTATGCAAAACCGTTTTCCCGGCTCAAACACGTTTTTCCCTCTTCAATAAAAAGCGGCAGATCCTCATCAAATACAGTCTGCATATGAAGCTCAAAACATCCATTCTGAATTCTTCCGATAATCGGAACCGGCAGTCTGCGGAAAGTCTCTTCCAGCTGTTCGGCAGTCAATGCATTTTCATCACGGGGTAAAATAACAATACCCGCTCCTTTAAACTGATAGGTAGGCAGCGTTCCGCCTCCCATCTGTGCTTCCATGGGACGGATCTGAAATTCATACCTATCTCCAACGTCTGCCTGCCATGCAGAAACAATTTTTTCAGCACGTTTCCTTTGTTCTGCTTCTGTGCTGGCGAACATCTTCAAAACAGGGATTTTCTCCATCAGCTGTACCGGATTGCACAGATAATATTCCTTCCATACCAGTTCCAGTGCCGCTGCGGTAAATTTATCAATTCGCAATGCTCTGGTCAGGGGGTGTTTCTTAATTCGGTCAATATACTCCTTTTTTCCAACTATAATGCCTGCCTGAGGGCCACCCAGCAATTTGTCTCCGCTGAAACAGACCACATCCGCACCGGCAGCAATGGTTTCCTGAACGGTAGGCTCATTGGCAATGCCATACCGACGCAGATCGATCAAAATGCCGCTGCCCAGATCTTCCACCACCGGAATCTGTTTTCGTTTTCCCAGTTCAGCCAGGTCATGGGTTGATACACTGTCCGAGAACCCGACAATTCTGTAGTTACTCGTATGTACTTTTAATAAGATTCCCGTATTTTCATTGATTGCATCTTCATAATCGGATAAATGGGTTTTATTGGTTGTTCCGACCTCACATAATATGGCACCGCCCTGACGGATTACATCCGGGACTCGAAATTTCCCCCCGATTTCTATCTGTTCTCCTCTGGAGACAATGACTTCTTTTCCACATCCCAGGGCACTGAGCGTCAGTAGAACTGCACCGGCATTATTGTTGACAGCCATGGCGCTTTCCGCTCCTGTCACCTGACAGATCAGCTTTTCAAAATGAGAATACCGCTCTCCCCGGCATCCTGCTTCCAGATCATACTCCAGGTTGGAATAACCGGAAACCAGATCTGCGATTTTTTCTGCATGTTCTCTGGAAATGGGCGATCTGCCCAGATTGGTATGAAGAATTGTTCCGGTGGCATTCAGCACCCTGCAGAACCCGATACGATCTTCTTTTACAAGCTGCTTTTCCACGGCATTTTCAATATCTGCCAGTTTTTCTTCAAATTGAGCTGTCAGTTCCTGTTCTTTTTCTTCCTTTTCTTCTGCTGAAACCGACATCTGTCTCAGCATCTGCTCACTTTCTTTCAAAAATCCCCGCAACAGCTCTGTTTCCTTTCGAACACTTTCTGTCACTGTCTTTTTTCCAAATATTCCAACCAGTTTCTGTATACCAGGCATTTCCAGCATCAGATCCACTTTGGGAATTTTACGATATAAATTTTTCATTTGCTGCACCATTCCACCCAAATATTTCCACAAACTGCACCAGTGCGAATCTAAAGAGCGTCTGCATATGCAGACATGCTCCGTCACCCGGCTGCTGTCCGGGACTTTTTATAGTAATTATTATACCGTTCCATGCTGAAGAATACAATAATGGGCTGATAAAAAAAGAACATTCCATTCTTCTTTTATCAGCCCATTCCATATCATATGCCGGATGTTCTGAACCAATCCGGGCAGAACAGCATTCTTTCCAATTCTGTATCTCCTACTTCATCCTCTGACTTACTACTTTGGCATTCAATTCAAGATAGGTCATTTCCAATTCGCCTCTGATGCTGTCACCGGCAATTTCAAACTCAATATCATCGGTTTCACGCTCCAGCTCTGCTGCAAGTTTTCCGGCTTTTTCCAGATAATCAATTTTTTGCTCCACAGATGTCTGCGGCAAAACCGCCAGACGGAACAAGGTATGAAGATATTCACCTTTTGCTTCCATATTTCCCTGTTCCATCAGTTCACTGAAAATCTTTTCTGACATCCGATATAAGTTTGCTGCTCCTGTATAGTCTGACCGGGTCTCGCTGCTGTCGCCCATATGGACATACATACGCCCCAGTTCTAATTTCTCTTCATTATTTAAAATACGTCTCCGATTTCCTGCGTTTGCCATAAAATTACTCCTTTCCAATCGGCATATAAACACCTTGTTTCCAAACAAATTACAATAGCAGCTAAACGCTGTGCCTGAAGCGGATTTCCACCAGACACTTATAGTATAGCAGGCAATGGCCCGATTTCAACACTGTTATCTTACACTTTTTCATCTGGTATGACTCACGCAGGAAAGTATTTTATCCACACATCCTGTTTCTTTATCTGCGGTTGTCCACACCCAGTGCATCATTGTACACAGCTCTGCAGCCGCCGATAAACTTCGGTCTGGTTCTCGCTGCAACCAGAGGAGCTTCTCCGATATATTTCTCCTTCAGTCGAACAGGAACCGCAACTCTTTTCAGATGCATGCCAATCAGTGTATTTCCGATATCAAGACCTGCATCGGCTTTGATTTCTTCCAGTGCAACCGGATTTTTCATATCATTATATGCCGCAGTGGCAAAGGAGCCGCCTGCTTTAGGCTGAGGAACCACATTGCAGATTTCTGCACCGGGCACTGCTTCCGCTTCTATAATAATTGCACGATTCAGATGTTCGCAGCACTGAGCTGCAAGGTAAATACCGCGGGGGCGAAGCACAGACTGTAATGCATCATAAACTTCCTGCGCCGTTTCCTCACTGGAACAGGAACCGATTTTCTTTCCGATAATTTCACTGGAAGAACATCCCACCACCAGAATCTGCCCTTTTTTCAGTCCTGCTGCATCACATAATTCCTCCGCTGCTTTTACCGCTTGTTCTCTGATTTCTGTCATATCCTGTCTCCTTCATCATAATATCTATTTTTATCAATTTCATTCAAGACTCGCTCACGAGTCCTTATGCCTGGGCGGAAGCCATCTCCCACCTGATATAATACTCCATTTTCAAGTGAATTACTACTTCTTATAGCAAAAAACCGCCATACTCTCTTTCGAGTATGACGGTTCATTATCCGATCACTCTGCAGCCGGATGAAACCGGATACATATTAATCTAATGTATAAGGCATTAATGCAACGTGACGTGCTCTCTTGATTGCTACGGTAAGAGCTCTCTGATGCTTTGCGCAGTTGCCTGTGATTCTTCTGGGAAGAATTTTACCTCTTTCAGATACGTATCTCTTCAGCTTGTTTGTATCCTTGAAATCGATACCTGTATCCTTTGTTCCACAGAATACACAAACTTTTCTTCTTCTGCGACCGCCGTTTCTTCTCTTCATGGGAGAATCTGATCTTTCACCTTTATTGTAAGCCATGGCTATAACCTCCTTAAATAATCAACGTCAGCACCCTTTCCGGATGCTGTATCATAGAATAGAATACAATTCTGTCATACCTGCTGTATGACTCAACCGGACTTCAAAGAAGTCTTAGTTAAAAGGAAGACCTTCATCGTCAACACCATCGGGAATATTCATAAAATCATCACCGATTGCGCTGGCTGGACTGGGTCTTGAACTGCTCTGCTGACCGAAACTGCCGTAGCTCTGAGCACCGCCGTAATTCTGGTTTCCGCCATAACTCTGATTTCCACCAAAGTTATCCTGCATACCTCCGTTATAAGAAGCGGATGCAGACTTGCTTTCAGCAAATTCCTGTTCTTCTACTACTACATCAGTTGTGTATACACGAATACCATCTTTGTTTGTATAGCTGCCTGTCTGAAGACGGCCGCAAACCACCATTCTGGTACCCTTTCTCAGATACTTCTCCGCAAATTCTGCCTGACGGTCAAAGGCCACACAGTTAATAAAATCAGCTGTCTGTTCATTGCTGTCATTGGTTCTGCGGAATCTTCTGTCAACTGCCAGAGTGTATCTTGCGATTGCCATCTGGCGTTCACCCTGATTGGAATATCTGACATCGGGATCCCTGGTAAGTCTTCCCATAATAATAACTTTATTCATACATTCACCCTAATCTTTCCAGCAGAAGTCTGATTCAGCTTTTGTTTCAAGCTTTGATTAAGCTTCCTGTTTTACGATCAGATATCTGATAACTGTTTCCATCATACGAATATGAGCTTCTACTTCGTTAGGGCAGTTGTTATCTTCTGTCTCGAACTGAATGAAGTAGTAGTAAGCTTCTCTGGACTTCTGAATTTCGTAAGCAAGTCTCTTCTTGCCCCATTCATCTACGCCAGTTACGTTACCGTTGAAACGAGTGATATAACCTTTCACTTTTTCGATTGCAGCTGCTCTTTCTTCTTCTTCAAGCTTTA
The DNA here is from genome assembly GCA_022781515.1 of Lachnospiraceae bacterium. GTDB lineage: Bacteria > Bacillota > Clostridia > Lachnospirales > Lachnospiraceae > TWA4. Next base: position 8,526 of record JALETI010000191.1, read on the forward strand.
CACTTAAAACAACAGCTAATTCATACTTATACATTTCGCGTTACCTCCTTGTGGACTTTTGTGGCCCCCTTTTCGGGAGCAAGGATTAGAATTTATCACAGTAGCTGATTGTAACACAACCATTGCGATATTGCAAGGAATTTTTAATGTTTTTTCAGTTCTCTGGTACTTTTTTCCACCGTTTTCCTTGGAACCATGATCATATGGCCGCATCCGGCACATTTCAGCCGAAAATCCATGCCCACACGAAGAATTTCCCATTCAGAACTTCCACAGGGATGCGGTTTTTTCAGACGCACCACATCTCCCACTTCATAATTCAATCGTTCTGCCATTCCTGACTTTCCCCCTACTGATATAAGATGATGTAAATAACCGTATATTCTTATAAGAACATACGCATTACCTGACCAATCGGTTTATTGATTACAAGATCGGCCATTTTGTCCATTGGTGTGGACGATTTGTTGATCAGTACCAGTTTATGTCCTTTATAATAGTTTACAAAACCGGCTGCAGGATACACGGTCAATGATGTTCCTCCGATGATCAGTACATCTGCTCGGGAGATATATTGTATCGCTTTGGTAATCACATTGTCGTCCAGACTTTCTTCATAAAGAACCACATCCGGTTTAATCACGCCGCCGCATTGGCAGTGGGGAACACCTTCCTGCGAAAGAACATCATCCAGTCCATGGAAACAGCCACATCGTTCACAATAGTTGCGGTGAACGGATCCATGCAGCTCCAGCACTTCCTTACTTCCTGCCGCCTGATGAAGACCATCGATGTTCTGCGTAATCACTGCACGCAGTTTTCCTCTTTTTTCCAGCTCTGCCAGGGCCAGATGGGCCGGATTGGGTTTTGCTTCCGGATAGATCATACGATCTTTATAAAAGCGGAAAAACTCTTCTGTATTGCGTTTGTAAAAACTGTGACTGATGATGGTTTCCGGCGGATATTTGTATTTCAGATTATACAGACCGTCTTCACTTCTGAAATCCGGTACATTACTTTCCGTAGAGACACCTGCGCCGCCAAAAAACACTATATTATTACTTTCCTCTACCCATAATTTCAAGGTTTCCAGTTCGTTCACAACACTACCTCCTTATCATATCATCCCGCATCCAGCCGATTGTGCCGTCGGGAGCAACAACTTCATACCAGATGTTATTGCCATCTGACTGCTTTTTACCGGTTATAGTTACTTCTGTACCATTTTCATAGGAATTCAGTATTTCATAATTGGTGCCTGCACCGGTTCTGAGTCTGGCACTGCTGACCACAACTTTATAAGTGGATGAGTCTGCCGTATGTTCTCCCCGGTTCTGAAATAATGCAGATATTTCCTTCATCATGCTTCCGCTATTCAGGGAAATGCTGCCATCAAGATAAAGACATCCGGTCATCATTACCATCATCACAGGAATCAGAATCAGATACCGGAGAAGACCATTTTTCAGTTTTCGATACTGAAGCAGATAACTGCCGTATGCCCGTTCCTGCTGTGCTTCTCTGATGATATTCCGTGAAGCCGGTTTCAGGGTATTTTTGATTGCGGTTCTTTCACTGGCCAGCTCTTCTGCCTGATTTCTGATATTTTCTGCAATTTCCTTCAGACCATCGGCTGATCGTGTCAACCTGATCCAGAGGCTGTACTGGACAATCCGGACAATTCCGGAAAACAGACAGGCCAGAACAACCAGAAGTGTCACGATAATCCCTGCTTTGGTAAACAGACTGCTTCTGCTCAGATATTCTGCAGACAAAAGCTGAATAATACCCAGCAGCACCGCCCCGGAAAGAACAGCTGCAATCCCTCCCGCCAGACCGGGTTTCTGTTTCGCTTCTTTCTTTTCTTTACATGTATTCCGGTTTTTTCTGCTCCAAAGCTGAATCTGCTCTGCCCTCTGCTTCATTAATTCATCCGCTTCTCTGCGGAATTCATCAAATCCATGCTGAATCCGGCTGCGGTCCTGAAGTGTTCCCTGTTCCCTGAGCCATCCGGCAGGAACAAGTTCATGATATCCATCGGGAACAAAATAGGCATCACAGCATGCACTGGTAATTCTGAAATTTGCTTCATCATAGATACCGTTTTCATAAAGAAACGGATTGTTCATAAAATCTCTCCGCAGTTCATGCATACATTCCTTCAGTTCACTCTGTGCATGAAGCAGTTCTTTGATGGTCATATCCTCTGAATAAACAACAGCTGAAAAGTTTTCGTTCACCATATGTTCCATCATTTCATCCATCTGATAAAGCTCCAGATGATTCTTCAGCCAGTATTCCGGTCTCTGCTCAAGCTGCGCAATCAGCAGACGGCAGAGAGTCTGCTTCTTTTCCGGACAGATTTTAGCCAGAAATCTGCAGACATTGCCCAGCAGCTGTTCATCCCGAACCACATATCCGTTTTTATATAAATGATTTTTCCATTCGGCAAAAACAGAACCGTACCCCATGCATTCCAGCCAGCAGCGGAAATACTCTTTATTGAAGTCCTCACACAGCCGTTTTTCCAGATCCTCCGGTATCTGTACCTGCAGATCAATGTAATCGCTGATATTTTCAACATACAGGTTTTCCGAAATATGATACCGTGGATGGGGCTGCAGATTCAGAACCAGAACAGCTGCTGCCCGCATTTTATGATGCTGTGCTTCTTTCTCCACCAGTCTGAGAATCGTAACTTCATCCTCTCCCAGAGATCGTTCATAATAAAAACTGAGAATTCCGCTGGTCAGCAGTTCTTCTGTAGAGGAAGACAGTATCCCCTTCATAACCTCCTGTTCCACTTCGGACAGCAGATCGGTAAGGATTTTGTACTCTTTTCCACACCAGAAAAAATCATGTCGAGGATCCAGAAGATGAACAGCCGCTGCAATTCCTGCATTTTTTGCATGGGGAAACCGATCAATGGTCAGGTTGGAAAGGGCATTGGAGATATGCTGATACTGCCGACGCAGACTATCTGCAATCAGACCATCATATAAATGCTTTTTTCCCTCTTCCGGAAAGCAGCACAGCTGACAGGCCAGTTCTCTCAGACTTCTGCAGGTCACCTCTGCCGTAAGCTGATACGGCGGATCAATGATCTGTTCCTCCTGTGAATATCGGAATACCGGCACATCTGCTCCCTGAATCCATGCCTTTACTTCCTGATATCCCCATCGATATCTGGGATCCTGAACGGTCAGTCCCTCCAGCAGGGAAGCCATTCTCCTGCTGATTCCTTCATAATGCATCAGTTCCCCCCGTCTGGTCCGAATCATAATTTCGTCCGGTGTCATACCATCATAAATCTGCTTTCCCGTAATCAGATAATAAATGCTGACCGCCAGTCCATAGTAATCGGATGCTGCAGAATATGTGCCTGTATTCAGAACTTCTGCCGGCACATATCCCGGTGTAAATACAAGTCCTCCGTCACAGTAACTGTGATCCTCATCCATGCGTATACTGATACCGAAATCTCCCAGCTTAACCAGCGGATGATCCTCTGTGCCTGCCGGATACATATTATCCGGCTTTACATCCCGATGAAGAAATCCGGCCCCATGCATGGCATGAAGTGCTTCATTCATGCAGGGAATCACCGTCTTTTCCACATAAGCTTCCTCTAAAGGTGCCTTTTCGGCCAACGTTCCTTCCTGAATATATTCAAACACTTCAAAAGCACACTTCTTACCTTTAATTTCTGTAATGCCATGATCCAGCAGTTTCAGAAAATACGGAATATCTGATTTGTACAGAAACCGTCTGACAGAATTGTCAAGTCCGTCCATATCCCGGTAAATCCGTCCGGCAAACTGCTGTCCTTTCTGGTTCTGACACAGGCAGATTCTCGTTTCACCGCTGTTTTCTGTCAGCAGACGCACAGACATGTAAATATCTTTCTGTCCTTCCAGTATAATCACATTCATTTCCCCCTATGCAATACCAGGTATGGACAGTCTTCCTTCCTGAATCATAAAATCATAATCCTTTTCCAGAAGCTGTCTGATATAATCATTTTTCAGTGTTTCATTTCCCGTAAACCACAGCTGTCCCAGCTTTGCCGGGAGAGGAACTCCATCTGCACAGATATATTTCTTCTGCTGATTCTCGGCATCCTCAAAAGCCCTGTATATACGTTTCATCTCAGATGCAGGATATTTTTCCTTAAGCAGACTCCGTAAAGAATCATAGTTTTTCAACTGTCTGTTCTGATAATCCTCCCGCAGATGACGGATTTCCGCTTCACAGGCCTGTTCAAACATTCTGCGGTATTCTTCATTCTCCTTTTCAATCTGCTTTCTTTTTTCAGAAGATCTTGCTGCTATTTTCATAAAACGTTCTTCTGTCGACTCCATTTCCAGTTCCAGCTGTCGGATTTCTTCATTGCCCTTTTCCCGCAGGGCATCATTATCCATTTCGCAAAGATACCGTGCCTTTCCGATCAGGTTGGAAAATGCTGCATATTCGATCATCATATCTTCACTTTTCAGCAGCGCTTTGATCCGGTTCACAATCAGGCTGGTGCGATTGTCATTGATTCTGGCAACCATCTGATCCAGAGGCAGTTCACCATACTGCTCCAGTCTCGTTATCTCCGGATAAAAGTCGCCGTACTCCTGATATCGGTATGCAAATTCAAAAAACTCAGGGCGCACGATTTCTTCCTTTTTGTGCAGAATCCTGTCACGGATACGGCAATTTTCCTCGATGCCTTTTCGAATCCGTTCCGTTTTCTGAAAGATCTGCCTGCGGATCCGGCCGATCATCTCGTCCCGCTCCCGCAAATATTTTTCCTGAACCGCTTTCAGTGAATTCTGCTGTTCTCTGTAACTGTCATCGTTTCGAATCCGTTTTTCCTCCTGCTCATCGGCCAGACGTTTCTGCATATTGGCATACCAGTTGTCCGTCTGGGCTGAAGAATCACAGTATCGATTTAACTCTTTTAAAAAATTTTCCAGAAATTTTACATTCTGTTCCAAATATATACCTCACAATCCCTTGTTATGTTGTGTCACAACATCTGGTCTTTTTATTTTAGTACATCGAAGTGCTGCCGGGCAGAGCCGCATGCAATCAGCCAATCTTACGGATATAGTATACATCAAGACACAGGATAGGTCTAATGAAAAATCTATGAAGAAAAAAATAAAAGCTCAGTTAAATCCGAAAAAACAGTTGACAATCCGTATTTCATGTGCTAATATATCACAGTCGGTTCTCAATCGACGGTACAGGGGTGTAGTTCATCGGTAGAATGGCGGTCTCCAAAACCTCAGAGAAAGGTTCGACTCCTTTCACCCCTGCTTTTTAAGCTGTTACTTCGGTAACAGCTTTTTTGTTTTGTATTCAATATGAAACTCAAGCCGGCATAAGTTTTCCCCATGCCGGCTGCGCATTTCAACCGTTTTTCTTTTTCCCCAGCAGTTCTCCGACTCCGGAAATTCCGATCAGACGAAGTCCTTCCGGTCTTTTCAATCTTGCCAGATTTACCTTCGGCAGAATGCATGTGGTAAATCCCAGTTTCACTGCTTCGTCCACACGCTGCTGACACATATTAACGGCCCGGACTTCTCCCGCAAGTCCCACTTCACCGAAAATCATGGTACGATCATCCCAGGCCTTATCCTGATAACTGGATAAAATTGCTGCCACGATTGCCAGATCGATGGACGGTTCCGATATCTTCATGCCGCCCGCAATATTCACATAAGCATCACACTGTCCCATTGCCAGTCCCAGCCTTTTTTCCAGCACTGCCATCAGCAGATTGACACGATTATAATCGGTTCCGGCTGCTGTCCTTCTGGGCATGCCGAAATTTGTTCTGCAGACCAGAGCCTGTACCTCTGACAGAATCGGCCGCGTTCCCTCCATGGTACAGGTTACCACCGAGCCGCTGGCGCCTTCCGGCCGGCCGTTCAGCATATATTCGGAAGGATTCGGCACTTCCTCCAGTCCCCGCTCTCCCATTTCAAATACACCGATTTCATTGGTGGATCCAAATCGGTTTTTTACGGCACGGAGAATCCGGTATGCTGCCATCCGGTCTCCTTCAAAATACAGTACCGTATCCACCATATGCTCCAGTACCCTCGGGCCTGCAACAGTTCCTTCTTTGGTTACATGACCCACAATAAAAATCGCAATTCCCAGTCCCTTTGCCATGCGCAGCAGAACTGCTGTGGATTCCCGGACCTGACTGACGCTGCCCGGCACTGCCGAAACCTCTTCTCTGTACATGGTCTGAATGGAGTCGATAATCACCACATCCGGTTTCCATTGGGTCAGTTTTTCTTCAATCACATCCAGATCTGTCTCGCAGTAGAATGTCAGATCCCCTGTAAATGTGCCGATCCGGTCTGCCCGCATGCGTATCTGCGTCAGTGATTCTTCACCGGATATATAAAGAACCTTTCTGCCTGCTGCTGCCAGTTGTCTGCAGGTCTGTAAAAGCAGTGTAGATTTGCCGATGCCCGGATCGCCGCCCACCAGAATCAGTGATCCCGGTACAACACCGCCGCCCAGTACACGATTCAATTCCGCACTTCCCGCATCCATCCTGGGCTGTCTTGTCATATCAATCTGTTCCAGACGCACTGCTTTCCCGATGTCTGCTCCGCCGGAAATGCCCGAAATTCCCATAGCACCCTTTCCGCTCTGACTCAGTCCTCTCTTCTGAGGCGTTCTCTGAGCAGGGGCCTCTGTAAAACTGTTCCATGCATGACAGCCCGGGCACTGTCCCAGCCATTTGGTGGATTCAAATCCGCATTCCCTGCAGAAAAAAACTGTACTCTTTGCCTTTGCCATAAACTGTTTCCTTACTTATATGAGTCCCATGATACAAACGGGCTATGGACACCGTATGCCATAGCCCGTTAATTTCTTAAAACCTGTTTTGTCCTGCAGATCCCGGTGAAATCCCGGAATCACCTGCTGTGAAAATCAGCAGCTGTTATGTACGAAAATATAATGCATCCACAGACACTGCTTCTGCAAAACCGCCTTCTGTTAAAACGGATCCACCGGATTACTATCTCTTCACAACAACCTCTGCCGGTGCTTCGCCCAGTTCAACACTGATGGAAAGCTTTCCGGATCCATTGGTGGTCATCTGACCGACAGCCTTTTCGTTTACATATACGGTGTAGGTTTCACCTGCTGCCAGTTCCAGAGTAATCTGTGCATCTGCCGAACCTTCTACTGTAAAACTGGCACCTTCTTCTGTTACTTTAAATCCATGAACAGATGTACCCGGAACAGAGTCGTATACAAACATACCATTACGCTCCAGGTGAGTACTTTCTGCATATGTTTTTACATAATATTCATCTCCCTGATGCTGAAATCCGGGCAGCTTGGTTTTAGATGCAAGGGTGTAATCGCCAAAACTGATACTTCCGTCACTTTCTGCGCGTAATAATTCTTTAACCGCTGACATATCTATGTCCTCCTGTAATTTCAGAATACAGGATCAAAACTGTTTTGATCCTGCAACCATTCTGTAGTTTCAGTATAATATAACTTGTGTAAAGTTTCAAGCATTCTTTATTACTTTATACGATACAAGGAAGAAAGGGCAGCAAACTACCCCAGCTTCAGTACACCGTCTTCTGCTGTAATATGCGCTTCATCCCCTGCTTTAAGCCGTCCCGTGAGAATTTCTTCTGCCAGCATATCCTCCAGTTCATTCTGAATGGTCCGGCGGAGGGGTCTTGCACCGTATTTATGATCATACCCTTTTTCCATCAGAACTTCCTTTGCCTTTTCGTCTACAAAGAGACTCAGGTTCATCTGTTCCTTTGTGCGTTTATTGATGGATTCCAGCATCAGATCCATAATTTCAGCAACAGCTTCCTTATTCAGAGCGTGGAATACGATGGTCTCATCAATACGGTTCAGAAATTCCGGTTTAAACAGGCGATTCACCTCTTCCATGACATTCTGCTTCATGTTTTCATAGGTTTCCTGTTCGGAAACAGCTGTCAGGAAGCCCAGCTGTCTGGGTTCTACAATTCTCATGGCACCTGCATTGGATGTCATGATAATAACGGTGTTTTTAAAATCAATCCGACGCCCCTGTGAATCGGTGATGTGTCCATCATCCAGTACCTGAAGAAGTGTATTGAATACATCCGGATGTGCCTTTTCAATTTCATCAAAAAGGATGACTGAGTATGGATTTCTTCTCACTTTTTCACTGAGCTGACCGCCTTCCTCATATCCCACATATCCGGGCGGTGATCCCACCAGTTTGGATACGCTGTGCTTTTCCATATATTCCGACATATCCACGCGGATCAGTGCATTTTCCGTACCGAAAAGTGTCTGTGCCAGTGCTTTGGAAAGCTCTGTCTTGCCGACTCCGGTGGGACCAAGGAACAGGAAGGAACCGATGGGACGGTTGGGATCTTTCAGTCCGACGCGGCCCCGGCGGATCGCTTTTGCCACAGCGGAAACAGCCTTGTCCTGGGCAATGACACGTCCATGGAGAATTTTTTCCAGATTCATCAGACGCTCTGCTTCCGTCTCCTGCAGCTTCTGTACAGGAATTTTTGTCCACTGGGATACAACCCCTGCAATGTCATCCTCATTCACAACAAGGGAAGCTTCCTGCTTCTCCTTTTCCCAGCTTTTACGCAGTTCTTCCTGCTGTCTGTGCAGTTCTGCCTGTTTCTGTTTGATCTCACCGGCCTTTTCATATGCTTCCGTCTGAATGGCCTCTTCTTTTTCCTGACTGAGTCTGCGGATTTCTTCTTCCAGCTGTTCCAGCTGAGGCGGTGCAGTATAGGCACTCAGACGGATTCTGGATGATGCTTCATCAATGAGATCGATTGCCTTATCCGGAAGGAAACGGTCATTGATATATCGGGAAGAAAGTTTTACGGCTGCCAGTAATGCATCGTCCGTTATGGTCACCTTATGATGTTCTTCATAGCGGTGACGGAGTCCCTTCAGAATTTCGCAGGCTTCTTCCTCAGAAGGTTCCTCCACCTGTACCGGCTGGAATCGACGCTCCAGTGCAGCGTCTTTTTCAATATATTTGCGATATTCATCAATCGTAGTGGCTCCGATCAGCTGCAGTTCTCCCCTTGCAAGTGAGGGTTTCATAATATTGGAGGCATCAATGGCGCCTTCTGCCCCGCCTGCTCCGATGATTGTATGAATTTCATCAATAAAAAGCAGTACATTTCCATCTGCACGGACTTCTGCCAGTACATTTTTGATGCGTTCTTCAAATTCACCACGATATTTGGACCCTGCCACCATACCGGAGATATCAAGAGTCAGTACTCTTTTGTTTTTAACTGTATCCGGAATATTTCCTGCTGCAATAGCTGAAGCCAGCCCTTCGGCAATGGCGGTTTTGCCGACTCCGGGTTCCCCGATCAGGCAGGGGTTATTTTTGGTTCTGCGGCTGAGAATCTGGATAACACGATTGATTTCATTTTCTCTGCCGATCACAGGATCCAGTTTTCCTTCTCTGGCCAGTGCGGTGAGATCCCGGCTGTAACTGTCCAGAGTCGGTGTGGAGCTCTGTCCGTTCCCCGGATGGCTGTTTCCCACATCTTCTCTGTAGGTTCCCCCATCTTCTCCCATGGCCTGCAGAATATCCGTGTACAGTTTGGGAATCTTCACATGCATGGTGTTGAGCAGACGGACTGCCACACATTCACTGTCTTTTATCAGGGCAATCAGGATATGCTCTGTTCCTATCATCTGCGATTGAAAACGATTGGCTTCTCCTGCACTGTTTTCCAGAACCGCACGGGCCCTGGGACTGTAATTTCCACTTTCCATGGTGCTGATGATCGGCATAACCGGTGGTGAAATCAGCTGGCCGACCAGCGAAACAAGTCTTTGCTCATCCACACCGTTATCCCGCAGAGCCATGGAAGCAACCCCTTCATATTCCTGTAACAGGCCAATCAGAATATGCTCTGTTCCCACATAGCCATGCTGCAGTTCCGCTGCAGAAATCTTTGCACGGTAAATGGCTGATTTTGCTTTATCTGTAAATCTGCTGTTCATGCAAATTCTCCTCTCAATTTGTTTGGTGTTAATCCTGCCGAAGCAGTTCCGGAAGCTCAGAACGAATAAACTGTGCTCTTACTGTACAATAATCATCCTCTGTCAGTTTTCGTCCTGCAAACTGTTCTGTCATGCCAGGCTGTACATGTACCATCAGGCTGTGGATATTCACCGGTTTCTTTAATGTAATGAGACCGTTGGCAATTCCCATACGAACCGTTGAAAGATACATCATGGCTTCTTTTAAAGAAAGTCTTCTGGCATATTTCAGAACACCATAGGACTTATATGCCTCATCTTCCAGTTCTGCCCGTCTGGTACGCACCATTTCATTCTCTGCCTGTCGTTCCTGACCGGCAAGCTGCATGGCAAAACGTTCCACATTTTCAATAATTTCTTTTTCAGACTGACCCAGTGTTTTCTGATTGGACAGGGAATAAAGACATCCGTAATTCTCAGAGGGATCACTTCTGTAAACCCCTTTCAGTGAAATCCCCATACGTCCGATTTCTTCCATCAGTCTCTTGAAATTGCGTTCTTTGGAAATCAGCGGCAGATGAAGAACCACCGATGCCCGCAGCCCCGTTCCCATGTTTGTGGGAAATGCTGTCAGATACCCATATTTTTCATGGAACGCATAATCAAACTTCTCATTAATCTGTTCATCCAGATCATTGAGAATATCCCATCCTTTATGAAGGGAAGAACCGGGAAGCTGACACTGCAGCTTCAGATGATCATCACCGGCCAGCAGAATGCTGACGGATTCATCTTCTGATAAAAAAAGCCCCATCTCTGTATCACGGGATGCAATCGTGGAATGAATCACACGCTTTTCCCGCAGAGCCTTTTTCTCCCGGGTTTCCAGCCCTCCAAGTTCCACATAATTCATATCCAGATCAGAAAGTCCCAGTCGAAGCGTATCAATCAGTTTCCTGCGTTCTCCTGTATTCAGTTTTTCCGGAAATGCAAATCCATCAATATTTCTCGCCAGTCGAACTCTGCTGGAAACCACAATTCCCTGGGGTTTTCCTATCACTTCAAACCATTTATTCATAAGCGGCCTCCTCTGTTTTCAGAGCCCGGATTTCATCTCTGTATTTCGCTGCCAGCTCATATTCTTCTTCACGAAGTGCTTCCTTCAGCTGCAGTTCCAGCTGCATGATTTTTTCGGTTCGCTCTGCTGCCGCATGATCTTCTGCTGCAGGGTTTCCGCCGCTGTTTTCTGCTTTTTTCTCCATTTGCTTTCCGATGTCTGCTTTCACACGGCCTTTACTCTTCATGGGTCTTTTGCCTGTATGGGTATCGCTGCCCTGCAGAGTCCGGATATGATCTCCCATCAGAAGAGCAAACACTTCGTAACAATCTGCACAGCCGAATCTGGATTCTTTTACAAAATCAGCGTAAGAGGTATGACAGACCGGGCAGACAATGGAACTGCCCGGTACGCTCTGTTCCCTTGAATCGGCATCCACCGCAAATCCCAGCAGACCGGACAGCAGTTTTCCCAGCTGGGATTCTCCATCAAACAAAGCTGTATATCTATGACCGAAATCTCCGCTTCTGGCACATTCCATACAGAGGTGGTGTTCTGTCACTTCTCCGTTAATGATTTCTGTATAGCGGATGTTGGCTTCTCTCTGCCTGCATCGTTCACATAACATAATATTCCTCCACAAAAATGATGTTGTCCTCTACTCTTCTCTTTTTCCCATTGTATAACGGTCGAATATTTCATCGACCAGTTCGTGGGTTTCCTCACGGGTAATATTTTTACAAAGTGCCCTGGCAAGAACCAGATTCAGGTTCTCCCGCAGTTCCTGAATTGCCTGATACTTATCAATATTCAAACAGATTACAGCACCTCTTCTTCGATCAAGTTTGATAAAACCTTCCTGCTTCAGTACAGCATACGCTTTATTTACCGTATGCATATTAATTCCGATCACATCCGCCAGCTGGCGTACGGAAGGAAGCACTTCACCCTCCTGAATCTGCTCCAGAGCAATGCCTCTGATAATCTGATTGCATAACTGAATATATAATGCCTCATTGCTGTTAAAATCGATGTCAATCTGTATAATCATACCGCATTCCCTCCAATTCGTTATAACTGTTATAGTGATAATATAACAATCATTGTGTGCTGTCAATACTAATTCACATTGTTTTCACTGGTAAAATCCGGTGTTCTGTGTTACACTGTACAGAAAACATTTGTGATTCCATGTGAGGATCTGTGTGCTGATCCCACCCATTGATGCACGGAGGATTTTTCATGCCTGAAACAATAAAATGGATTCTTTTTGTTTATCTTTTTCTGATGAATCTGATCGGTTTTCTGTCCATGCTTATTGACAAACGCAGAGCCAGAAAAAATGGCTGGCGGATCAGGGAAAGAACCTTGTTTTTACTGGCCATTCTGGGAGGTTCCATCGGATCTTTGTCCGGTATGTATATTTTCCGACATAAAACCAGACACTGGTATTTTGTATTGGGTATGCCCCTGATTCTGTTTCTCCAGGCTGCTCTGACCTTATTTTTTCTGATTCGTTCCTGAAGGATTGACTCTCTGGAAAAATCAGCTATACTTTTCTTTTATAACACTTTCAGAAAGGACATAATATAATGAAAGAACGTTTGAATCGATTTATGTACGGACGCTATGGCAATGACGACCTGAACAAAACGCTCCTTCTGGGCGGCCTTGTTTTTTCTTTGATTTCTTTTTTTGCTTTCCCGAAATTATTTACCGTACTGGCATATACGATGCTGTTCAGCGCCCTTTACCGTTTCTTTTCCCGCAAAGTACAGGACCGCTATCAGGAAAACCAGTCCTTTCTTTCATGGAAAAACCGCATCCTGTCCCGTTTGACCGGCAAACGACATAAAACGGCCGGTCATACCCATGACAAAGATCACACCAAAAAAGTATTCCAATGTCCCGGATGCGGACAGAAGGTCCGTGTTCCGAAGGGGAAAGGGACCATTCTGATTACCTGTCCCAAGTGCCATACACAGTTCCAGAAACATACCTGAGGCAGATCGTTATGTTTGGTTATGTAAATATTAATCAGCCCGAATTAAAAATCCGGGAGTATGACCGTTACCGGGGGTATTACTGCGGACTCTGCCGCAGTCTCAAACAGAATTATGGAATTACCTCCCGGCTGAGTTTATCCTATGACATCACTTTTCTGATGATTCTTCTGACCAGCCTTTATGAACCGGAAACATCAGAAAAACGTGTGCGCTGTCCATTTCATCCGGCGCATCGCCATCTGGAACTGCAGAATCGCCTGTCCGATTACTGCGCAGATATGAACCTGCTTCTGACATGGTATCTGTCCGAAGACCGCAGGATGGATGCCGATACATTTCGAGACAAACTTGCCGGCAGCGGTCTTCTTCTGCTGTATAAAAGGGCATTTGAAAAGATAAAACGAACGTATCCGGAAAAAATTGCACGGATCGAAAATTCCCTTTGCACCCTCCATCAACTGGAAAAGGAAAACTGTCAGGATCTTGACAGACTATCTTCCTTATCCGGGCAGATTGTGTCTGAAATCTTTGTTCCCTACCCGGACGAATGGGCTGATACCCTCCGGGGAATCGGATTTCATCTGGGACAGTTCATTTATCTGATGGATGCATGGGAAGACGTGGAAAACGATATCCGGACAGGGAATTTTAATCCCCTGTTATCTATATATAATAATGAAACTTCCGCAGAATCCTTTGATGAAATCTGCCGCAGCTATATGACAATGGTAATGGCAGACTGTGCACGGTATTTTGAGCGTCTTCCGTTAATTGAAGATGCAGAACTTCTGCGCAATATTCTTTATTCCGGACTCTGGACCCGCTATGAACAGATCCGAAGCCGCCGCAGAAAAAAACGGACCGAAGAAGACGGACCGGCAGATTAACCGTTTCCATACTATTAACTGACAGATTCTGCATAATTGAGAAAATAACAAGAAAGGAAATACTATGTATACTGATCCTTATGACGTACTGGGAGTATCCAGAGATGCATCTGCTGATGAAATCAAAAAGGCTTACCGCACACTGAGCCGCCGCTACCATCCGGATGCCAATATCAACAATCCCAATGCTGATCAGGCAGAAGAAAAATTTAAGGATATTCAGCAGGCTTACAAACAGATTATGGATGAGAGGGAGCATGGAGGAAGTTCTTACTCCTACGGCCAGAATCCCTATGGAAATCAGGGATATTACGGCGGCCAGAATTCCTATGGGCAGACAGGACGCAGCTCCCAGGGCAATTATTATTCCAACCCGGAGACCACTGCCCACCTGCAGGCTGCAGCCAACTATATCAACAGCCGGCATTTTCAGGAAGCCCTTAATGTCCTCAATCAGATGACGGAGCGTCCCGCCCAGTGGTACTATCTCAGCGCCTATGCCAACAGAGGTCTGGGCAATAATATGGCTGCACTGGATCATGCCAGACGGGCAGTTTCCATGGATCCCTCCAATTTTCAGTACCAGGCACTGCTGCAGCAGCTTCAGGGCGGCGGACAGTGGTATTCTGATATGAGCGGACAGTACCGGACCATGACCCCCAGCGCCGGTCAATGGTGTATGAGCATGATTCTTCTGAATCTTTTCTGTAATTGCTGCTGTTACGGCGGATATCGTCCCTACTGATTATTCTGAACAGTAAACACATTTAGGCTTGCTTTATAAACTTTTTTTTACTATAATTAAAAGGTTAAAAAAGGGAGGAACACCAATGGCAATGGTAAAAAAACCTGTGACCGGCATGAAAGATATTCTGCCTGCGGAAATGCAGATCAGAGATTATGTGATCGGTCTGATTAAAGAAACATATAAAAGCTTCGGCTTTACTCCGATAGAAACCCCCTGTGTGGAACACATTGAAAATCTGTGCAGCAAACAGGGCGGTGACAATGAGAAATTAATCTTCAAAATTCTGAAGAGAGGGGAAAAGCTGCGTCTGGATACAGCGGAAACGGAACAGGATCTGGTGGACGGAGGACTCCGATACGACCTGACAGTTCCCCTGTCCCGTTACTATTCCAACAACTCCAATCAGCTTCCCACCCCCTTTAAGGCACTGCAGATCGGACCTGTATGGCGTGCTGACCGCCCCCAGAAGGGACGTTTCCGTCAGTTCTACCAGTGTGATATTGACATTCTGGGCGACCCCACCTGTCTGGCAGAAATCGAACTGATCACCGCCACCACCACACTGTTAGGCAAGTTATTTGATAACTTTAAGGTCCGAATCAATGACCGCGGTATTCTGAAGGCCATGGCTGCTTACAGCGGATTCTCAGAAGATTCTTACGATAAGATTTTCATTATTCTGGACAAGATGGATAAAATCGGTCTGGAAGGTGTGAAGGCAGAACTGCTGGAAAGCGGTTATGCTGCTGAATCCGTTGAAAAGTATCTGGATCTTTTTGCAAAACTGGAAACAGAAGCAGATCCCGTTGACTGGCTTCGTAATGAACTGGGTGATTTTCTTCCTGCTGCAACGGCAGAAAGCATCTCTACGATCATGAACAGTGTAAAGAAGACACAGTACAAACCCTATGAAGTGGCTTTTGATCCCACTCTGGTTCGCGGTATGTCCTATTATACCGGTACAATTTTCGAGATTGAAATGCCTGACTTCGGCAGTTCTGTGGGCGGCGGCGGCCGTTACGATAAGATGATCGGCAAATTTACCGGCAAGGAAACCTGTGCCTGTGGTTTTTCCATTGGTTTTGAGCGAATCGTTATGCTGCTGATGGAACACAATTTCCAGATTCCCGGACAGTCTGAAAAGATTGCCTATCTGGTTGAAAAGAACATGCCTGCAGATAAGCTGGCAGACATCATGCAGGAAGCTGCAAACGAAAGAGCACAGGGCAAGTGTGTCCTTGTTGTTACCATGAACAAAAACAAAAAATTCCAGAAGGAACAGCTTTCAAAAGAAGGCTACGAAAACTTCCGCGAATTTTTCCGCAGATAAATCAGGAGGATATTATGGCAGAATCTATGGCTGGACTGCACAGAACACATCGCTGTACAGAAACCACTCGTGCAGCAATCGGCGAAACCGTTACCGTTATGGGATGGGTTCAGAAAAGACGTAATCTGGGCAGTCTGATTTTCATTGACTTAAGAGACCGTTCCGGTCTGCTTCAGCTGATCTTCAGCGAAGAAATTTCCGGTAAAGAAGCATTTGAAAAAGCCGGACAGTTAAGAAACGAATTTGTTATCGCAGTTACAGGTACCGTTGAGAAACGTTCCGGTGCCGTCAACACCAACATGGAAACAGGCAGTATCGAAATCAATGCAAAGGATATCCGTATCCTTTCCGAAGCGCTGACTCCGCCTTTTCCCATTGAAGAAAACTGCAATACCAAGGACGAGCTGCGTCTGAAATACCGTTATCTGGATCTTCGCCGACCCAATATTCAGCGCAACCTGATTCTGAGAAGTCAGGTTACCACTCTGGTACGAAACTTCATGACAGAAGAAGGTTTCCTGGAAATTGAAACACCCATGCTTTGCAAGAGCACACCGGAAGGTGCCCGTGACTATCTGGTACCCAGCCGTGTCCATCCCGGCAGCTTTTATGCACTGCCCCAGTCTCCTCAGATCTTCAAGCAGCTGCTGATGTGCTCCGGTTACGACCGTTATTTCCAGATTGCACGATGCTTCCGCGACGAAGACCTCCGTGCAGACCGACAGCCGGAATTCACACAGATCGATATGGAACTTTCCTTTGTTGATATTGATGATGTCATCGATGTCAATGAAAGACTGCTGCAGAGAGTATTCAAAGAAGTATGCGGTGTGGATGTACAGCTTCCTATCCAGCGTATGCCTTATGCAGAAGCAATGGCACGCTTCGGTTCCGATAAACCGGATCTCCGTTTTGGTCTGGAAATTCAGGACGTATCCGAAACCGTTAAAAACTGTGAATTTGTTGTTTTCAAAAGTGCACTGGAAGCAGGCGGTGTCGTTCGCGGCATCAATGTGGAAGGACAGGGCAGCCTGGGGCGTAAGAAAATCGATGCCTATGTTAACTTTGCAAAGGGTATCGGTGCCAAAGGGCTGGCTTACATGCAGATCACTCCCGATGGAACCATTAAGTGTCCCTTTGCCAAGTTCATGCAGCCGGAGGAAATTCAGGCTCTGGCAGATGCCATGGGCGCTAAGGCTGGTGATCTGATGTTCTTCGCAGCGGATAAAGAATCTGCCGTATGCAATATTCTGGGTGCGCTTCGTCTGGAACTGGCGAAGAATCTCGGTATCCTGGAAGGCAATAAAGAATTCCGTTTTGTATGGATTACGGAATTCCCTCTGCTTGAGTACTCCGAAGAAGAAAACCGTTTTGTGGCCATGCATCATCCCTTTACCATGCCCATGGAAGAAGATCTGCAGTACATTGATTCTGATCCCGGCCGTGTCCGTGCAAAAGCTTACGATATCGTATTAAACGGTACGGAACTGGGCGGCGGTTCTGTCAGAATCCACCAGTCTGATATTCAGGAGAAAATGTTCGAAGTGCTGGGCTTTACAAAAGAATCTGCCTATGAACAGTTTGGCTTCCTGATCAATGCTTTCAAATACGGTGTACCGCCCCATGCAGGTCTGGCATATGGACTGGATCGTATGATCATGCTGATGACCGGTTCTGACAGCATCCGTGAAGTCATTGCCTTCCCGAAGGTAAAAGATGCATCGGATCTGATGTCAGAAGCACCTTCCGCAGTCGATCCCAAGCAGCTGTCCGAGCTGTTCCTGGAAACCATTGCACCGGAAGAAGTATGAAACCAGTCCGTCTGGATAAATTTCTGGCCGATGCAAAGCTTGGCACCCGTTCTGAGGTGCGCCAGCTGCTGAAAAAAGGTCTGATTACCCTTAACGGAGAAATCGTTAAAAAACCTGATATAAAAGTAGACCCGGCATCTGACCGGGTCTTATTTGACGGGAAAGAGATTTTTTCGGAAAAGGATGTTTATTTTATGCTGAACAAACCTGCCGGTGTGGTATCAGCCACAGAAGACCGGAGAGAAAAAACGGTTCTGGATCTGTTTTCTTCGGAAGACAGACGAAGGGATCTGTTTCCTGTGGGAAGACTGGATAAAGATACGGTGGGACTTCTGCTGATTACCAATGACGGTGCCCTTTCCCATCGTCTTCTTTCGCCCAGACGCCATGTGGATAAAACCTATCTGGTTCATCTGGATCGTCCCATTCCTGCAGATGCGGAAAAGCGGATGGAAGCGGGCCTGGATATCGGTGACGAAAAACCCACACTTCCTGCCTATCTGGAAGTCCTGTCTGAAACCACAGCCCGAATCACGATTCAGGAAGGACGGTTCCATCAGATCAAACGGATGTTTCATGCAGTCGGCTGCGAGGTGATCTATCTGAAACGACTTTCCATGGGCAGTCTGGCTCTGGATCCTGCATTGGAGGAAGGATGTTACCGCAGATTAACTCCTGAGGAAATCAACAAGATTACCTCCGATTCCTGATTTCTGATAAAATCAGGAAATTCTGCCAAATAATACCAATTAAACCGGGTATTTTTCCAACAATTTCGTTAATTTGTTTTCTTGCCACGGACTTTTGTTCGTGGTATAATGACAAGGCTTTTTGTTTCAGAAAGCAGATGGCCAATCATCCGTTTTCTGAAACAAAAGATAAATAATATGTGAGGAAACAGGTACCGTTCCGCAAAACAATACCATGTGTGCTCGGTACAGGGGAGGAAATGATATGTACGATTTTGATGAAGTTTATTCTGCCGATCCGGAAATTGCAGCGGCCATTCAGAAGGAAGTTGCACGACAGAATGATAATATTGAACTGATTGCTTCCGAGAATTTTGTAAGTAAAGCAGTTATGGCCGCAATGGGCAGCCCGCTGACCAACAAATATGCGGAAGGTTACCCCGGCCATCGTTATTACGGCGGATGTGTAAATGTTGATATTGTGGAAGATCTCGCCAGAGAGCGTGCGAAGAAACTTTTCTGCTGTGAATATGCCAACGTACAGCCCCATTCAGGTGCTCAGGCCAATATGGCTGTATTCTTTGCAATCCTGCAGCCCGGTGATACCGTAATGGGCATGAACCTGAACCACGGCGGCCATCTGTCCCACGGAAGCAAGGCAAACCTTTCCGGAAAATATTTCAATGTGGTTCCTTATGGTGTGAATGATGACGGCGTCATCGATTATGAAGAGGTACGCCGCATTGCACTGGAAGTCCGTCCCAAACTGATTGTATGCGGTGCTTCCGCTTATCCCAGAGCCATTGATTTCAAAAAGTTCCGTGAAATCGCCGACGAGGTCGGTGCATATCTGATGGCAGATATCGCTCACATTGCAGGTCTTGTTGCAACCGGTCTGCATCAGAGCCCCATTCCCTATGCACATGTCACCACCTCCACCACCCATAAAACACTGCGCGGCCCCCGTGGAGGACTGATTCTTTCCAGCAACGAAATGAACGAGAAATTCCATTTTGACAAAGCGGTATTTCCCGGGATCCAGGGCGGCCCTCTGATGCATGTAATTGCAGCAAAGGCTGTATGTTTCAAAGAAGCACTGGATGCTTCCACATACGGTGAATACGCAAAACAGATTGTTGCCAATGCTTCTGTACTGGCAAACCGACTGATGGAACATGGTTTCAAACTCTGTTCCGGCGGTACGGACAATCATCTGATGCTGCTTGACCTGCGCGGCACAGGCATTACCGGTAAGCAGGCTGAAAAGCTTCTGGAACAGGTAAATATCACCTGCAACAAAAATGCCATCGTAAACGATCCGGAAAAGCCCACTGTAACCAGCGGTCTTCGTATCGGTACTCCCGCTGCTACCACCAGAGGTCTGAAAGAAGATGATATGATTCTGCTTGGGGATGCCATTGCCATGACTTTGAAAGACCCTGAACATTCCATGGACAAGGCAAGAGAAATCGTCAGATCCATCACTGAAAAATATCCTCTTTACTAATTCTTATATCAAAGACCGTTTTCTCCTGTTCTTAATATATTGAGAGGAGAAAGCGGTTTTTTTCATCCGGAGGCATTCTATGACTCAAAAAAACAACAATGATTTCACACAGGGAAGTATCCTGCAGAATATTATGAACATGGCAATTCCCATTACACTGGGACAGCTGATCAATATTCTGTACAGTGTGGTTGACCGTATTTATATCGGTAGAATTCCGGGAACTGCTTCTCTGGCTCTTACCGGTCTTGGACTCTCCATCCCGGTAACCACAATTGTTATGTCCTTTTCCAATCTGTTCGGCATGGGTGGAGCACCCTTATGTTCCATTGAACGGGGCAGAGGGAACGAAAAAGAAGCACAGGCGATCATGTGCAATGCCTTTGTCCTTCTGGTATCAACCGGACTGTTCCTGACCATGATCGGATATCTGCTGAAAGAGCCTCTTCTTTATCTGTTTGGAGCCAGTAATGAAACCTTCCCCTATGCCAATGACTACCTCAGTATCTATCTGTCCGGTACCCTTTTTGTCATGATCAGTCTCGGTATGAATCAGTTTATCAATGCCCAGGGATTCGGACAGATCGGAATGATTACCATTATGTCCGGCGCTGCTGCCAATATTATTCTGGATCCGATCTTCATCTTCCAGTTTCATATGGGGATCCGCGGCGCTGCCATTGCAACGGTACTTTCCCAGATGATCTCCGCACTCTGGGTTCTTCACTTTCTGACCGGAAAAAAAACTCTGTTCCGCATTGAAAGACATGCTATGAAGCTGAATGCCTCCCGGGTAAAAAATATCTGTGCCCTGGGGCTTTCCGGCTTTATCATGGGAATTACCAACAGTCTGGTTTCCATTGTCTGCAATACGACACTACAGACCTGCGGCGGAGACCTGTATGTGGGTATCATGACAATAATTAATACCATTCGAGAAGTGATTTCCATGCCGGTATCAGGGATTACAGGCGGTGCACAGCCGGTAATCAGCTATAATTACGGAGCAGGGGCTTACAAGCGTGTAAAATCCTGCATTCGGGTACTTTCCATCATTGGTATCGCCTACACCGGTTTCATCTGGATACTGGTATCTGTACTGGCCGAACCGCTTATGAGGCTGTTTACCGACAATACCGAACTGATTCAGGCTGGTCTTCCATGCTTTCATATTTATTATGCGGCTTTTATTGCCATGTCTCTGCAGTTCACCGGTCAGTCGGTATTCACATCCCTGGGCTATTCCAGACAGGCTGTTTTCTTCTCTCTTTTCAGGAAAGTGATTATTGTCATACCACTGACTCTGTTTCTGCCGACTGTCTGCAATCCGGGGGTATACGGTGTCTTCGCCGCAGAACCGATTTCAAATGTGGTGGGCGGTGCCGCATGTTACATTACCATGCTGACTCTTATTCTCTCTTCCCTGAACCGCCTGGAACAGATGCAGACCGAAGGGAAATAAACATCATTATTTTTCTATGAAAAATATTACTTTTTGCTTGCAATATTCTGTCGGAAACTGTAAATTTATATAGTGAGCATTTTACGTAAATTCAGCGTAAAAAATGCGTAAATACCATGTAACATTATTACATTGTCCAAAGCAAAAAGTATTCATCCCCATTCGGCTGCTTTTTGCTTTCAGAAGAAAGGGAAAGAAATGACTATTATTAACTTTCTGCCTTTGCTGGCCGGTATCGGACTGTTCCTCTTCGGTATGAATTATCTCAGCGGTGCACTGGAAAAACTTGCAGGTGCAAAGCTGGAAAAGTTACTGGAAAAGCTGACCAGCAATCGAGTGAAGGGACTCTTACTGGGTACCGGTGTAACAGCGGTTATACAGAGTTCTTCGGCAACCACCATCATGATTCTCGGACTTTTAAACGCCGGAATTATCAATCTTGTAAATGCCATTCCTGTTATCATGGGTGCCAATATTGGTACCACCGTAACGGCTCAGATTCTCCGTCTTGGTGACCTGGGCGGCGGAAGCGTTGCGCTTTCACTGCTTAAACCCTCCGCTTTCGGACCCGTACTGATTGCAATCGGTGCCTTTCTGATTTTATTCTGCAAAGGCAGCAAAAAGAAAGATATAGGAAGTCTTTTCCTTGGTCTTGGTATGATTTTCTTCGGTATCAGCACCATGGAAAATACCCTGACTCCTTTAAAGGAAATGCCATGGTTTATCAACATGCTCAGCATGTTCAATAATCCTTTCCTGGGCGTTCTGATCGGTGCATTGATCACTGCTCTGCTTCAGAGTTCCTCTGCTTCAGTCGGTATTGTTCAGGCATTAAGTGCAACCGGAGCCATCCGTTTTAACGTTATGGTGCCCGTTATCCTTGGTATGAATGTGGGCAAATGTATCACTGTCGTACTGGCAAGTATCGGAGGCAAGAAAAATTCCAAGCGTGCTGTTCTGATCGATGTAACCAACAATGTATTGGGTATGGTCATTTTCATGGTCGGCATTTACGGTATTCGTGCTGCCGGTCTGATTTCCAATGAACTGTGGACCTCCACTGTAACCCGTGGTAATATCGCAGATTTCCATACCTGTTTCAACCTGATCACCGGTCTGCTTCTGCTGCCCTGCATTTCTCTTCTGATCCGGTATGCAAATGCAGTGGTTAAGGATGATGACAGTGAGGAAGAAGAAGAGAAAGTTCTGGCTGCTCTGAATGAACAGATGCTGAAATCTCCCAATCTGGCCATCGAACAGAGCCGGAAAGCAGTCATTGCCATGGTTCATCTGACCAGAAAGAACTTCCGCGATTCCCTGACTCTTTTTGAAGATTATTCAGAAGAAACCATTGAAAAGATCAATGCCCGTGAAAATCTGCTGGACAAATACGAAAGCAGCGTCAGCAACTATCTGGTTCGTATTTCCCATATGGATATCACTGATCATGACAACCTTCGTGTCAATGAAATGATGCACAGCGTCGTTGACCTGGAGCGTATCGGCGATCATGCAGTCAATATCATGGAAGTAGCAATCTACGACCATGAAAACGATATTACCTTCTCTCCCCGTGCCATGGCCGAACTGAACATGATTAGCCAGGCATGTCTGGATATTATTGTTAAATGTACCAAGATTCTGGAACATAACGATCTTCCGGAAGCATTCAAAGTGGAACCTCTGGAAGAAGTAATCGACCAGATGCAGCGTGATCTGAAGGATCTGCACATCCAGCGTCTCTGCAATAATCAGTGTAATATCCACAGCGGTATTTCCTTTGTTGAATTGCTGCAGAATCTGGAACGTGTTTCCGATCACTGCTCCAACATTGCCCTGAACATGATCAATACCGCTCAGAAAGGCGGCATGGATCTGCATGCGTATGAAGAAGAGGTTCATAAAAACGGCGATGAAGTTTATCAGGAGGCATATCAGAGATATCTCGATCGCTATAACCTGAGTACAATTACCATTTCCTATGATGAACCAGCTGAAGGAGAAGCGGATGAATCCTTAAAGGAAGATATCACTGTCTTCGATCTTCCCAATGAAAAGGAAGAAGAAGAAATTATACCCTTCAAATCCAAAAATAAAAAAGATAAAAAGGACAAAAGGGATAAAAAAGACAAAAAAGAAGGCAAGGACAAAAAGAAGAAATAATCTCACCGGACTAAACATATCAAAGATAATCTATTTACCCGGAACTGTCCGGGCATATTCAGGCTGCCGTCATCAGACGGCAGCTTTTTTATCCCAACAGGAAAGCTGCAGCACTGCACAACAGAGTTCCGCACGCAGTCGGTATCAATATGGCAAGCAGCATCTGCACATTGCTTCCGGTTTCTTTTCTTATGGTCAGACATGTTGTTGCACAGGGCCAGTGAAATAATGTAAACAGCAGCATACAAACCGCCGTTTTTATGGTCCATCCATGGGCAAGCAATATCATTTTCAATTCTGTATAATCCGGTACATCTATCAGTGAATTTCCGGATAGATAGCACATCAGAATTGACGGCAATACAATCTCATTTGCAGGAAACCCCAGTATAAAGGCAAATAATATCGCCCCATCCAGACCAAGAAATCTGCCTGCAGGATCTAATAAGGACGTAATCATCTGAAGCCACGTCTGCTGTACATTACTGCCTGTAAATGGCAGTATTTCCGGCACATACAGATTTGCCAGCAGCCAAATCACAGCACCGGCAGGAGCTGCTGCCATAATGGCTCTTCCCAGAACAAAAAAAGTTCGGTCCAATACAGACCGGAACAGAATCTGAGAGATCTGTGGTTTTCGATATGGAGGAAGTTCCAGAATAAATGTGGTTTTCTGATTTCTCCGGATCATCTGTGACAAAATAAAGGTAACCAGGAAGGTAACCAAAAATGTCAGTCCGATTGCCACACATAAAATCCCTCCGCCCACTGCGGCATTTCCGCCTGCAAAGAACATGACAGTTATGGCAATCAATGCAGGATACCGTCCATTGCATGGCATCAGAGAATTTGTAAGAATCGCTATTTTCCGTTCCTTTTCCGTATCAATGATCCTGCATCCGGTCACTCCGACTGCATTGCACCCCAACCCCATGCACATGGTAAGAGCCTGTTTTCCGCAGGCATGACACTTGCGGAAACATCCATCCAGATGGAATGCAATCCTTGGAAGATAACCCAGATCCTCCAGAATCGTAAACAACGGGAAAAAGATCATCATCGGCGGCAGCATGACAGATACCACCCAGCTGACTACCCTCCATATTCCATCCAGAAAAAGAGACGATAGGATCGAAGGAACCTGCAAATCTGATAAACTTCGGGCAAAAATTGCGCCAATTCTGTTAAATACCTCTGCAAGCAGATCGGAAGGATAATTGGCTCCAACAATCGTAAGCCAGAATAAGGAAAACAAAAAAGCCATAAAGCAGAGCGTTCCGGTTATGGGTCCTGTGAGAAAACGATCAATCCGATAGTCCCGTACCCAGTAATCCCTTCGGTGAAAAACAACCGCCTGATTCATAATGGCATCGATCAGACAGGAAATACTTTCATCCGCATCAGTCTCATTTTCTTTCTCATGTTTCTCAGGAGAACACACTTCCTTCTCCGAAAAAAAGTCCTCCACTGTCTGTTTTAATGTATCCACCCCCTTTCTTTCCACTGCACTGGTCCTGACAACTCTGCATCCTGTTATCTGTTCCAGAACCTTTAAATTGATCTCAATTCCTTTCCGTCTTGCTTCATCCCAAAGATTGATACACAGAATCATCGGGCAGCCTGTTTTGCGGATCTCCATGGCCAGATAAAGACTTTTCTCCAGACAGCATGCATCAGCGACTGCAATTACCAGATCGGCTTTTCCTGATAATATTGCCTCTGCAGTTATTTTTTCTTCTGCCGATCTTGCTTCCAGAGAATAAGTACCCGGAAGATCCGTAAGCTCATACCGCTTTCCATGATAACGATATTGCCCCTCTGCCAGCTCCACCGTTTTCCCCGGCCAGTTCCCCGTATGCTGATGCATACCAGTCAGTTTATTGAAAATAGTGCTTTTTCCCACATTTGGATTTCCCGCAAGGAAAATCCTGTAACCATCTCCATTTCTCCCATTCCATATATCGTTCCCCGCTGAAGCGGATGCAATCCGAAATCCCCGTACACTCATCATATTCAATTGGTTTTTATCCCTGCATACCGCATACGGATCTTTTTTTATCAGAATCTGCTCTGCATCTTCTCTCCTTAACGCAATTACACTGCCGCAGATCCGATAAGCAGAAGATCCCTTTCCCATGTTCTGATACAGACATAAGCCCCTGTTCCCGGAATCGAATCCAAGTTGCCTGAGACGGTTTCCCAATGGAGAATAATATAAATTTTCCTCCAGAGATTCTATAATGAATGCTTCACCTGGTTTCAGATCGGCCAGTCTTTCCCTGTCTTCACACAGGCATTCCGGTCCACGGTTTCTGTGAATCTGCAGATGCATAATGATAACTCCACAAATCTCTTATAATCAGAATATGCAGAAAATCTGCTTTTGTATACCCTTTTTTATGCACACTTTTCCCTTTTTCTTTATCTGAATGACAGTCGCGAATCTGATCTTTTTTTGCAAACGAGCACAAAAACCAGTGCAAATATATCCACCAAAAGGGTGCATTTGCCTGAGTCTTTAGAAGGTCTTAGCGAAAGGTCCTGTATGAAAGGGGTAATCTCGCAGGTTTCGACCCTGCGAGATTAGGTGCCCATCGTTCAAATGAATTCGCATCAGGCGGATTCATGCGTTGGCACCGGCCCCTGGAAAAAGGAACTTGAGCTCTAGAGCTTCAAAGACTCAGGTTCTGTACCCGTGGTGGATATACTGACTGGTTTGAAGTGCGAAAAAAGGGACCGTCCACTAAATCGAATTAGTGCGACAGTCCCTTGAGCAATCACAGTATATTCTTCTATATGTCAGTATTTTCTCAGCCAGATCGAATACCCAGTCATCGTTTTCTGCTGAAATACCTCCATATCAATCATTTCCAAAATAATTGTTACTTTCAGCCAGATTCTCCGCTTCCATAAATACGTCCCAGGCGGAGAAATTCTGTCATTCAATAATGGCTACAGCAGAACTCCGTAGAAGCATCCATAGAATACCAGTGCTACAATTGTCATCAGCTTAATAAGGATGTTAATTGCAGGACCTGAAGTATCCTTGAAAGGATCACCTACTGTATCACCGATAACTGCTGCTGCATGCGCTTCGCTGCCTTTACCGCCGTGGTTGCCGTTTTCAATGTATTTCTTCGCGTTGTCCCATGCACCGCCGGCGTTGGACATGAAGATCGCCATCAGAACACCGGTAACCAGTGAGCCTGCCAGCATACCGCCAACGGCTTCTTTACCAAGCAGAACACCTACCAGAACAGGAGCTGCAACTGCCATGATACCGGGAATAACCATTTCTCTTAAAGCTGCCTTTGTAGAAATATCTACACATGATGTATAATCAGGCTTGCCCTTTCCTTCCATGATACCGGGAATTTCACGGAACTGGCGTCTTACTTCTTCAATCATACTGTAAGCTGCCTTGGATACGGATTCCATGGTGAATGCAGAGAACAGGAAAGGAAGCATACCACCGATCAGAAGGCCGATAATGGTGGTCTGATTCAGAACATCGATGTTTTCCAGACCAGCTGCCTGTGCATAAGAAACAAACAGAGCCATAGCAGTCAGAGCTGCAGAACCGATTGCAAAACCTTTACCCATAGCTGCTGTGGTATTACCAACTGCATCCAGAGAGTCTGTAATTTCACGAACGGATTCATCCAGATACGACATTTCTGCAATACCGCCTGCATTATCAGCAATGGGACCGTATGCATCAACTGCAACAGTGATACCGGTTGTGGACAGCATACCTACTGCTGCCAGCGCAATACCGTAAAGACCGCAGCACTGGAATGCAACGAAGATACCAACACAGATCAGCAGAATCGGGATCGCTGTTGACTGCATACCTACTGCAAGACCGGAAATAATGGTTGTTGCAGCACCGGTTTCAGACTGTTCTGCAATCTTCTTAACGGAGTTGTAATCACCGGATGTATAAACTTCGGTAATCGTACCAATCAGCAGACCAACAATCAGACCTGCGATGATTGCAACTGCAGGCATCAGACTGCCAAGGTAACCATAACTTAATGCAACTGCACCGATTACTACAATAGCGGAAGCAGTATAGGTACCTCTGTTCAGAGCCTTCTGAGGGTTGCCGCCTTCTTTGCCCTGTACCATAAAGGTACCAAGAATAGAAGCAACAATACCAAGACCGGAAAGAAGTGCCGGGAAAACAGCTGCCTTATCAGCAGCCAGATTGACTGTACCAAAAGCTCCTGCCAGACCAAGGGTAATGGCAGAAATCAGAGAACCTGCATAAGATTCAAAAAGGTCAGCACCCATACCGGCAACGTCGCCTACATTATCACCTACGTTATCAGCGATGGTAGCGGGGTTACGGGGGTCATCTTCAGGAATACCAGCTTCAACCTTGCCAACAAGGTCAGCACCAACGTCAGCAGCCTTTGTATAAATACCGCCGCCCACACGTGCAAATAAAGCAATGGAAGATGCACCTAAACTGAAACCGAAAAGGATATCTGCATTGCCGGTGACTGCATAAATAGCACTGACACCCAGGAGGCCAAGACCTGCTACACACATACCCATAACAGCGCCGCCGGAAAAAGCAACAGATAACGCTTTTGCCATACCGCTCTGTCTTGCTGCATTTGCAGTTCTTACATTAGCCTTGGTGGCTACATTCATACCGCAGTAACCTGCAGCGATGGAAAGCAGTGCGCCGCAAAGGAAACAAACTGCTGTCAACGGGTCTCTAACCAATAAAATGACTACAAAAAGCACTACGATAAAAATTGCCAGAATTCTGTATTCCGCAAAAAGGAATGCTCTTGCACCTTCAGCGATTGCAGATGCGATTTCTTTCATTCGATCTGTACCTTCCTCTACTGCATTAACCTTCTGTGTTAATACAAAAGCGAAGATCAGAGCCAGAACTGCCGCACCTACTGCCAAGTACGTTAAGTTCATAAACAATACCTCCCTAATATATACTGTGTTGCGTGAACTAACCTCATTTTACCACAGAATTCTCAAAAAACAAGTAATATTATGTACTGATTTTAATGCGTTTTGTACATTTGGCCATTTTGTATAGTATTTATGGCGAATTTTCCTTCTTTATCCCTCATTTATTCAGCATTTTGACGGAAGTTTTTGCAATTTCATCGAAAACAAAGTTGAAACATAAAATAACTCTTTAATTTTTTTAATTTTTGCAATTATTTCATAAAAATACAGTCTTCCTTGTTCAACTGGAAAAATATTCAGAAAACCCCAGATTTCACTGGTGAAATCCGGGGTTTAAACACAATAATATGAAATTTATACATATAGCTTATGCTTTTATAAGCTATACAATTCAAATCCGGAATTAATCCAGATTCTTACCATTTAACTCTGCAAGAAGACTGCTGAAATCAGACTGAATTGTACTTTCTTCCTCTTCTGATTCACTTAAAACAAGTTCTTCCTCTGCATCGGGAACATCTGCATAGGAAACTTCTTCGGTTTCTTCTTCCATTACATCAATGACTTCCGGCTTATCGGTATCGAGTTTAACCGAACGATATCTCTTCATACCGGTACCGGCAGGAATCAGATTACCGATCAGTACGTTTTCCTTCAGACCGATCAGAGGATCTACTTTACCGTTAATAGCTGCTTCCGCAAGAACCTTGGTGGTTTCCTGGAAAGATGCAGCAGACAGGAAAGAATTGGTTGCCAGAGATGCCTTTGTAATACCAAGCATGATCTGTTCACCCTTCATAGGGCGCTTTCCTTCTGCCATCAGCTGATCGTTAATGGTATTGAAATCAAGAACATCTACAGATGCACCGGGCAGGATATCTGCATTGTCACCGGGATCGGTTACTTTGATCTTCTTCAGCATCTGACGAACGATCAATTCAATATGCTTGTCATTGATATCTACACCCTGTAACTGATATACGCTCTGTACTTCGCGGATCATATAATCCTGTACAGCACGAAGATCCTTGATCTTCAGGATATCATGAGGGTTTACACTACCTTCTGTCAGTTCATCACCAGCCTGAACAACATCACCGTCAAATACCTTGATACGTGAGCCGTAAGGGATCGGATATTCTCTCTTCTCTTCATCAGCACCACTGACTACAACCTTACGTGTGTTCTTTTCTTTCTTAATAGAAACAACACCATCAATTTCAGACAGAATTGCAAGACCTTTCGGTTTTCTTGCTTCAAAAAGTTCCTCAACTCGAGGAAGACCCTGTGTGATATCGTTACCGGCAACACCACCTGTATGGAAAGTACGCATGGTCAGCTGAGTACCGGGTTCACCGATTGACTGTGCAGCGATAATACCAACTGCTTCACCAACCTGTACAAGACGGCCGGTTGCCATATTGGCACCATAGCACTTCGCGCATACGCCGATACGTGACTTACATGTCAGTACAGTACGGATCTTAACCTTTGTAATACCTGCATTGATCACTTCCTTTACAAGTGAAGGATAAATCATATGATTCTTCTTTACGATCACACGGGAAGGATCTGCGGGATCCACAATATCTTCAGCAGCCACACGGCCTGAAATACGCTGTTCCAGTGATTCCACACGAGGGAATTCAGCTACCTCCATGTAAGGAATTTCTGCACCCGGTTCACAACAGTCAATTTCACGGATAATCTGTTCCTGAGATACGTCAACAAGACGTCTGGTCAGATAACCGGAGTCGGCCGTACGAAGAGCTGTATCAGACAGACCCTTACGGGCACCATGGGCAGAAATGAAGTATTCCAGTACGTCCAGACCTTCACGGAAGTTTGACTTGATGGGCAGCTCAATGGTCTTACCGGTTGTATCAGCCATCAGACCACGCATACCTGCCAGCTGCTTGATCTGCTTAGCAGAACCACGGGCACCGGAGTCAGCCATCATACGAATGTTATTGTATGCACTCATATTGTCAAGAGCCATCAGTTTTGCAGAAAGCTCATCGTCAGTCTTCTTCCATACTTCTACAACTTCTCTGTAACGTTCTTCATCTGTAACCAGACCTCTTCGGAAATGCATGGCAATCTTATCAACTGTCGCCTGCGCTTCTGCAATCATTTCCTTCTTATCTTTCGGAACACACATATCAGAAATGGATACGGTCATGGCAGCACGTGTGGAGTATTTATAACCGATTGCCTTGATGTTATCAAGTACTTCTGCTGATTCAGTCGCACCGTGTACATTGATTACTCTCTTCAGAATATCTTTCAGACCAATCTTTTCGCCCTTGGAATCCTTTGCAACCAGCTGGTCAATTTCCAGTTTCAGTACATTTTCCGGGATACTTCTGTCAACAAAGCCCAGATCCTGAGGAATAATTTCATTGAACAGGAAACGGCCAAGTGTTGATTCAACAGTACCTGTTAAAGTACCCTCTTCTGTATGTTTGGTTACACGAACCTTAATACGGCTCTGTAATGTGATAAAGCCATTCTCATAAGCAAGAATTGCTTCGTTCAGGTTCTTGAAAAACTTGCCTTCACCCTTGGAACCGGGACGTTCCTGTGTCAGATAGTAGATACCAAGAACCATATCCTGTGAAGGAACGGCAACCGGGGCACCATCGGAGGGTTTCAGCAGATTGTTGGGTGAAAGCAGCAGGAAACGGCATTCCGCCTGTGCTTCCATGGTCAGAGGCAGATGAGCAGCCATCTGGTCACCGTCGAAGTCGGCATTGAAAGCGGTACATACCAGAGGATGCAGCTTAATTGCCTTGCCTTCCACCAGAATGGGCTCAAATGCCTGAATACCCAGTCTGTGGAGTGTAGGAGCACGGTTCAGCATGACAGGATGTTCTTTGATAACCTTTTCCAGGACATCCCATACTTCAGGCTGAAGTCTCTCAACCATTTTCTTTGCACTCTTGATATTGTGTGCAGTACCGTCTGCCACCAGTTCCTTCATAACAAAGGGCTTGAACAGCTCAATTGCCATTTCCTTGGGCAGACCACACTGATAAATCTTTAATTCAGGACCGACTACAATTACAGAACGACCGGAGTAGTCAACACGCTTACCTAACAGGTTCTGACGGAAACGACCCTGCTTACCCTTTAACATATCAGACAGGGATTTCAGAGGACGATTACCGGGACCGGTTACCGGACGGCCTCTGCGGCCATTATCGATCAGCGCATCCACTGCTTCCTGCAGCATACGCTTTTCATTACGAACGATAATATCGGGGGCACCCAGTTCGATCAGTCTTGCAAGACGGTTATTTCTGTTAATAATTCGACGATACAGATCATTCAGGTCGGAGGTTGCAAAACGACCGCCGTCAAGCTGTACCATGGGACGCAGATCCGGAGGAATAACAGGAATCACTGTCAGAATCATCCACTCGGGCTTATTGCCTGACTTACGGAATGCTTCCACAACTTCCAGTTTCTTAATGATCTTTGTCTTCTTCTGACTGGTTGTAACAGTCTTCAGAGCTGCCTGCAGTTCCTGAGATTCTTTCTCCAGATCGATATCACGCAGCAGTTCCTGAACTGCCTCTGCACCCATACCGACACGCAGACTCTCTCCATAATATTCATATGCTTCACGATATTCTTTCTCGGAAAGAACATCTTTATATTTTAATTTGGGTATCTTTCTGTCCTTTTCCGGATCGGGATCAACGATCGGAGCAGGAACCGGATTTAAAACAACATAAGAAGCAAAATACAGGACTTTTTCCAGTGTTCTGGGAGACATTTCCAGAATCAGACCCATACGGCTGGGGATACCCTTAAAATACCAGATATGTGATACAGGTGCGGACAGCTTGATATGACCCATACGCTCTCTACGTACACTGGACTTGGTTACTTCAACACCGCAGCGGTCACAGATTACACCTTTATAGCGAATCTTCTTATAGCGGCCACAGTTGCACTCCCAGTCCTTGCTGGGTCCAAAAATCTTTTCACAATACAGACCATCCTTTTCAGGTTTCAGGGTTCTGTAATTGATTGTCTCCGGTTTTTTAACCTCACCGTCGGTATTCTTACGTTTGGACCACTCCAGAATCTTCTCCGGAGAAGCAAGTCCGATCTTAATCGCATCAAACACCAGGGGCTGATAGGTTTCATTCACTGAATCAGACATGTGCGGCACTCCCTTCTATCAATCATCTATCTAACAAAGGACATACAGAACTGCATCGGGATGATACAGTTCCTTCTGTCCGGACTAAAAAACTGTTTTCGAATGATTTTCAGATAAAAATCATTCATCGTAATTATCTGCTTCAAAGATCATTTCTTCCAGCTGAAGGTCTTCATCATCAGGTTCTTCAGCAATGAATTCGCCATCTTCGTTGGCACTTCCCACCTGATAACCGCCACGGCTGAATTCATCACCGGAATCGTAGCTGTTTCCGCCGTCGCTTTCTTCCAGCATTCTCATGCTGTTCATGTTCGGTGTATTGTCAACACTTTCCCTGATTTCCACTTCGGTGCCGTCTTCACGGAGAAGCTTCATGTCAAGACACAGTGACTGCATTTCTTTCAGCAGTACCTTGAATGACTCAGGAACACCAGGTTCAGGAATATTTTCCCCTTTGATGATTGCTTCATAAGTCTTTACACGACCGATTACGTCATCCGATTTAACGGTCAGGATTTCCTGAAGGGTATATGCTGCGCCATATGCTTCCAGAGCCCATACTTCCATTTCACCGAAACGCTGGCCGCCAAACTGTGCTTTGCCGCCCAGAGGCTGCTGTGTTACCAGTGAGTAAGGACCGGTTGAACGTGCATGAATCTTATCATCTACCAGATGATGCAGTTTCAGATAATGCATGTGTCCGATAGTAACAGGGCTGTCGAAGGGTTCGCCTGTACGACCGTCACGCAGCTGAACTTTACCATCTCGGGAAATCGGCACACCTTCCCACAGTTTTCTGTGGTCCAGATGATCCCCCAGATATTTCATTACATCGGGATTCAAAGTGTCTCTATATTTCTCCTGGAACTCTTCCCATGTGGTATTAACATAATCATTGGCAAGTTCCAGTGTATCCTGAATATCAATTTCGTTTGCACCATCAAATACAGGTGTCGCAACATTGAAACCAAGCACCTTGGATGCCAGACTCAGGTGGATTTCCAGAATCTGACCGATATTCATACGGGAAGGTACACCCAGAGGATTCAGTACGATATCCAGAGGACGTCCATTGGGCAGGAAGGGCATATCTTCTTCAGGAAGCACTCTTGAAACGACACCCTTGTTGCCGTGACGACCGGCCATCTTATCACCAACGGAAATCTTTCTCTTCTGTGCGATATAAATACGTACAGACTGGGTAACTCCGGGGCTTAACTCATCATTGTTTTCTCTGCTGAATACCTTGGCATCCACAACAATACCGTAGGAACCATGAGGCACTTTCAGGGAAGTATCTCTTACTTCTCTTGCTTTTTCACCGAAAATTGCACGGAGCAGTCTTTCTTCAGCAGTCAGTTCGGTTTCACCCTTGGGAGTAACCTTACCAACCAGAATATCACCCGCACGAACTTCTGCACCAATACGGATAACACCGCGTTCGTCCAGATCTTTCAGTGCGTCTTCACCGATACCGGGAACATCACGTGTGATTTCTTCCGGTCCCAGTTTGGTATCTCTTGCAACTGCTTCATACTCTTCAATATGAACAGATGTATAAACATCATCTTTTACCAGACGCTCACTTAACAGTACCGCATCTTCGTAGTTGTAACCTTCCCAGGTCATGAAACCGATCAGAGGGTTCTTGCCCAGTGCGATTTCACCATTGCATGTGGAAGGACCATCGG
>JALETI010000229.1 GCA_022781515.1 Lachnospiraceae bacterium
CAAAAGGTCATGCTGTTCATGCTTGCATGAAAAAGCATGACTTTGGGACCCGCAAAACATGAGAAAGTAGCCATTTTTCCTGGAAAAATGAGCGGATTTCGAATGTTTTTAGGATTTCGTGAGCGTGAAATGCGGAGAAATCCGTAGGTATCAAGGGTGCAAAGTCTTTTGACCCCAACAATATAACTTACAGCAGTTCAGGATTTTCTGAACTGCTGCTGAAAACGAAAAAAATACTTTATATATAAAATAAAAATGAATGAAAAGGAGATTGTGACATGAAAAAAGAATCCATTAACGTATCAGGTGCACCTGCAGCAGTAGGTCCTTATGTACATGCAGTAAAGGCAGGCGAAATGATTTTTATTTCCGGTCAGCTGGGTCTGAATCCGCTGACAGGAGAATTTCCGGAAGGTGTGGAAGCACAGACCAGAATGAGTCTTGAAAATATGAAGACAATTCTGGAAGCGCTGGATTCCGATTTTGACCATGTGGTTAAGACCGGTATTTTCCTGGATGATATGAATGATTTTGCACAGGTTAATGCAATTTATGCAGAATATTTCAAAAATGAATTTCCGGCAAGATCCTGTGTACAGGTTGCAAAACTGCCGAAGGGCGGTCTGGTGGAAATCGAAGCCATTGCAGTAGTAAAATAGTTT
Source organism: Lachnospiraceae bacterium (assembly GCA_022781515.1). GTDB lineage: Bacteria > Bacillota > Clostridia > Lachnospirales > Lachnospiraceae > TWA4. The sequence goes on from JALETI010000229.1 coordinate 663, forward strand.
TTTACCGTGTGTAGATTGAACAATCGAACTATTTGCACATGATTAAAGGAGAAGGTATATGTATCAGATTCAAGTCAACGGACAGATTTATCAGGTAAACGGTGATGGTAAACTGATGCCTTTTCTTCGGGATGTATGCAAATGCAAGTCTGTAAAAGACGGCTGCAGTGAAGGTGCCTGCGGAACCTGTCATATTCTGGTTGATGGGCAGGCAGTAAAGGCATGTATTCCAACTCTTTCCATGATGGATGGAAGATCCATTATCACAGTGGAAGGATTGACAGAGGAGGAAAAAGAATTATACGCATATTCATTCGCAGAAGCAGGTGCTGTTCAGTGCGGTTTCTGTATTCCGGGTATGGTAATCTGTGCCAAAGGATTGCTGGATATCAATGATCATCCCACAAGAGAAGAAATCGGATATGCATTACGCAATAATATTTGCCGTTGTACCGGTTATAAAAAAATCGTGGATGCAGTGGAACTGGCTGCGAAATTAAAGAGAGAAGGAAACGGAATTCCTGAAAAGAACTTCACCTGGAAACTTGGTGAAAGTGTTCATCGTGTGGATGCCCGGGAAAAAATCCTAGGCTATGGCGAATATGTGGATGACGTGGAAGTGGAAGGCATGATTTATGCCAGTGCGGTCCGTTCTGCCTATCCCAGAGCCAGAGTACTTGGTATCCATACGGAGAAAGCCCTTGCACTGAAGGGTGTGACTGCAGTATATACTGCAGCGGATATTCCAGGCAGTGTGAAGGTGGGACATCTGGTTCAGGACTGGGATACCATGATTCCGGTGGGAGAAATTACCCGATATCTGGGTGATGCTGTGGCCCTGGTTGTGGCAGAGACACCGGAAATTTTGGAAAAAGCAAAGAAACTTGTGAAAGTGGATTATGAGGAACTTCCTTTTGTGAACAGTCCTTATGAAGCCATGAAGGAGGATGCACCTCTTGTACATGCTTCCGGAAATCTTCTGGCCCATAAGCATGTGAGCAGAGGAAATGCAGATGCAGCCATTGAGAAATCCCGCTATGTTCTGACTGAAAAATTCAGTACACCCTATACGGAACATGCTTTTCTGGAGCCGGAATGCAGTGTGGCCATGCCTTATGAAGACGGCGTGCTGATTTATTCCACCGATCAGGGAACCTACGATACCCAGAGAGAGTGTTCTGTGATGCTGGGATTACCCAGAGAGAAAGTCAGAGTTGTCAACAAACTGGTTGGCGGCGGCTTCGGCGGAAAGGAAGATATGAGTGTGCAGCACCATGCAGCCCTGGCCGCATGGCTGACCGGACGTCCGGTGAAAGTTAAACTGACACGTCAGGAAAGCATTCTGATCCATCCCAAACGCCATCCCATGGATATGGAATTTACGGTGGGATGTGATGAAAATGGTATCATTCAGGGAGTAAAGGCAACCGTTATTGCAGATACCGGTGCGTATGCTTCTCTGGGCGGTCCGGTACTGGAACGTGCCTGTACCCATGCAGCAGGCCCTTATCACTATCAGAACTTTGATATCGATGGAAAAGCTTACTATACCAACAATCCGCCCGCAGGTGCATTTCGTGGATTCGGTGTGACACAGACCTGTTTCGGCATGGAACTGATGTTAACCAGAATGGCGGAAATGGTGGGAATCAGTCCCTGGGAAATCCGTTATCGTAATGCAATCCGGCCGGGAGAGGCACTTCCCAATGGTCAGATCGTGGATGAATCCACCGGTCTTGTGGAAACACTGGAGGCAGTAAAAGAAGTATTTGAGCAGAATTCCAACGCGGGAATCGCATGTGCCATGAAAAACGCAGGTGTCGGCGTGGGTATACCGGATTATGGTCGTGTGAAACTGGTGGTAAAGGATGGAAAGGTACATGTCCGTTCCGGTGCTTCCTGTATCGGACAGGGCTGCGGAACGGTATTTCTCCAGATGGTGGTGGAAACCACCGGACTGGACCGGGATCTTCTGGTGTACGAAGCGTCCAATACCATCAATGCTCCCGACTCCGGAACCACATCCGGTTCCAGACAGACCACCGTGTCCGGTGAAGCTGCCTGCAGAGCAGGTCGTCTCCTGAAGGAAGCATTGAAAGATCATACCCTTGAGGAACTGGAGGGACAGGAATTCTACGGCGAATATCTGGCAAAGACCGATCCGCTGGGAGCAGATGTGCCCAATCCCGTTTCCCATGTGGCGTATGGCTATGCAACGCAGGTCTGCATCCTGGATGAGGATGGAAGAATTAAAAAAATGGTCGCTGCCCATGATGTGGGAAGAGCAGTGAATCCAAAGGCAGTTGAAGGGCAGATCGAAGGCGGTGTTGTCATGTCGGTAGGTTTCGCTCTGCGGGAGCGGTATGAACTGAAAGACTGCAAACCCATATCCAGATATGGAACGCTGGGTCTGTTCCGTGCCCATGAGGTTCCGGAAGTGGAAAGCATTATTGTGGAAAAAGCAGGCCTGAATGTATCCTGCGGAGCCATCGGAATCGGTGAAATCACATCCATTCCCACCGCACCTGCCATTGCAGCTGCTTATTATAAGTATGATGGAAAATTCCGTACCAGTCTTCCGCTGGCTGATACACCGTATGCAGAAAAGGAGTAATGGGATATGGCAAAAAATATGTTGAAATCCAGAAAAGCTTTTGTGGCATGCAGCGGCGGAAGCAGAAATCATCATTGCAGTGATGGCTGCATGGCATGCTCCGGCTGTATCGAGGCCTGCAGAAAGGAAGCCATTTTTTATAATGAAAACGGTGCTGCTGAGGTGGATACGGCAAAATGCATCGGCTGCGGTTTTTGTGTAAAAGCCTGTCCTCAGGATCTGATTCATCTGCGGAATGAATGGAATCCTTTTTATGTACGGTGTTCCGGGCATCTGAAAGGTTCCAAAGCAAAGGATGCATGTGAAGTCAGCTGCATACAGTGTGGATTGTGTGCAAAGAACTGTCCTGCCGATGCGATCTCCGTGGATAACGGTGCAGCAGTGATTCATGAAAAACGCTGTTTATCCTGCGGCAATTGTGTGGTAAAATGTCCACGCGGCACCATAAAGGATGCAAGAAACATTATTAAATAGATAAGAACAGGAGTAATACGATGATTATCGTTCGTAGTGGAGGAGATATCGCAACCGGTACGATTCACCGTCTGCATCAGAGTGGGTATCGTGTGCTGGTTTTAGAGTGCAAAATGCCTACGGCCATCCGAAGACAGGTTTCTTTTTGTGAAGCTGTCTATCAGGGCCGGGCGGAAGTAGAAGGTGTGACCTGTCATAAAGTAGATTCCATCGGTGAAATACAGAGTGTATGGGACCGGAATGAGGTTCCGCTGCTGGTGGATCCGGAAGGAGCTTCCATTTCACAGCTGAAACCGGAGGCTGTGATCGATGGGATTCTGGCAAAGCGTAATCTGGGGACATACAGATCGATGGCTCCGCTCACTATGGCTCTTGGACCTGGTTTTTTCGCAGGTAAAGATGTGGATTATGTGATTGAGACCAACAGAGGACATCGGCTGGGCAGGATCATCTGTGAAGGACCTGCCATGGCGGATACCGGAACACCCGGCCTGGTAAAAGGATATGGAAAAGAACGGGTGATTCATGCACCGGCAGACGGTGTGATTCATCTGGTTTCCGATATCGGGGAACTGGTGGAAAAGGATCAGGTTATGGCATGGATCGGAACGGTTCCGGTGAAAGCCACCCTGACAGGGATTCTGCGGGGAATGATCCGGGAGGGTTTTCAGGTTCGGAAAGGACTGAAAATTGCTGATATTGATCCCAGAACAGAGGAACTGGAAAACTGCTGGCTGATTTCAGATAAAGCACGATGTATAGCGGGAAGTGTACTGGAGGTTCTGCTTCAGAACCGGATTTATCCGGGCAATGGGATCGGATGACAGGAGGGTACATATGAATCAGAAAGAAGGAATAATCTGTCAGAATGAACTGTACGGTAAACTGGCTGTCAGAAATCAGAATCAGAATTGTATCATGGCAACGGTTGTGGAAGGTTCCGGAAAAGGCAGTAAAATGCTGATTCAGGAACAGAAACCCGTATGGACATATGGAAACGGACTGGATTCTCTGGTCGGTGAATTGAGTCACATTTCGGAAAGCGGTCTGGTTTCCGTGGGAAAACAGGAGATTTTCTGTGAAAAAATCGGAACCGAAAAAACCCTGGTAATTTGCGGAGCAGGTCATGTATCCATACCGATTATCGAATTTGGCAGGAAAACAGGATTTCATGTGATCGTGATCGAAGATCGGATCCGATTTGCCGATCATGCACGGAAAGCCGGGGCAGATCAGGTGATCTGTGATAATTTTGCAGATGGAATGAGCCGGATTCCGGGAAGCCCGGATACCTATTTTGTAATTGTTACAAGAGGACATTCCTTTGATACCGATTGTCTCAGAATGGCTCTCCGGAAACAAAATGCTTATATTGGCATGATGGGAAGCAGAAAACGTGTGGGTATCGTTCTGGATATGCTGGAACAGGAAGGTTTTTCCAGAAATCTGCTGAATCAGGTTCACGCACCCATCGGTCTGTCCATTGGAGCGGAAACTCCGGAAGAAATTGCAGTTTCCATCATTGCAGAATTGATACAGGTGAAAAATCAGATACGAAAGATCAGTAATTATGAGAAGGAAATGATGAGGTATCTGACCGGAGAGGTGATGGAAAAGGTACCGAAAGTGCTCGCTACCATCATTTCCAGACATGGTTCCGCCCCCAGAGAAATCGGAACAAAAATGCTGGTTCTGGAAAACGGAGATATCGTCGGCACCATCGGCGGCGGTTGTGCAGAAAGCAGAATCATTGTCGCGGCACGGAGAATGCTGCGCTGCACGGAGGATATGCAGCAGCGTGTTGAAGTGGATATGAGCGGTGAGGAAGCAGCAGATGCCGGTATGGTCTGCGGCGGAAAGATCGAAGTACTGTTGGAAAGAATCACGTAAAAAGTACTATAGAAAGAATCACGTAAGAAATACTGTTGGAAAGAATCGCATAACAAATACTGTTGGAAAGAATCGTGTAACAGGATAGAATACGTGAAAGATTTATAAAGGAGTAAAGATATGACAGAGAAAGAATCCCGATTCAAACGGACGTCAATATTTGAATTGGATGGTATTCCCGAAATGGAAGAGGCAATTCCCCTTGCCTTACAGCACGTTGTAGCAATGATTGTCGGCTGTGTGACACCGGCCATCATCGTAGCCGGTGTGGCCGGTCTGAAAACACCGGACCGGGTTATGCTGATCCAGTCTGCATTAATGGTTTCAGCAATTTCCACTTTTTTACAGTTGTTTCCCATTGGTAAAAAAGGCGGATTCCGGCTGGGTTCCGGTCTGCCGGTGATCATGGGTGTCAGTTTTGCCTATGTTGCCAGTATGCAGGCCATTGCATCTGATTTCGGCATCGCTGCCATTTTCGGTGCACAGATTGTAGGCGGTATCATTGCTACGGTAATCGGATTTTTTATTGATAAAATCCGTAAAGTATTTCCGCCTCTGGTAACAGGAACCGTTGTATTTACCATCGGTTTATCCTTATATCCCACTGCTGTCAATTACATGGCAGGCGGTGCTGCCAACCCGGATTACGGCAGCTGGCAGAACTGGCTGGTTGCCATACTGACACTGGCCATTGTAACAATATTAAATCACTTTACAAAAGGTTTTACCAAGCTGGCATCGATCCTGCTTGGTATTATCGGCGGATATATCATTGCCTTTTTCTTTGGTATGGTGGATCTGAAGCCGGTACTGGATGCTTCATTTTTCCAGGCACCAGAGATCATGCACTTCGGTATTCAGTTTGAGCCTTCATCCTGTATTGCCATCGGTCTTCTGTTTGCCATTAATGCCATTCAGGCCATCGGTGACTTTACCGCGACAACTACAGGCAGTATGGACAGAGAACCCACTGATAAAGAACTGAAGGGCGCGATTGTGGGTTATGGTCTGACCAATATTCTGGGCAGTTTTCTGGGAGGTCTTCCCACAGCATCCTACAGCCAGAACGTTGGTATTGTTACCACCACAAGAGTTATTAACCGTGTCTGTCTCGGTATGGCAGCGGGAATGCTGCTGATTGCAGGTCTGGTACCGAAATTTTCAGCAGTTCTGACCACCATTCCCCAGTGTGTACTGGGTGGTGCCACCATTTCCGTATTTGCATCCATTGCCATGACCGGTATCAAGCTGATTACTTCTCAGGAAATGAATTACAGAAATACATCCGTTGTCGGTCTGTCTGTTTCCCTTGGCGTTGGTATTACACAGGCAGCTGCATCTTTAGGCCAGTTCCCGGCATGGGCAACCACCATTTTCGGTAAGTCTCCCGTTGTTATTGCAACAATCGTGGCTGTATTCCTGAATCTGGTATTGCCGAAACCGAAGAATGCAGAGTAAATGGAATGAAGAAAGCGAATTGGATCAGAAGTTTCGATTTTTGATCGGACAGAAAAGAAACCGGGGCTTGCTTCGGTTTCTTTTTTCAGTTTGTGCGCCATGGGCGCGTTCTAATGGAGGATGCAGAAGGAAAATGGTAAATGCAGTGGAATTGACAGAAAAACTCATTAGGATTGACAGTACCAACCCGGGTACAGGGGAGCAGGGGATGCAGCTGTTTCTGCAGAAACTGTTCCGGGAAGAAGCAGGCAATCAGGTGTCTGTCCGGACGGAAGAAGTGCTTCCGGGCAGATGTAATGTGATGGCAGAGCTTCCGGGAAATCCGGATCTTCCGGAACTGGTATTTATCTGCCATATGGATACGGTGACCGTTGGAAGCGGATGGACTACAGACCCGTTTGCAGCGGAAAGGAAGGATGGAAAAATTTACGGAAGAGGTTCCTGTGACATGAAATCCGGCATGGCATGTGCCCTTTCTGCTTTTTTTCACGCATTGGATCAGCAGAATCGGGCAGAAAAATCCAACAGCAAAACGCTGAAATTCATTGCTACGGTGGATGAAGAGGGCGAGATGCAGGGAGTGGAAAAGGCCATTTCCTCCGGCTGGGTTTCTTCGGAAAGTATGGTGCTTGACATGGAACCCACCAATGGGCAGATTCAGATGGCCCATAAGGGAAGAACCTGGTTTGAACTGGAATTTGACGGAATTACGGCCCATGCCAGCAATCCCTGGAAAGGGGCCGATGCGGTGGCTGCCATGGCTGAAGCCATCTGCTGTCTGCGGAAGGCATTTCAGAATTTGCCGGTACATCCGGAACTGGGAAAATCAACGGTGACATTTGGCAGGGTTCAGGGGGGCTATCAACCATATGTGGTGCCGGATCACAGTATATTATCCATTGATATGCGGCTGGTTCCGCCCTGCAGCACGGGGAAGGCCATGGAACTGGTTCAGAATGCAATTCATCATGCGGAGAAGGAAGTGCCGGGGGTCAGAGGACATTATCGGATCACAGGAGATCGTCCCTTCATTGAAAGCAATCCCGATTCCCTGCTGATGAAGTATCTGAAAGAAAGCTGTCTGGATGTCACCGGGGTACCGGTAATGGTCGGGACATTTAACGGCTACACGGACACTGCCGTTATTGCGGGAAAATTGTCGAATCACGAATGCATGTCTTATGGTCCGGGAAATCTGGAACTGGCACACAAACCGGATGAATACGTGGAAATTGCGGATATCATCCGATGTGAAAAGGTACTGAAAAATCTTGTTGAAAAATCAACGTGATACGCATTTGTCGGGTAACACAGAATGTGGTATCGAGTATAGGAAAAAGGAAAAAGAGATGAAAAGATTATATTTGGATGGAAATGACAGCAATACTGTAAAAATCAGTAAAATGCTGAATAAATTTGCGGGGAAGGTTCATGTATGCGCACCGGGTACTTGTCCTCTTACCATGCAGCTGGCACTTTTGCAGATGTCCAGAAGTCAGTCCTGCGGAAAATGCGTTCCCTGCAGAAACGGAATGCCCCAGCTGGTACAGCTGATGAGTGACATTGTTAATTTCAAAGGGACCATGTCTTCTTTTATGGAAATGAAGAAACTGGCGGAGCTGCTCCGGGACAGTGCTGACTGTGCCATTGGATATGAGACAGCCAATGAACTGCTGGAAAGTATGGAGCTGTTCAAAGACGATTACATGGAACATATTGTAAACGGAAACTGTATTGAAAAATCGGGGCAGAAGGTTCCCTGCATGACCTTGTGTCCTGCCCATGTGGATATTCCCGGATATATTGCCCATGTGAATAACGGGGATTATGCCGAAGCGGTCAGACTGATCCGCAAGGACAATCCATTCCCCACTGCCTGTGCCATGGTATGTGAACATCCTTGTGAAGAACGATGCAGAAGAAATTTGATCGATGGACCGGTGAATATCCGGGGAATCAAAAAATACGCGGTGGACAATGCAGCGGCAGATCAGGTGGAAGTACCGGAGAAACTTCCTCCCACAGGAAAAAAGGTTGCCGTCATCGGCGGCGGCCCCAGCGGAATGAGCGCTGCGTATTTCCTGGCTTTGCTGGGTCATGAAGTGACCGTATTTGAAGCAAAGGAACGTCTGGGCGGCATGCTGATGTATGGAATCCCCAATTACCGATTCCCCAAGGACCGTCTGGATGAGGATATCAGAGCGATTCTTTCCGTGGGGAATATTACGGTACGATACAATACCTGCATCGGAAAAGATATTTCCGTTCAGGAAATCCGGGAACAATTTGATGCCATGTATGTGGCAATCGGCGCGCAGACCGGAAAGAAACTGCGTCTGGATGGAGTGGATGCGGCCAACGTATTTTCAGCCGTTGAAATGCTGGATGCCATCGGCCATGACAGAAAACCGGACTATACCGGAAAAACCGTTGCTGTCATCGGCGGCGGCAATGTGGCCATGGATGCGGCCAGAAGTGCCCTTCGGTGCGGAGCGGATGAGGTAAAGATTGTATATCGCAGACGTCAGGAAGACATGACCGCTCTGGACAGTGAAATCGAATCTGCTGTGGCAGAAGGAATTGAGCTGCTGGTATTGCAGGCACCGGAAAGCATCGAAAAGGATTCTGAAGGAAAATGTGCTGCCTTATGGGTACAGCCGCAGATGATCGGTCCCTATGACCGTGCCGGCAGACCGGCTCCCGTGAATGCACTCTCCAGAGAAAGGGAACGAATCGCCTGTGATGTGGTTCTGATTGCAGTGGGACAGGATATTGTCAGTGCACCATTTGAGGAATTCGGTATTCCGGCAAAGAGAAATGTTCTGCAGGCCGGACTGGATACGGCAGTGGAAAATCTGCCGGGTGTATTTGTGGGCGGTGACTGTGCAACAGGACCTTCCACAGCAATACGTGCCATTGCAGCCGGAAAGGTTGCCGCACATAATATCCATGCCTATCTGGGATGCAGCACCAGACTGGACTGCGGAGTCCATGCACCGGCCGCAAAACCGAACAATACCATGCCCACCGGCCGTGTGAATATTGCAGAAAGACCTGCGGGAATCCGTAAAAAGGATTTTGACCATGTGGAATGCTCCATGACTCATGAAGAAGCCATGCAGGAATCCGGCAGATGTCTCCGATGCGATGTTTTTGGATGCGGCAATATGATCGGCGGAAAACCCGAATAATATGCCGGAAGCGGACTTTCTGAAAAATTTTCTGAAATAATGATAACATAATTGCAAACGGATTTTCAAATTGATATAATATGATGTTGGGGGCAAAAGCTTTGCCCCCAACATCATATGAGCCGGAGGATAAATGGAATACAATACATGTTTGCAGGTATTCTTATGTCTCTGGATCAGATCCTTTTGAATCGGTATCATGGGGGAAACATCCGATACATCCGTAATATTATTGTTAATCTTATACAGAAAAGCAAAGAGGTTATATGGAAGCAGAAGAACGTATTTTAAAAGCCGCATTGAAGGTTGTCAATGAGGTAACGATTAATGGAACCAGAATGCATCTGATTGCGGAAAAGGCAGGCATGGTGCAGTCCAATATTCATTATTATTATAAAACCAAAGGACTGTTGATGGAGGGATTGCTGAAATATATCCTGGATGAGTTCCATCAGTTTCAGAAGAAACACAAGGTTTCCAGTGAGGAAACGCTGGAAAGTCAGCTTCATGTTTACTTCGAGCAGAAGAAATACTTTTTATCCAGGAAAAAAGAGTATGATTATGCCGAACTGAACTTTATCGTACAATCCAAGATTGACAAAAATGTAAGAGCACAGTTTGAAGAAGCCTATACTGAATGGCGGGATAACATCAGAGAGATTATCATTAAATACTGTCCGGATATTGATGAAGAAAATAAGGAAATGATTCCCTATCTGGCCGTATCTCTTCTGGAAGGTGCCACCATTCAGGTGCTGTTGGATCAGAAAGGATTTGACATTGACGGGTATTTTGCCATGGCAGAGGAAATGGTGCTGAACCAGATCCGGGCTGCGGTGAAGAAACAGTCGAAATCGAAATAGGATTTTCCCACTTCGCACGACAATTCCACGTGGACATAAACACCGCAAGTCGCACTCCGTTAATCTTACCGAGCGTGGATTGAAGATTAAATAATCGGGGTGGGCAGTGTATGTACAGACACTGCCCATCTTTTTTGTGAAAGACAGGAATTATGGTATGAAGGAAAAGTATATTACATTAAACAACCTTTCCAAGCAGTACTATGCAAAAAACGGAACGGTGGAAGCTTTAAAAAATGTGTCTCTGACCATTTCTCAAAATGAGATTTTTGGTGTGATCGGACTTTCCGGAGCCGGGAAAAGCACACTGGTACGATGTATCAATCTTCTGGAGCGTCCGGACAGCGGCGAAGTCATAATCGATGGGGAGAATCTCCTTACCCTTGACAGGGAACAGCTGCGTCTGCGCCGTCAGAAAATTGGCATGATTTTTCAGCATTTTAATCTGCTGGAGCAGCAGACAGTGTTAAATAATGTGTGTTTTCCTTTGGAAATACGCGGAATTTCGAAAGCAGAACGCCGAAAGAAAGCAATGGAATTGCTTGATAAAGTGGGATTGGCAGAAAAAGCGGAATCGTATCCATCCCAGCTGTCAGGCGGTCAAAAGCAGCGTGTTGCAATCGCAAGAGTTCTGGCAAATGAACCGGATATTCTGCTTTGTGACGAAGCAACAAGTGCACTTGATCCTGAAACGAAATGTCAAGGACTTTTTAGTACCCCTACATTTCATTGCATGAAAAATGCCAATGTAGATTTCTCCACAATGGCTATAAAGTCATGTTTTATTCACTTTTTATTACGGGCAAGCTCATGCCCAAACTGAAATTTGACTTGCCTATTTTCTTAAAATCTCATGTGGAGCTTCTATTTCATTTGCCAAGGTATGCTCTGTTAATTCTGACATCAATTTCAATTTATTATTAATCAATGGTCGCATACAATTAGGAACATGTTCCTGATGCGCTCTGTGGATTGCTACACATTCCTTACAGTTTCCGTGATAACGACAGGCTTTCAAGCAAGGACAGTGATCTTTGTCTTTATACTCCTTACGAAATTCCGCTGCAAATTCTTCTTG
>JALETI010000007.1 GCA_022781515.1 Lachnospiraceae bacterium
GTAAATGGTAAATAGTCCATCTCTACACTCTTGAGTCCATTTTTGCGATAATAGTGTAAACATTTGTGAAATTCGTGTTGCACGATTTTCACGAATTCTATATCAAAGGAGGACTCCAATGAGTACACAAATCGCAATCAAACAGTCCCAGCTTCAGAACTGGGCAATCGTTATTAAAGAATGTAAAGAATCCGGACTTAAAGTTGCAGACTTCTGCAATCAGCATGGAATTTCAAAGCATGCGTATTATTACTGGTTTAAAAAAGTCCGTGCAGAACTGTTCTCCTCACAGAACAGTTTTGTTGAGATCTCTGGCAAAACAGATCCGGAATCATCAGATCGTTCTTCCACTTTTACAAATGAAAACATTGAGGTTCATGTGAATGGCATAAGCCTTTCCGTTCCCATGTCTGTAACAAAGGAAAAACTGGAAATGATACTCGGAGCTGCATGCCATGTTAAATGATGCTGATGTTTCACGTTTTCGTCACGTCTACGTTTTTGTAGGCAAGACCGATCTGCGTAAGGGCATTTCGGGACTTTCTACTTTGGTCAAGGAAAAATTCCATCTGAATCCCTTTGATCCGGGAAACCTGTTTCTCTTTTGCGGATCGAGCAATAAAAAGATCAAGGGAATCACATGGGAGGGAGACGGATTCCTTCTCCTTTACAAAAGACTTGAGGCAGGCTCTTTTCGATGGCCGCGCACAGAGGAGGAAGCACGCAGTATCACTCCGGAACAGTTCCGTTTGCTGATGAGCGGCTATTCGATCGATCCCTCCATTCAGAAGATCACACCGGAAAAAACACTTTAGCATTGGTAAAAACAGAGAAAATATTTCCTGTTTTTTGGGAAGCGGAATGCCTCTGTGTTGATAACACTTTGGATTTCTTCCGGACAGAAAAAGAATTGTTGACAGTTCTTTTTCTGATCAGGTAAAGTGCCGGTTTTACCTTATAAACATGCCGGTTCCTTCACATACAGAGTGATCCTGCCGGAGGTTATCCACCGTCATTATGCCGAATGTCAGGCAGTCTCATTTTTGCCAAAATCCTTCTTCTCTGATATACTTTCTTCAGAGATCAGAGAAGGAGGAGGACCATACGATGGAACTGGAACTGACTGAAAAACAGCTTTCGAAATTCACAAAAAATGATATCATACAGCTTCTGCTCCAGAGTATGGAAAACGAGAAGCAGCTCCGTAAAGAGGTATCAGAACTGACAAGAGAACTGAAAAGTACCAATCAGCAGATGCAGCTTATCATTGAAAAATGGAATCTTGCACAGGCAAACCGGTTTGGCAGATCCACAGAGAAAAAGCTTCTTGCGGATGAAGCCTATGATCAGCTGGAGCTTGCAGTCATGTATGCAGAATGCTTCAATGAGGCAGAAGCCACCACCGCAGGACAGCCTCCCTTTGAACCGGATATGGATACCGTCGAAGTCGGAGCCCATAAACGGAAGAAACAAAAAGGAAAGCGGGAGAAGGATCTGAAAGATATTCCACATGAGGAGATCCCCTGCGAACTTACCGAAACGGAACTCCTGGAGAAACTCGGCCCCGGATACCGGCGTCTGAAAGATGAGGTCTACAAACGCCTGGAGTTTGTACCGGCATCTTTTACAGTAAAGGAATATCATGTGGCGGTTTATGTAAGCCGCGATGGAAAAACCTTTGTTAAGGGAAAACGTCCAAAAAAAGATCTTTTCCGCAACAGCATAGCAACCCCTTCCCTACTTGCAGCGATATTAAACTATAAATACGTCAATGCCATGCCGATCCACAGACTGGCCCAGGATTTTCGGAGAAATGATCTGGAGCTTGCACCTCAGGTCATGTGCAGCTGGGTCATCAAGGGCTGCGAAGTCTATCTGTCGCTGATCTATGATGAACTGAAAAAACATCTGTTCAAACAGCCCATAATCCAGATCGATGAAACGACTCTGAAAGTGACCAATGACGGCCGTTCCGCAGGGACACCCAGTTATATGTGGACGTATCTGACCGGTGAATTTGATGCCTCAGGCCAAAAGATCGTGATCTACGATTATCAGAAGACCCGGGCAACAGACCATCCCAGAAAGTTTTTGTCAGATTTTCATGGAACGATCGTATCAGACGGATATATTTCCTATAAGATCCTGAGTGAAGAAAAAGGGATCACAGCGGCAGGCTGTTATGCCCATGCCCGCAGACGATTTGCCAATGCGATCAAAGCAGCCAAAAAGGATCTGACGGATGAACAGCTCAGAAACACGGTTGCAGGTCAGGCACTTGAACGCCTAGGTGTCATCTACAAACTGGAAGGCGGCTGGAAGGAGCAACCTTCTGAATATCGTCTGAAAATGCGTAACAGCGTTCTTAAACCCCTTGTAGAAGAATACTTCAGCTGGGCCAAAGAGCAGATTGCCAAAAAGACAGTGCTTCCAGAGTCAGAAACAGGAGAAGGTCTTGCATACAGCGTAAATCAGGAGATTTACCTGAAAGCATTTCTGGAAGATGGTGATATACCGATCGATAATTCCGCTGCGGAACGTGCAATACGTCCATTCTGTGTAGGAAGAAAGAATTGGAATATCATAGATACCATTAACGGAGCCCAGGCAAGTGCGATCGCATACAGTATTGCCGAAACAGCAAAGGCAAACAATCTGAAACCTTATGAGTATTTCAGATACCTGCTGACCGAACTGGCGGAAAGAGTCGATACAAAGATGGATGCCCAGTTCACTTTGGAAGACCTGATGCCCTGGTCACCAACACTTCCGGAAGAATGCCGCAGAAGAATATGAAACCAACTACCGCCTCAAAAGAGGCGGTTAGCTTTCGTGGTAGATGCATGGTTTACCATTTACGATAATTGTGTCACTTATGAAGAAGCAGTTATTTCTGCCGAGTCCGGTGATTCAGGTTCCGGATCGATAGTGATCAGTACTTCAGAAGGAAAATTATACAAGACTGTTACTATTGATTCTTCTGCAGGCTGGACTCACACCTTCACCGATTTGCCTCTCACCGGCACAGACACTGATGGAAATACTGCAAATTATTACTACTACGTAGAGGAGGTTTCCGTACCGAATTATACCACCAGTTATGATAATAACGGAGGCATCCAATCCGGCACTATCACAGTAACAAACCAAGCGGTTGAAAACCCTACTTTTGAGCTCCCCGAGACCGGCGGTCCGGGCACACGTATTGCATATACTTTGGGAAGTATACTGATGCTGTTGGCATCAGCAGCTTTCCTGTATATAAAAAAGAGAAACGATGGAAAGAAAGGAGGACTTGCGTAAACACGTTACTGCGAAACACACAAAATTTAAAAGAAAAATACGAGGAGGAACAATATGAAACATATGAAAAAATTAGTCAGTGTATTACTGACAATGGTTATGGTATTTGCCATGACAGCAACGGTGTTTGCTGAAGAAACCACTTATTCTATTACAATTAACAATTCTGCAGAAGGTCATACCTACGAAGCTTATCAGATTTTTGCTGGTGATTTATCAAACGGTGTACTTTCCAATATTGTATGGGGTTCCGGTGTATCTGAAACTGGACGTACTGCATTAGGAGATGCGGCTGCAAAAGCTGAAACATTGAAGACAGAAGCGGATGCGAAAGCATTTGCAAAAGCAGTTGCCCCTTATTTAACAACTGCTGCTGGTTCAACAAATACAGTAACAGAAGGTAAATATGTGATTTCCAGTCTGGCTGCAGGCTATTATCTGGTAAAAGATCAGAATGGTTCTTTAGCCAATAAAGACGACGCCTACACTTCCTATATCCTTCAGGTTGTTGAAAATACAGAGGTTAGTCCGAAGTCTGCAAAACCTACTGTTGACAAACAGGTTCATGATGAAACTGGTGATGCTGAAGCTGGCGCTACAGATGGATGGGGCGAATCTGCTGACCATGCCATTAATGAATCTTTCCAGTTCAAACTGATTGCAAACTTACCTGCGGATACTGATTTTGCTGCTTATACAACATATAAGGTAGTATTTACTGATACCATGTCTGACGGTGTAACTTTTGAGTCTATTGCAAGTGTGACAGTTGATGGTGTTACACTTACTGATGATCAGTATACTGCTACCGCAACAGCAGGTCAGGTTGGTGGAAACTGGACACTTACAATCGATGATATCAAATCTATTAACGGTGTAAATCTTTCAGATGGTGCTGATATCGTTGTAATTTACAATGCTCATCTGAACGAGAACGCTCAAGTAAATCATGCGACAGGTACTACCACTAACGAGAATACAGTTAACCTTCAGTATTCCAATAATCCTAATGCCAGTGGAGCAGGTGAACTTGGTAAGACACCCGATGACAGCGTTTGGGTATTCACATATGAAGTTGATAACACCAAGGTAGATGGTACTGGTGAAAAAAAACCCCCTCTGTCTGGTGCTGGATTCAAATTGTATGATTCAACTGGAACTACAGAAATTGGCTTGATTTATGATTCTAATATTAGTGCTTACAGACCTGTTAAGGCCGATGAAACTGTTGTAGAAATGAAATCTGCTGCCGATGGTAAATTTATTATTAAAGGTCTTGATGCCGGTACATATGTATTAAAAGAAACCACTGTACCTGCTGGATACAATAAATGTGCAGATGTTACTGTTGTAATTAAGGCAACTCATGTAGAAGCAGCAGATGGAAATAGTGCTACAACAACTCTTTCCAATGATTCTAATGTTACTAATGAAATCGAGAATAAACAGGGTTCCACCCTTCCCGAAACCGGTGGCATGGGTACCACAATCTTCTACGTTCTGGGTTCTATCCTGGTTCTGGGTGCTGCAGTTCTGTTAATTACCAGAAAGCGCATGGGTGCTCAGAGATAGTGTGTTTCGTGTGAAAAGTCCGATTTTCATGGGTCTGTTTTCGCGGACTTGAAAACAGGTTCCATCATATTTGCAGGGCAGCAGATCAAAGAGTCTGCTGTCCTGGTATAGGTCAATTGTAAGGTTTATCTCAGTCAGAGAAGACTCTCACCTCTATAGGTGATGAGTAATAACAAATTTGTCTCAGTGAGAGTCCAAACTCTGACTGAGATAAACGCTCCGCGGGGATGCGCACGGATTCGAATAGGAAAATGTTTGCTTCGCAAACCGAATCCGGCGCCAAATCTCCGCAGGCGTCGATTTGATGAATGTGACTTATACAGATATCATGGGGACGAAGCCATTTGTCCCCATGAATGATCGAATATTTTGCAGCAGTAAGGAGAGTCTTATGAAAACATGGGTTAAAAGAAATTTTTCAACAATCATTCTGGTGTTGATTTTCCTCGTAGGCCTCTCCTTACTGCTGTATCCTTCCGTCAGTGATTACTGGAATTCCCTGCATCAGTCCAGGGCGATTGCCACTTATGCGGAGGCGGTTGCACAGGTGGATGATACGGATTATGAAAAAATGTGGGAGGATGCACAGAGGTATAATGAAACTTTGTTGAATAAATCGGATCGCTGGAATATGTCGGATGAGGAGTGGGCGGAATATTATGAACTTCTCAATGTCAGCGGCAACGGGATCATCGGTTATATTGAGATTCCGCAGATTAAGGTGGCACTTCCTCTTTATCATGGAGTGGATGAGGCGGTTCTGCAGATTGCGGTGGGACATATTGAGGGGTCGTCCCTTCCCACGGGCGGTGCCGGTACCCATTGCGTGATTTCCGGCCACAGAGGTCTTCCGTCTGCCAGTCTTTTCACGAATCTGGACGAGCTGGTGGAAGGGGATGTGTTTATGATGCGGGTTCTAGATGAGACGCTGACCTATGAGGTGGATCAGATTCGGATCGTGGAGCCCACGGATCTTTCTTCCCTGGAGATTGAGGAGGGGAAGGATCTGTGTACGCTGGTTACGTGTACGCCGTATGGAATTAATTCCCATCGTCTGCTGGTTCGAGGCCATCGGATTGAAAATCTGGAGACCGCCTCTAATATCCGTGTGACGGCCGATGCCATGCAGATTGATCCGGTGCTGGTTGCACCGATGGTTGCGGTGCCGTTACTGATTCTTCTGATTATATGGATTCTTGTTTATTACCGGAAAAAACGGTAAACCAGTTATTTTGCAATACCCGTTTGAAATCTAGGAGGGGATATGATGCGGATTTTGATGAATGGAAAATGCAGGACGTGTGTAAGGTTGTTGCTTTGTCTGCTGTTATGTGTATCTTTGCTGCCGGTTACGGCTTTTGCCGAAGCAGAGGATACGCTGGATCTGACAAAAAGGGTGAATCTGACTTTACAGTATGAAATAGAAGGTACGCAGTTTCGTCTGTATAAAGTGGCGGAGGTGTCACAGAATCTTGAATTTACGCTGACCGGTGATTTTGCCGGATATCCTGTGGAAGTAAATGGTCTGGACAATGCCGGCTGGAGAGCACTGGCGGAGACGCTGGCTTCCTTTGTGGAGAGAGATGGGATAGAGCCTCTGAAAACCGGAGTGATAGATGAACAGGGAACCCTCGCCTGGAGCGGGTTGGAGGTTGGAATGTATCTGGTGTTGGGAGAAGAAAGAACATTGGAGCAGTATAAGTACAGCCCCATGCCGTCTCTGATCATGCTGCCTTCACAGAACGGAGATGAAAAGTGGGAGTATGATACCGTAATTCGGATGAAATCCAATGAGGAAGAGATTCCGGGCAGTGATACGGAAATGATTGCTGTTATGAAGGTATGGCAGGATCATGGCTTTGAGGAAAAACGTCCGGAGGCCATTACGGCGGAATTGTATATGGATGGGGTTCTGTATGATACGGTCAGTCTGGATAAAGCCAATAACTGGAGTTATGAGTGGAAATCGCTTCCTGCGGGTCATAAATGGACTGCAATGGAGAAGGATATACCTGACTGTTATACGGTGACCAGTGTAAGAGAGGACCGGTATCTGGTGATTACAAACTGTTATCAGCCGGAAGAGCCTTCTGTCCCGGTAACGCCGGATAAGCCGGGCGGCGGCAGTCATCTGCCTCAGACCGGGCAGTTGTGGTGGCCGGTGCCGATTCTGGCTCTGACCGGTATCGTGTTCTTTACGGTGGGCTGGGTTCGCCGCAAAACACAGGAGAATGGCAATGAATAAAGAAAATCGAATCGTTCACGGCAGAAAGAAAGGTACTTTCTGCCTGGTTGGAGGAATGCTGCTGATTGCTGCAGCATTCTTTTTGACTTTATTTAATATTTATGATAGTATGCGTGCAGAGAGAAATGCCGGAGGGATTCTCAAGGGACTGGAAAAGGAGATGGAAGAACGGATTTCTGCTGATTCATCTGACAATTCCGGGATTTCTGATGGCAGGGGGGATCAGTCTCGTGCCGATTATGAATTGTTTCCGGAGAAGGAGATGCCGGTCATTGAGGCGAACGGTATCTGGTATATCGGCATTCTGGAAATTCCGGTGCTGGATTTGAAATTACCTGTTGCGGAGGAGTGGAGCTATGAGAGTCTGAGGAAGTCACTGTGCTGTTATTCCGGTTCTCTGTATCAGGATGATCTGGTGATTGCAGGACATAATTACAGACGTTTTTTCCGCAGTCTGAACCATCTTGCGCCCGGCACGGAAATCCGATTTACCGATGTGGAGGGCAATGTATTTTATTATCAGGCGGCCTGGACCGAGGTTCTGGAAAGTGATGAGGGCAAAGCGATGACGATGGCTTCAGATGACTGGGATCTGACGCTGTTTACCTGTACGTATGGGGGCAGGCAGCGTATTGCAGTCCGCTGCGTGAAAAAGACAGGGTCTGATTAAAGCTGATGGGCAGTTCGCCGCATGAAGAAGGGGAATCTGATAAAAGGCACTGAGCAAACTGGTTGGAGGAAATAGGATGTTTCGGTTATGGGGAAAAATGATGAAACAGAACCGTCTGCTGAAAGATATGGTATACTGTGATGACAGTGACCGGAATCGTACCCGTAAGGTTTTCAGCGGACTGGAGGAAATCTGTCTGGCATTTGATCTGGAGAATCCGATCTGGCTGGAATCGACGATTCAGGAGTTTCAGAGACACAGTAAATGTCGTTTCAATAAGGACAGCTTTATCGAGCAGATCGAATTTGATTATCTGGAAATTGAAGTAATTGAAGAGGAGTATGGAAATGGAGAATACTAAGAAAGAAAGTGAATGTTCAAGCTGCAGCAGTGATTGTGATAAAACCAAATGCAGTACCTGTAACAAGAAGAAAATCGTGAAATTACCCTGTAATTCCCTGAGCAATATTAAACATGTGATTGGGATTGTGAGCGGTAAAGGCGGTGTCGGTAAATCATCGGTTACGTCCATGATTGCAGTGGAGCTGCAGAGAAAGGGATATAAGGTCGGGATTCTGGATGCAGATGTGACCGGACCTTCCATTCCGCAGATTTTTGGCATGCATGTGGTGGCGGAAAGCGGCCATGGAAAAGGGATTCTGCCGGTGGAAACACCTTCCGGGATCCGCATGATGTCCGTGAATGTGCTGCTGGAGGCAAAGGATACCCCTGTTGTCTGGAGAGGTCCTGTGATCACCGGTGTTGTGAAGCAGTTCTGGACAGATGTTGTCTGGGGGGATCTGGATTATCTTCTGGTGGATATGCCTCCGGGAACCGGTGACGTGCCGCTGACTGTATTTCAGTCTCTGCCGGTGGATGGAATTGTTATGGTAACCTCTCCGCAGACACTGGTCGGCATGATTGTCAGCAAGGCATGTAAACTGGCAGAGAAGCTGAATGTTCCCATGCTTGGACTGGTGGAGAATTACAGCTATATCGTATGTTCTGACTGCGGAAAGAAGATGCCTGTATTCGGAAAGAGCCGTGCGGAGGAATTTGCGGCTGCATGGAATATTTCTGTGCTGGCAAAGCTTCCGGTGGATGAAAAGCTGGCAGTTGCTTCCGATGAAGGAAAAATTGAATCCTATACCAACGAAGAGATGAAACTGGCTGTGGAACAGATTGTAAAGATGGTGGAGAAGTAAAGAACAGCTGCATGTATCAATAGATTGTATGATAGGAAACAGCAAACTGCATGGTGCAGATTTCAGGTTAAATTTACAAATACGAATAGAAAAATATTTACTTCATAAACTGAATCCGCGCCTAAGCTCTGCAAGTGTCGATTTAAATTGTACGGAGAATTTACAGATACGGAGATGGAAGGAATGGAAGAAAACTACAGATATGAAGCGGTTGTACTTGGAAAGAATCCGGCATCGCTGTTTGCCGGCTATATTTTAAAAAGGAACAGGATGCGTTTTCGCATGGTGGATATCCCTGAAGATGTTTTGTCCGGTACACTGGAACAGGACATAAAATCTCTTTCTGTAAATGTTTCTGATCTATCGGAAGAAGGCAAGTTGCAGGTCCGCAGGCTTCTGAAGAAAATCAATGCACAGGTGGGTATTTCGGAAACGGATGTATTGACAGAAGAAGGCGGACATCGGCTTACGGTTTTGCTGGAAGCAGAGCTGGAAGAAGAACGGAAAAAGGCGGGGATGTTAACCGGATTGATGCACGAAGCCGACAGATGTATTCTGAAATGTGGGGATGACCTCATTGAGGCGGATGCAGTGATTTTCAATACCAATATGGCAGCTGCAGGTGATATGGCGATGATGCTTTTGGAAGAGAAGCAGAAACGTCTGGAAGACTATATGGGACGTCTCAGGATTAAGGCCGGAAAAAGAACGCAGAGGAAACTCGTCTATGCAACCCATTCCCGAAACTGGTTTTATGCCAGAGAAGCAATTACCCGGTATGCGGTAGAACAGGGAGCTGCCGTTGTCAATCCATTTATGAATTATGGATTTTATCTGAATGGTGCGGTGAAGAAGGATGAAGTGGACGAATGCTGTCACCAGCTGATCCGTTCTGCGGATGAATTGTGGGTATTCGGACCGATTTCGGAGGCGATTCTGACGGACATCGTGGTGGCTGTTATGGAAGGAAAGCATATCCGGTTTTTCTCCATATCGGAACAGTCTTCTGAAATTCATGAACTTCGCGAGGAGGATATCTCCTTTGAAAGAGAGGTACATGCCGGCAAAATTAAAAAGGCGGATCTTTTAAATTTTGTCAGATGTTCGGCGCCCAGAACCGCATCTTATGTTCAGCTGTCTCTGTTTGATTAGAAATGTGGATCAATTATTAAAAAAGGCATTTATGAGGATTTTCATCCCATAAATGCCTTTTTATGTATAAGAAATGATAGTAGTTGAATTTATTTGATAACCTTGATCCAGCCTTCAGGTGCTTCAATGCGGCCCATCTGGATGCCTGTTAAGGTGTCATACAGCTTTTTGGTAATCGGTCCCATTTCTGTCATGCCGCTGGGGAAGCAGATTTCCTTGCCGTGATCAACAATCTTGCCGACGGGTGAGATAACAGCTGCTGTACCGCAGAGACCGCATTCGGCCATATCTTTTAATTCGGACAGATATACTTCTCTTTCTTCCACTTCCAGTCCGAGATATTTTTTGGCTACATATACCAGAGAACGGCGGGTGATGGAAGGAAGGATGCTGTTGGATTTGGGTGTTACAACCTTGCCGTCCTTTGTTACAAAGAGGAAGTTTGCACCGCCGGTTTCTTCTACTTTGGTTCTGGTTGCGGGGTCCAGATACAGGTTTTCGTCGTAACCTTCGTTGTGAGCAGATACAATTGCATGTAAGCTCATGGCGTAGTTAAGACCTGCCTTGATGTGACCGGTACCGTTCGGTGCTGCACGGTCAAAGTCGGAAACGCGGATGGTCAGAGGCTTTACACCGCCCTTAAAGTAAGGGCCTACAGGTGTTGTGAATACACGGAACTGATACTCATCAGCAGGTTTTACACCGATTACAGGGTTGGAACCGAACATATAGGGACGGATGTATAATGTTGCACCGGAACCATAAGGGGGAACATATGCTTCATTGGCTGCAACTGTCTGAACAACTGCATCGATGAATCTGTCTTCAGGGAAAACAGGCATTTCCAGTCTTTCGGCGGATGATTTTAAACGGGCTGCGTTCAGGTCAGGACGGAATGTAACGATATGGCCGTCTTCTGTTGTGTAAGCCTTTAAACCTTCAAATACAGTCTGTGCATACTGCAGAACGCCTGCACATTCACTGATTACAACAGTTGCATCAGAAGTAAGTGTGCCTTCATCCCAGGCACCGTCTTTGTAATTGGAAACATATCTTTTATCTGTCTGTACATAGCCAAATCCAAGGTTGCCCCAATCGATATTTTTCTTTTCCATGATATTATCTCCTTTTGCTGAGTCAGCATAAATAGTGATATATTCCGGTATGTCTCGAACATGAAACAGTCTGTTAATCGGTGTGAGTTGTACCGGTAAATATATCTCGTACTGTCTGTTTTTACAGGCAGGAAAGTTTTGTATGGAAATAAGTATAAACACTTGAAAACACCGTGTCAAGACAGGAAATCAGCATTATCTAAGGGGAATTGTTCTGTTTTTCAGAAAACAGAAACGAATTCAGGTCGGATTCCCGATGAGACAGATTTGTTATTTCTCATCAGCTGAACCGGTGAGAGTTTTCTCCGACTGAGATAAAAAATCTTCATGACAGGTGAAATAAATAATCTGCCATTTATCGGATAACCTGTTTAAAATATCAGCAGCCTGTCTGCGGGCGGAGTCATCCAGATTGACAAAAGGATCATCCAGAATCAGAAACGGTGTTTCATCCGGATATAAATCGGTGATAATAGACAGACGGATGCAGAAATGGATCAGATCCTGGGTTCCTTTACTGAACCAGTCTGTATGGTAAAGAATACCGTGGTCTGGAATCAAAGCACGAAAATCAGAGTCCAGCGTAATGCCGGAAAGTATTTCTCTTCCAAAGAGGGAAATATAATGCTGAAAATGGTTTTCAATGCTCTTCAGGTAGTGACCGGTAAACTGATCCCTGGCCTGTTTCAGATACTGTGAAGTAAGAGACAGGGTGTGGTAATGGGTACGGCAGTTTTCAATCTGTTTTGTCAGATGTGCTTTCCGGTCCTCCAGACCGCTGCGGGTATCGGCAAGAGACTGGAGGGGAAGCAGTTCGGACTGCAGCTTTACGATTTCGGCAGTACAGAAGTCCAGATGTTCCTGTATCCGATACTCCTGCTGCTGCAGCTGCGGAAGGGATTCCATGTCCCACATTGTGTCCCTGATATCTGCAGTTGTCTTCTGTCCGTCAGCAGACGGATTCTGATCTGACTCAGCTGTCTTCTGTCCGTCAGCAGACGGATGCTGGTCTGGTTCAGACTGTTCCTGTACGGAACAGTCAAAATCTGGATGTTCATATAAAAACCTGTGGATTTCTTCGGAAGCCGTTTTCATATGATTCATTGCTGTCAGGTACCGGCTGAGTCTTGTCTGCAGATCAAAAAGCCTGTTCTCCAGAAAAGAAGAAGAAATCTCTTTTGGGAGTGTATAATAAGGCGACAGAAAGCCGGAGATATTTTGCATGATATCATGATATTTCTGCCGGTTCCTTTGCTGAGAGAGGATGAGTCGGTTATAATCAAGATATTTCTTCTTTAATCTTGCGTAAAATTCCTTCTGTCGGGCAATCTGTTTTTCTTTATGGACACGAAGCTGCCGTTGGTTTATCAGCTGCTCATAATATTGGTTTAACAGAAGAAGACAGTTTTCTTCTGTTAATGTATCCCCCGGGTCAGGCAGATTGAGCTGCCGGAAACAGGCAGAAATATGGGTGGTACAGGTTTGCATGGAATCGGAAAACGCAGAACACTGCTGTTGTTTTTCATGCAGAAGTACAGATAACTGGTTTTTCTGCTGTTCATAAGCAGAGGTTTCTTTCCGGTGTTTCATATAAAGGAAGAAACCGTAAAGAATCCATGCCAGTTCCATCAGAGAAAAAATAATTCCGCCTACAGGGAAGGAAAAGGCAAAACAAAGGACTGCAAAAATCAGAATACAGAGCAGGACCGGAATAAAAAACAGCGCAGTGAGACTGCCTCCGGCCCCGGAACCCTGTTGTCCGGAATCCGAAAGGCGGTCGTGCATTTCAGAAAGTGTCTGCTGCAGTTCTTTGCACTCAGCATTTGCTTTGCTGAAATCGGACTGAAGGCTCTGGAAACGGAAAAACTGATTTCGCGCATCGTTGATTACAGACAGCTGCTGTTCGTTGACCGGAGAAGAAGCTGCGGATTCCACAGAATATTCCGTGTCAGAAGAAAACAGAATACCGGCCTCCATCTGATAAAGGGAAGAATTCAGCAGTAATTTTTTCTGCCGGTCTGAGAAATTATCAGATGGATTGTCAGAGAAACCTGTGTCAAAAAAAACTGTGTCGGAGAAACCTGTGTCAGAGAAAATTATGCCGGAAAAATTCGTATCAGGGAAAGCTGTATCGGAGGAATCCGTATCACAGGATCCCATATCAGCGGCAAAAACAGTTTGCAGAAAATGATATTCCTGATTCTGTATTTCAGAGAGACAGGTTTCACGGTATTGATTTTCCAGTTCGGAAAGTTCGGTACATTGTTCCAGATAAAGGGTGATATCAGCCGGATCCGGGAACTGGTCGTGGAAGAACGATTCGTCCTGTTCCAGTGCAGCTTCTGCATCGTGAAGATGTGACTGCAGAGTGCGGTAATGTGCATAAAGACTCTGCTGTACTTTGTGATGAATCTTTTTACGAAGATGTTCCAATTCCAGAGTACAGCTGTTTTTCTGCTCTTCCAGTGCTGCAATCTGGTCCATGACAGCTGCAGCCTGATGAGAGGCTTCTGCTGTACGGAGCAGTTGTTGTGCCATCTGGTCTTCCTCCTGAAGCAATGTATCGATACGTCCTCTTTTGCCTGTTTTTACATAGGTGCGGAGAACGGAGTCGATTGATGAGATTGCTTTTTCATACTGCAGGATGTCGTCCTGGGATTCCATGATGCCGCACAGGCGGGCGGTAATGGAATCATTGCATTCTGCAGAAAGGCTGCCCTGGGGAATGCAGATGGTATGCAGAAAGCCGGAACGATCGATACCGAACAGTTCCTGTCCGAGATTTCCGGAGAAATCCTGACTGGGCTGCATGGTCTGCAGATTGTACAGACAGAACGTATCTTCCTTTTCTCTGGAACCGAAGGTGCGCTCTGCACGATAAAAGTTTCCATTGGCTTCAAATTCAATGGAACCGCCGAAGGTGCCCCCCTGCCAGGGGGTGTAGTGTTTTCTTTCATTATCTGCAATGCTGCGGCGGGAAGAGGATTCCAGTCCATAAAGCATGGAACACAGGAAAGAAATCAGTGTGCTTTTCCCCCAGCCGTTTGGTTTGCAGATGATATGGATTGGTGATGCAAATTCACAGGTAAAATGATGTAAACAGCCGTAATTGGCTATGAAACAGCGCAACAGTTTCAATATATGGTAATCTCCTCTCCGGAAAGTGCCTGAAGGCCTTCTTTGATAATCTCTGCTTTTTCCGATTCGGTCAGGTTATCAGAAGAGAGTACCAGCCGGATAAATTCACCCTTCAGGGAAATATCAAACTGGTAATCTTTATAGGATACAGCAGGTTTTGTATGGTCTTCAATCAGAAGAAAGTAAAAATTTGAATAAAAAGTATGGGTAAGCCAGTTTATGTGCAGATTCAGGTCAGGAGGGACTGTACCGGACAGACACAGTCTGACCAGATCGGAAGGTTTTGCATCCGCGAGAATATCCGTGACCATGGTTTCAATCTGCGCATAATCTGTACAGCCGGTGATATCAACGTCCAGTTTTCGAATCGTTCGCAGTGCAAAAGGGGTAAACTGCGGCGTGACGGTTCCTTCCGGTGTAACGGTCAGAAGGACAAAGCCCTTTTCTCCGCATTCGTCAAAGCCTCTGCCTTCCAGACATCCGCTGTAACAGAAGGTACATCTTCTGTCAATGGGTATGATCCGGAACTGATGGATATGACCGGCAGCAATATAGTCAATATGCTTACCGGAAAAATCTCTGCTGCAGTAATGGAACTCTCCGTTCTCTGCAGACGGAACCGTGGGATTGCTGCTGATCTGCCCATGAACCATAACAAGATTGGTACAGTCAGCCGGAAGAGAGGGCAGCTGTTCCATGGGACCGGACAGACCGGTTATCACAACAGAACCATAGGTTTTCTGCAGAATCACATGGGGATTGTCAATGGATGGATAATTGCCTACAATATAAAAATTATCCGTGTAACCGGCTCGTTCCAGATCGTGAATGGCGGAAACGTCATGATTGCCCGGAAGATAGAGAAAATCAACCGATGGATGCTTTTGCGCCGTGTGCAATACATACTGAACAGCAGAAGAAGAAACCGGATCCGAATCAAACAGATCACCGGAAATCATAATTGCTGTTATATGATGTTCCTCTGCATAATCAGCCAGACGTGCAAAGGTCCCGAGGAGTTCCTGACGCCGCAGCTGAGCCTGGTGAGGATTCAGATGGGCTTCCACAGGCGAGTCCAGATGCAGGTCAGAACAATGGATAAAATACATGGAATGATTGCACATAAATGATTACCTCCTGCATGTAATAGTAATACACACCGATAGATGTGTCAAGAAAAAGATAAAACATACGTTCTGCAAAAAAGGTTGCACAAAGAAATTATATGTGCTATAATACAAACTACTTAGGATAGTATTTACACGCAGGAAAAATGTATGATATAAGCGGTGACATATGAGCATAAAATCCATGCCTGCATATATTTTTATGGATCCCGCAAAACATACCATGAATTTGTGCCCTGCTGAATTGCTGCAAAAGAATACGAAAGGAAAAGATATCGCAGGATATCCCGCTTTTTTATTTATGAAGATATCAGACATTGTAATCAAAAAGTGTTTTTTATGTACTCTGGATCCCAGACAGAGTCTGGCCGGGTATAATGAATTTATACCGGGAAGTGATGATGAAACGTCCAGATATATCAGTAAACTGATTTTACATAACCGGCAGAGCATCCAATCCAAACCGGCGGTTTATGATGAAGATTCCTATCTGATGCAGATTCTGCCGGATCAGGAAGACAGTTTTGAATCTTTTGTGAATATCATTTCAGAAGAGATGTTCACGTTGATGCAGGAGAATTCTTCACTGATGCCCGGATGCGGTGTATTTGCATGGGTACTCCTGGAAGAACAGAACGTCATTGCGTTTTTCAAGCTGGATTACCAGTCGCGTCTTATGAATGCGGTGGAAGCCGACGGACGGATTGCATGGAAGCTGAACCATAACCTGCTTCCGGGGTCTTCCCAGAGAGGATATGAGTTTTTCCTGATCAATCTGGATATGAGAAGGGTGTTGGTTTCCAACAAGGTTCATTATGTAAACCATGACACACCTGTGAATTTTATGGCAGAGTATGTACTGAAGGTGAATCTGAATCAGTCAGAAAAGGAGATGCTGGATACCATCGATGATGTGATGCTGGAGACCATTTCACAGTGCTGCAGTGACGATATACAGCAGAAAATCTTTTCCTATAAGAACATGATGGCAGAGAAAGTGGAGGAGGACGGACGCATCCATATGGGGGAGGTGGCTGAAAGGATTTTTTCCGGGAATGAGACTGCAGAAGAGGTGTGCAAGGAAAAGCTTGCGCAGAACCGGATTCCCAGAATTCCCGTTATGGTCAGCAGTAAGACCGAAAAGAAACTTCTGAAAAAACACAGGATCGTTACATCGGCCGGAATTGAGATTCTGGTTCCGCCCGGACTTTTAGAAACATCGGATGTTTTCTCCTATTCGAAAGACCAGGAGGGAAATACGATTATTACCATCAGGGATAATAACGGTTTAACAGGACTCATACCGGATGAAATAACCGAAAAAGACATATAAATTACCAAAATTTACTAATTTTGATTGATAAGTAAGTTTACATATGATAGTATAGACATGTTCACTGAATAATAAAAACCTGGTAAAGGGGAGACTGGAATATGAATTTTACAGGTATATCAGATTGTGAACTCCTTGTTATGAAATGTTTATGGGATTCTGGCGAACCGGTTACCGTACATGGGCTGATAGCAGAATTGGATAAACAGTATGGAAAAAAATATAAGGAAACAACCGTTTATACATTTCTTTCCAATCTGAAAAAGAAAGAGTATGTGGATTCTTATAAGAAAGGAGCTTCCTATTTTTATCCATTGATTAAAGAGGATGATTACGTAAGAAAGTATGCTGAACAGATGCGTTCTTTCTGGGGGGAAAGAGCATTGAAAGTTATGATCGACACATTGATCTGTACTGAAAAAAAAGCAGAAAAAGAGACCTTTTGCAGGTAACGTAAAGTTAAACAACTGGTAAAAAATCTCTGTCGGATAATTCCGACAGAGATTTTTTATCTTTATGCACATACGGTTTTCGTTGACAGAAATCGGCTATATGCTAAAATAAAGATATCTCAGTTGAAGGTGCCCTTTTCTTTCGTAAGGGCGGCAGACAGAGTACCACGGAGGATACATGGATAATATTGTTTCGGTGATATATGGATTTCTTGGAAATGTTCTGATTTATTTTGCAGAAATTCCGGGGGAAAAAGTTTTGAACGGCAGTGCAGGAATCCTGATTGCAGGAGCTGCCATTATGTTCATTTTTGCTGTTCTGCTATTTCTGATGGCAGTGGGGGCAAATGGCAACAGCTATGTTTTTTATATTAAATTGCTGGTGGGGGCTGTGCCGATATTTTTAATTGCTCAGTATGCAGTTTTAATGGATGCCGGTGTAATGATAAAAGAAGAAGTGATTTACTATAATCCCATCATATGGGTGCTG
The DNA here is from genome assembly GCA_022781515.1 of Lachnospiraceae bacterium. Classification (GTDB taxonomy): domain Bacteria; phylum Bacillota; class Clostridia; order Lachnospirales; family Lachnospiraceae; genus TWA4. Next base: position 17,803 of record JALETI010000007.1, read on the forward strand.
ATTTTCATCGGTGCAATCGGCTTTTTAATTGTGAATATCATGCTGGAGCCTGAAAATGGACGGGTAATTGGATATCTGTGGAGCGGAGAATTTCTTTTGATGGCAGGAAGCATGCGTTTGTGGGAGTTTGTCAGAGCGGATGGAAGAAATCCTGATTATTCACTGCTTCTTCTGGTTTCCAGGGTATTAAATCCGTTTACCAATGCCATTAACAGCATTGGTTTCCAGTCTGCAACCAGGGCAATTGAATTTCTGGCATTGATGGGGCTGATGTTTATTGCAGTGTATGTATTTGCCAAATCCAGTGTAATGGTGGAGCAAGAGTGGGGAGCATGTATTTTCAGCCAGATTATGATGGCTGCGGCATATCTTCTGTTTGAAATGCATGTGGGTGTACCGTGGAGCTATGATCATGCGTTTATGGCATTTCTCCTGTTTTGTACCGGTCTTATTCTGTATCTGTTTCTGTTTTGTTATGAAGTTCATATTCATGAGCAGGATCGATGTATTGGAGTATTTATGATTGGACTTGCAGGAATTGTTCTGGATATTGCCGTGATTCTGGGGACGGATATGGTTCGTCTTGGGGCCATGGAGTCTTCTATGAATAAACTGGCTGCTGCGATGACATTCATATATGATAAGACACCTTTCGGTATACATACGGATTTTACGAAGGGGAATTTCGTTATGCCGATTATCGGTTCACTGACAGTTCTTATACTGGCAATTATTCTTGTACTTCTGCTGTTTATGGTATGGAAAAAGATCATCAGTTTTGAAAGTAATACCAGTATGGGTGTGGTGTGGTTCCGGTCATGTTCTCTTCTGCTGGTTGTTTCGGTGGTAATCTACTGGGGATGTACCATGTATGGAAATATTTTGGGTGTAAATTACAAGTGGGTCGTTCAGGTGGTGAAAACAACAGCGGGTCTGGGGATGGCTTTGAATGTTGCCAATATTGCTCCGGCATTTATTGTAGGCTTTGCAGCCCAGATAAAGAGAGTTGCCATTTCTTCTGTGGTGACGCTGCTTCTGGTATGTCTGCTTGTGCCATTTCTGACAGCATTGATCTGATGAGAAAAGCTCCATATGGAGCTTTTTCTTATTTGCTATATGTATCAAAAGCATATGACCTTTGATACATACGGATTTCTCCGGGTTTTAAGTTCCTGAAATTCTGAAAATATATGTAATTTGTTAATTTGATTATAAAGAAAATGAGGAAATAAAAAATGACTGGTAAAAAAACCGGGTCAAACGGGATCTGCTTGTGTATGTGCATGAGTGTCCCGAGCAGATATAAATCAATATTACATAGAGGATATTATATATGAAGTTTTTATTTGCATCAGATTCATTTAAAGGATCATTGACTTCCGAGCAGATCAGTTCTCTTTTGGATAAAGCTGCCAGGAAGAATTTCCCCGGATGTGAAACTGCAGGTCTGCCTGTTGCCGATGGTGGGGAAGGTACTGTGGATGCGGTGATTGCAGCGGTAAAAGGAACCATGGTATCCGTAAAGGTACAGGGTCCTCTGCTGGAAGAGGAAACCGGCACTTATGGCATGCTGAATAAAAATTCTGCCATTATTGAGATGGCAGCTGCTTCCGGTCTTCCCATGGTTCCCAGTGGGAAAAGAAATCCCCTGAAAACCAATTCGGTTGGTACCGGTGAACTGATTAAAGATGCACTGGACAAAGGATGCCGTCAGATTTCTATTGCTTTAGGCGGAAGTGCTACCAATGATGGTGGTATGGGTGCCATGACTGCGTTGGGTGTGAAGTTCTTTGATCAGAACGGAAAAGAGCTGGCCGGTGCCGGTGAAGATCTGGCGAAGGTATCCAGAATTGACTTAAGCGGTATGCATCCTGCAGTGAAAGATACACAGTTTACAGTTATGTGTGATGTTACGAATCCTCTTTGCGGAGAAACGGGTGCTACTTATACATTTGGCATGCAGAAGGGTGCTGACACAGAAAAGCTGAAGATTCTGGAAGCCGGTATGGTTCATTATGCTGGTGTTGTAAAGGAACAGCTTGGTGTAGATGCAGCAGATATGCCTGGTGCAGGAGCTGCAGGCGGTCTTGGTTTTGCATTAAAGGTATTTTTAAATGCAACACTGAAATCCGGTATTGAAACCGTTCTGGATCTGATTGATTTTGATTCCTATCTGGAAGGCACCGATCTGGTTGTCACAGGTGAAGGCCGTATGGACTGGCAGTCTGCTTATGGTAAGGTTCCAAGCGGTGTCGGTAAGAGATGTAAGGCAAAGGGTATTCCTGTTATTGCAATCGTAGGCGGCATGGGCAAAGATGCGCAGGCCATCTATGATTTCGGTGTGGACAGTATTATCCCCACAGCAAACGGTCCCCTTTCTCTGGAGTTTGCCATTGAACATGCAGAAGAACTGTATGCGGACGTGGCAGACAGAATGTTCCGTATGTTAAAGGCCGGTATGGCTTTGAAGAAATAAACAGAATTGTATCTGTACTCATCAATTTCAGAAAATACGGTATTTTTTCGGTAAGCAATGAGGTTATATCGAATCAATCCGGGATTTACACGGTAGTAATCGATATCAGTTGTATTTTTGATATAAGAATCAGGAATAAAAGACACTCTGATCTGTTTGGAGATCATTTTCTGCATGGTGTGGTTGCTGTTTACATCGCAGCAGTCCACAGGCAAAAGGAAAGAGAAGTAGACATAAAAAAGGAATCCGGCTTTCCGAATAATGGAAAAAGAACTCATAAGTGACCCAAATGAATGAAATATAGTAATTATATTGACACTTGTGAAAAAGTTGTAATATACTGTAATCAGTATGAGACATGTGGAGCACGGTCAGGAAAACGGATTCTCTTGTCGGCATACTATACTATAAAAAAGAGGAACGGGAAATCAGGCGCCTGAAAATTTTGTTTCTCCGAAATCGAATAGAAACGAACAACAGTGAATATACGGTTTTTGAGGAGAAAAGTATGAAATTGGATGGAAAGCTGGT
>JALETI010000026.1 GCA_022781515.1 Lachnospiraceae bacterium
GACGGAGTGTTCATTCTGCTTTCGCTTCCCAGACCGAAAAGATCCTGTGCCTGTACAATGGTAAGGTCTGCTGCTGTCCCCCACAGTTCACACATCATTTCCCAATGATACTCGGACGGATCATTCAGACGAAGATATTCTTTTGCGTGGGCTGTATCCACGGGATCTGCAGAGCAGAACCATCCTTGTACCGTATCATTATCATGGGTACCGATATATGCCACACAGTTACGGCTGTAATTATAGGGAAGGTAATCCATGTTGCTGGCATCACGGCTGTCAAAGGCAAACTCCAGCACCTTCATGCCAGGGAAACCGCTTTCTTTCAGCAGTTCTTTTACCGATTCCGTCAGGAAGCCAAGATCCTCTGCTATAATTCGCTGTTTTCCGATGGTTTTTTCCAGTTCACGGAATAATTTCATGCCCGGTCCCTTTTTCCATCGTCCGTTTTTCGCATCCTTATCTCCATAAGGAATTGCAAAGTAGGAATCAAAACCGCGGAAATGATCAATGCGGAGCACATTATAAACCCTGCACATATAACCAATACGTTTTACCCACCATGCATAATGATCCTTTTCCATAACATCCCAGTCAAATAACGGATTTCCCCAAAGCTGTCCTGTTTCTGAAAAACCATCCGGCGGACATCCCGCAACTTCAACAGGAAGCAGATTTGCATCCAGCTGGAAAAGCTCCGGATGGGCCCAGACATCCACGCTGTCAAGGGCTACGTAGATGGGAAGATCTCCAACAATATCAATGCCCTTCTGATTCGCATACGTACGAAGCCGATTCCACTGTTCAAAGAAGAAAAACTGTACAACCTTCCAGAAGGCTATCTCATCGTTATGCTGCTGGCAAATGAAATCCAGTGCTTCCGGTTTCCGAATCCGGAACGATTCATCCCACTCCATCCACGAAGCCCCATGATGAAACCATTTCAGGGTCATAAACAACGCATAATCGTTCAGCCAGAATTCATTTTCACGGCAAAAATCAGCATAAGCAACAGAAGGCTTTGCAAGAAAACGATCCGCTGCTTTCCGAAGAATGGGATAACACTTATGATAAAGCGCACCATAATTTACACGATCGAGAGTACTTTCCCAGTCAACGTTTTCAAACTCTTCCCGTTCAAGCAACCCTTCTTTTTCCAACTCATTAAAATCAATAAAATATGGATTTCCTGCAAACGTTGAGAAAGACTGATATGGAGAATCACCATAACTTGTCGGACAGACCGGAAGAATCTGCCAGTAAGACTGGCCGGCTTTCACCAGAAAATCAACAAAATCACGGGAATTCTGTCCCATTGTACCAATCCCAGCGGAAGAAGGAAGAGATGACAAATGCATTAAAATACCATTACTCCTCAATATCCCAAACTCCTTTTCATAATCATAGTTTTTATCTGCTGCATCTGCAAACGCTTTCACCCGGCACCAGAGAAAATGGCTCTGTCTCATGTACTGCAGTACCGGATTCTTCAATACAATTCAATAAAATCTCAATACTTCGGGAAGCAATCTTTTCCCTGTACTGACGTATTGTCGTCAGACACGGAATCATATAATTCCCAATGTCAATACCATCAAACCCAATAATAGAAACATCCTCCGGAATACGAAATCCCCGCTCATGCAAAGCTCTGATTGCACCAACCGCCATGACATCGGACATGGCAAATACAGCTGTCAGATCCGGCATCTTGTCCAGGAGGCGCATCATGGCATAATAGCCATCGGATATGGAAAAATATGCGGATTCATACTGTATATCCGGATCAAAATCCACATGATGTTCGGAAAAAGCCTTTTTGCATCCCTCATATCGCAAAAATGCGGCAGCCGATACCGAAATCTTCCCGCCCAGAACACCAATTCTCCTGTGTCCCAATGACATCAGATGTTCCACCGCAAATTTCGCTGCGGTAATATCATCCGTTCCGACACTGGACAGATTATCATATCCAAGGTCCTTTGCCGAGTTGGTCACGAGAACACAGGGAACCGACATCTGAGAAAAATGCTGACGGAAATGTGCCTCATTGCTTCCAAGAAACAGAATTCCCAGAAGCTGACGATCTTTGCAAAGCTGAAGTGCATACTCCAGTTCATTATCATATTCATTGATATAACAGATGATACAATCGTAATTTTTCTGTTTGATCATCCCCTGCATCTGTTCTACCATAGATGCAAAAAACATATTCTGCGTACCTTTGATAATAATTGCAATTCCATCTCTTCTCTGCTTTTTCAGATGCTTTGCATTGGTATTCAACTGAAAGTGATATTTTTCAACCACTTCCGTAATTTTCTTTCGTGCCTTTTCCGAGACACCTTCTGAATTGTTGAGTACCCGCGATACAGTTCCCACTGAATACCCGGATTCACGGGCAATGTCTTTAATTGTCATAACTATGTTCCTTTTGGGTTCTCAGACGACATTTATCCCTTTACAGCACCTGCAGCCACACCATTGATAATATGTTTCTGTCCTGCAAGATATACGATGATAATCGGAATAACTGTAAGCATGATACTTGCCATCATAGGACCCATTTCAACCTTTCCATAACCGCCTCTGAAATACTGAATCAGCATGGGAATGGTCTTATAGCTCTTGATGTCCAGAACCAGTGTCGGAAGGAGGTAATCGTTCCATACCCACATTGCTTCCAGAATACCAACGGATACAAGTGTCGGTTTTAAAATCGGAAGTACAACAAGGAAAAAAGTCTGAATCGGATTGCATCCATCAATCATGGATGCTTCCTCAACCTCAACGGGAACTGCTTTCATAAATCCGGCAAACATAAATACTGCAAGTCCTGCACCAAATCCCAGATAAATAACCCAGATATTCCAGGGTGTATTCAGATGCAGCTTATCTGCTGTCTGTGACAGTGTAAACATAACCATCTGGAACGGTACAACCATGGAAAAAACAAACAGGAAATAGAGTATCTTCGATAATTTTGAATTCACCCGGGTAATATACCATGCACACATGGAACAGCAGATCAGAATTGCTGCAACTGAAGTAATTGTAATAAATAAACTGAATCCAAGACTTTTCAAAAATCCCTGAGAAGTAATTGCATTCACATAGTTAGCAAGTCCGGCAAAGGTATCTGCACCAGGGAGTTCAAATGTTGTACCTGTGCTGATTGCCGTTTCCTTCTTCAATGAATTCATCAGAATCATTATAACAGGATATACATAAATAAGGGACGCGATTGACAGAACAACAATCCATATTTTATCAATAAATTTTTTCTTTGCTTTCATTACTGCTGTACCTCCCTCGACCGTGTTGCTTTAAGCTGTATCATGGATATGGCAATAACAAGGATACAGAAAATAACTGCCTTTGCCTGACCAAGACCCTTCCACTGCATACCTGCTCTCGCATAGAAAGTCTGGTAAATATTCAATGCAAGCAACTCCGTTGTATGGTTCGGATTTCCGGCTGTCAGTGCCAGGTTCTGATCAAACAGTTTAAAAGAATTCGTAAGCGTTAAGAATATACAGATTGTAATGGAGGACATGACCATGGGAAGCTTTACCTTTATCAAGGTCTGCCAGGGAGTTGCACCATCAATCTGTGCAGACTCAATCAGTTCTCCTGGAATATTCTGCAGTCCGGCAATATAGATAATCATCATATATCCGATCTGCTGCCAGCACATCAGAATAATCAGGCCCCAGTAACCTGCCTTTGAATTCAATGCCAGAAGGGGCTGTCCCACAAGAGAAAGAACACAGTTGATCAGAATCTGCCAGATATAACCGAGTACAATACCGCCGATCAGATTCGGCATAAAGAATACAGTACGGAAAATATTGGTTCCCTTTAATTCCCTTGTCAGTAAAAGAGCAAGGCAGAATGCAATCACATTAATCAGCAAAATTGCTGCAACTGCATACTTGACAGTAAAGCCGAATGCACTTCTGAAAGATTCATCTGATAATGCATTGACATAATTGGAAATTCCCACGAACTTTGCATTATCAACGGTTGTAAACTGACAGAATGACAGATAAAGTCCCTGCACAAAGGGTACGATAAAACCGATGATAAATGCTGCAAGTGTGGGAATTATAAAGAACGGGGAATAGCGTCTTAATGCTTTTTCCATATAATCACCTCATCTTCGAATATTAAGTAAAAAAGGACAGGCAGGAACCTGCCTGTCCTTCTTCAATTTACATCAATTATTCGATATGTACCTGTATGAATCACTTTCATTTTTCGAACATATCAATACGCCGGCTTTTCATTACTGATTTGCAAGCTGATATTCAGATGCCCATCCATCTACAAATGCAGATACAACACCTTCCCAGTTTGCATCAGACTGATCTGCAGCGTATGCTGTCAGCGCCTGACCAACACCGTTTTTCCACTCTTCTGAAGGAATAGCCAGGAAGCTCCATGCAACAGGAGTTTTGCCTTCTGCGATCATATCAGAGCCTGCTTTCAGGAAAACGTTATTGGAATCAATTGCAGCTTTGAAAGGAATTACAAATCCCATATCTTCAGCCATAGCCTTTGTACCTTCTTCAGAGGTTACACACCAGTTCAGGAAATCCAGTGTAGCCTGAATATCATCTTCATCTGAAGTAGAGTTTACACACCAGTAGTTTTCTGTACCTGTGCAAAGACCCTGATTTGCTTCATCGCCAACACCAAAGTAGATGGGAAGCATAGCCAGTTCATCCGCCTTGAATGCGCCATCAGCTGTAAGATTTGCAAATTCCCAGGAACCATTCTGGAAGAATACAGCCTTACCTGCCAGGAATTCATTACGGGAGTCATCACCGGTCTTGGCTGCCAGATCTGCAGGAGCACATGTGCTGTTGTTGATATACAGATCCCAGATCGCTCTGTAGTTGTCAAGATATTTGCCTTCTACTGTCTCTGTCAGAACAATACCTTCTTCCGGATGTTCAAAATAGATCGGAAGGTTTGCCAGATGTGTCTTGAATCTCCAGTCAGAAGAGCCATCCATACCTGCAGATGTGAAAGCAGAGAATCCCAGTTCAGCGGAACGTGCTGTGATATCTTCAGCAACCTTCTTCAGATCTGCAAAGGACTTGATATCATCAACAGAGTATCCTGCCTTTTCCAGTAAAGTCTTATTGGTAATGATACCATAGGATTCTACACAATATGCGATTGCACTTACCGCATCGCCGCTCTTTAATGCGAAATTGTCACTGGTCAGTTCACCGTAAACACCGGTTCCGGAAAGGTCATAGCAGTAATCCTTCCAGTTTGCAAGGCCAACCGGACCATTTACCTGGAACAGTGTAGGAGCACCGCTCTTACCCATTTCACTCATCAGAGTGGTTTCATATTCGCCGGATGCTGCTGTTACAATGTCAACCTGTACACCAGTCTTTTCTGTGTACACTTTTGCAAGATCCTTCCATGCTCCATCCTGTTCAGGCTTGAAGTTCAGGTAGTATACGGATCCTTTTGCGGTTTCGTCTCCGGATGCAGCGGGTTTTGAACCTTCATCAGTTGAAGACTTTCCGCCGCAGCCAGCTAACATGGATGTTGCAAGAACACCTGCGAGAATGATTGATAATACTCTCTTTTTCATTTTATCCTCCTTTAAAATATAAATGATTCGACTTTTTGAGTCGTTTTTTTTTGAAACGTTTCCAAAATGTGTTCCAAAAGGAAGCATGCATTTTTGTTACCCTTATCTTATACTTTTTATCATGATAAATCAATAGCTTTTTATCACAAATTCCATTTTTGGTTATTATTTCTAGTATTTTTTGTCCAAAGACACGAAATCAACCTTTCTTTCCTTTCCAACTATACATTCTGCACAAATAAGTACTGCCTGCAATCCACTTTCTCTTTTCATATTTTTTTGAAACGTTTCCATTTTTTATCCGTTGTTTATCGAAATTTTCTTCTTTACAATTCAGAAAATATCCATTATAATTCCTATTAGTCTTAATCGCTAAGGCAACGAAGGGAAGAAGTAACTTCGATTTCTGTCTCCAGAGAGTATCCGGCCGGTGTAAGGATACGACAGTTCGCTGTGAAATACATCCCGGAGCCGCAGTCCGAACCGCACAAGATGCACAGTAGGCGCTGACGGGTGCGCCCGATATCGCGCAGGAGTGTGATAGCACTCCATGAGGGAGATTTCGTAAGAAATCTCTGATTAAGAGGTGGTACCGCATATTATGCCCTCTGCTTTCCGGCAGAGGTTTTTTTATTGAAAAAATTTCTGCACGGTACAGCCCCCTGTAAAAACTCAGATACACATGCTTTTTATAAGAAAGGAAAATATTATGCAGATTTATGAAGAACTGGTAGCCCGCGGTCTGATTGCCCAGGTTACAGATGAAGACAAAATCAGAGACCTTGTCAATAACGGTAAGGCAACCTTTTATATTGGTTTTGACCCTACTGCGGATTCTCTCCATGTGGGACATTTCATGGCCCTTTGCCTGATGAAGCGTCTGCAGATGGCCGGCAACAGGCCTGTTGTCCTCATTGGCGGCGGCACTGCTCATATCGGCGATCCCTCCGGCCGTACCGACATGCGTCAGATGATGACCTCAGAAATGATTCAGCACAATTGTGACTGTTTTAAGAAACAGATGGAACGCTTCATTGAATTCGGCGAAGATAAGGCAATTATGGTTAATAATGCAGACTGGCTTCTGAACCTGAACTACGTTGAAGTACTCAGGGAAGTTGGTTCCTGCTTCTCCGTTAACAACATGCTTCGTGCAGAATGTTACAAACAGCGTATGGAAAAGGGCCTTTCCTTCCTGGAATTCAACTACATGATCATGCAGTCCTACGATTTCTACCATCTGTTCCAGGAATACGGCTGCAACATGCAGTTCGGCGGCAATGATCAGTGGTCCAACATGCTGGGCGGTACCGAACTGATCCGTCGTAAACTGGGCAAGGACGCATATGCCATGACCATCACTCTTCTTCTGAATTCAGAAGGCAAAAAAATGGGTAAAACCGTAGGCGGTGCAGTATGGCTGGATCCCAATAAGACCTCACCTTTTGAATTTTTCCAGTACTGGAGAAACGTTGCCGATGCAGACGTTCTCAAATGCATCCGTATGCTGACCTTCCTTCCTCTGGAACAGATTGATGAAATGGACAGCTGGGAAGGCAGCCGCTTAAACGAAGCAAAGGAAATCCTGGCTTATGAACTGACTGCACTGGTTCACGGTACAGAAGAAGCAGAAAAAGCAAAAGCAGCATCTCACGCCCTGTTTGCAGGCGGCGGCGATGACTCCAACATGCCCACCACAGAAATTTCTGCAGATCAGCTTCAGGATGGTGAAATCGGTATTCTTGCACTGATGACTGCCTGCGGTATCACCAAAAATAACAGTGAAGCCAGAAGAAATGTTCAGCAGGGCGGCGTATCCGTAAATGGTGAGAAAGTAACCGATGTCAATACAAAGATTACCGAAGCACAGCTGAAAGACGGTATCAAAATCCGCAAAGGAAAGAAAGTCTACCATAAAGCAATCATGAAATAATTTTCCTGATCGAATCTCTGGACATTCGTGCAGATTTCATTTCAGGATAAAAGAGGCATTCCGGGAAGCGATGAAATCTATCATCGAGCCGGAATGCCTCTTTTTCTTACTGTCCTTTTACTTTTCTATTGCCGCAAAGAATAATTCATAAAAATCATCCTCACCTTCCAGCAAAGGAGAGTTTTCACCGCCTCCATTGGTGCTTCTCCGCATGGCAGCATAAAAATCTTCCCCTGCACTGATCAGATCCATTTCATAAAGGGGATAGCCCAGTTCCCGACAGACTTCACAGAATGCCGCCACCGGCTTTTCTTCTTTTCTGGTTGCCAGAAATCTTCTTCGCAGATTTTTATCTACAAGCGCCCTTCTCTGTAAAATTTCAAGAATATCAACTGTATTCATCATGACCTCCTTGCCGTTCAGCACTGCTGAACTGATATTATTTCCTCCCATCTATTGTACCACTGAATCAAATAATACAAAAGTATAGATTTTGTATTAATTTTTGTCCTTATTCCTCTGTAAAATATGACTTATCTTAATAATTGTTTAAAACCATAATAAGAATTCCTTCAAAGAATTGACGGCAAAAAACGAATAATTTATACTTAATTCATAAAACAATATTGAGGGCAAAAGGATTTGCACCAGGACACAAACGGAATTTTTTATAAACATTGCACATTTCCGTGCGGCATCTAAATCACACATAAACTACAAAGGAGGAAGAACTACAAATGAAAAAAAGCAAACGATTCCTATCGCTGATATTAAGCCTGATTCTTATTTCTTCGGTTATGGTAATGCATTCGATTCCTTCCGAAGCAGCTGTGAAATACGGATATGTCGATTATTCTTATCTGAATCTGCGGTCTGCTCCCACTACTTCTGCCAAAAAAATTACAAAATTGTCCAGAAATGATACAGTGGAAATTCTCTCATCAAACAAGGGCTGGTATCGTGTCAATGCATTCCATAATGGAAAAATTTATAAAGGCTATGTTTCATCCGGTTATATCCATTCCGGATATGCACCCGGTGCCCAGAATGGATATGTAAACAATCCCGCTCTGAATCTGAGAAAAGGGGCCGATGTTTCCTATTCCAAAATAACAGTTCTCAGTAAAAACGATCCGGTTAAAGTTCTTCAGACCATTGGAAAATGGAGTCTGGTATCCGTTGTTCACAAAGGAACCACTTATACCGGTTATGTGGCAAAACGATATCTGGTAATAGGGAAATCTGCCGGCAAGACGGTTTCTCCTTCATCAACTGCCTCTTCTGCATCGTCTTCATCATCAAAAGTAATTTACCTTACCTTCGATGACGGTCCGGGACCTTATACCAAAAAACTGCTTGATGTTCTGGACAAGTATAATGTCAAGGCCACTTTCTTCGTCACCAATCAGTTTCCGAAATATCAGAATATGATCGGCGAAGAGGCCAGAAGAGGACATACGGTAGCAGTACATACCTACACACATGACTTTGCATCCATTTATAAAAGCCAGACCGCATTCTGGAATGATATCGATAAAATGAACAGTCTCATTAAAAAACAGACCGGAAAAAAATCTGATATCCTGCGATTCCCGGGAGGAAGTTCCAATGCAGTGAGCAAAAAATACTGCAAGGGAATCATGACAAAACTGACAGCCAATGCATCCGGTCACGGCTTTGTCTATGCTGACTGGAATGTGGATTCCAGAGATGCCGGCGGTACCACCACTTCATCCGGTGTTGCATCCAATGTAAAAAAAGGCTGTGCGAAACACAAAACCAGTGTTGTTCTGATGCATGACATCAAATCTTACAGTGTAAACGCCGTGGAAGATATCATTAAATGGGGGCTCAAAAACGGTTTTTCATTCAAAGCCATGACAAAATCCAGCAGCATGGCCCACCACGGACATCTGAACAATTAATGGGAGCCCTCTCTTGAAGGATAATAAAAAATGTAATGTAACGAAAAGCTGCAGCCAGATGGTACTGCTCCCGGTTGTTATAACCGGAGCGTACCCGTCTGGCTGCAGCTTTTATCTGAATCAGACTTCTGTCCGCAGCGGAATCTTTTCTGATTCTTTTTATATTTCTTCTTACATCTCTTCACTCATCTTGGTCAGCTTTGCTGCCTGATCAGCTGCAATCAGGCTGTCGATGATTTCATTGAGATCTCCATCCATGATGGAATCAATCTTGTACAGAGTCAGTTTGATGCGATGTTCTGTCACACGTCCCTGAGGGAAATTGTATGTCCGGATCTTTTCCGAACGATCACCGGTACCGATCTGACTTCTTCTGGCTTCTGCTTCTTCACTCTGTTTTTTTGCCAGCTCCAGATCATACAGTCTGGAACGGAGAACCTTCAGCGCCTTATCTTTATTCTTTAACTGTGATTTTTCATCCTGACAGGAAATGACAATACCTGTGGGAATGTGGGTCAGTCGTACAGCAGAGTCCGTTGTATTGACACACTGACCGCCATTTCCGGAAGCACGGAACACATCAAACTTGATGTCGTTCATATCGATCTGTACGTCCACTTCTTCTGCTTCCGGCATAATTGCAACGGTACTGGTGGAGGTGTGAATACGTCCTCCGGATTCCGTTTCCGGCACACGCTGTACACGGTGAACACCACTTTCGTACTTCAGTTTTGAGTATGCTCCCTGACCGGTGATCATGAATACCACTTCCTTAAAACCGCCGATGCCGTTTTCATTGACACTGACCATTTCTGTCTTCCAGCGGTTCCGTTCTGCGTAACGGCTGTACATACGATACAGTTCCGCAGAAAATAAAGCGGCTTCATCTCCGCCTGCACCTGCACGGATTTCAACAAAAACGTTCTTATCATCGTTGGGATCCTTGGGCAGCAGCAAAATCTTCAGCTGTTTTTCCAGGTCTTCAATTTTCTTCTTTGCGTCTGTCATCTCTTCTTTGAGCATCTGACGCATTTCCTCATCGCTTTCCTCTTCCAGCATCAGCAAACTGTCTTCCACATCCTGTTTTGCCTGTTTATATGCTTTGTACGCTTCCACAATCGGAGTAAGATCCGCCTGATCTTTCATCAGCTTACGGAACCGGTTCTGATCCTCTGTAACATAAGGACTGTTCAGTTCCTGCATGATCTCCTCATAGTGGATCAGAATATCCTCTAATCTATCAAACATAATTCTCCCTCTTTCTCAAATCCTGCCAATTTCATATCTGGCCATAACCACACGATCCAGCCCCGCCAGATCCTTTATTACCTCAATATCCGAATAACCTGCTTCTTTCAATAGTTCAGGAACGGATTCCCCCTGATCATATCCTATCTCAAACAGCAGATATCCACCATGTTTCAGAAAAGAACGGGCTTTATCCACTATCATGCGATAAAAGTACACACCGTCCTCCATGCCATCCAATGCAATCCGGGGTTCATGGTCTTTCACCTCCGGCATCAGATGATCGATTTCACGGCTTCTGATATAAGGCGGATTCGAAACGATTATATCAAATTCTTCCGTATCTGACAATGCTTCGAAAAGATTGCTCTGCACCAGATGCACGGAACCAGCACACAACCTTTCATTGTTTCGTGCTGCAACGGACAGCGCCTGCTCTGAAATATCCACAGCTGTAACAGACAGCACTGCATGCTCATTTTCTGCCGCTTCCCGGGCCATGGCATACAGACTGATGGCAATGCAGCCGGAACCGGTACACATATCCAGAACCCGGTATTCCCTCTCACCATACAGCGGTTTTGCCGGATTACCTGCACCATTCTCATGGCTGCTGCTGCACTCCTTTTTCTTTTCCAGATCACTTTTCATGATATCCAGTGCTTTTTCCGTCAGAACCTCTGTATCTGCTCTTGGTGTCAGCACGTACTCATTCACTTCAAAATCAAATCCCATAAATGGAGCTGTCCCTATAATATGCTGCAGAGGAATTCTGCTGCATCGCTGCAAAACAGCTTCTTCCAACTGTTCTTTCTGTGCATCCGGACATGCACGATTCATATCCATATAATAAGAAGCCCTTGACATCTGAAATACCCAGGAAAACAGAAGCCAGCTGTCCGATGCAGCTTCTTCAATTCCTGCTCCCCTCAGCCTCTTCTCTGCTTCCAGCAAACATTCTCTATATGTCACGCTGCCCCTCCGTTTCAATCATCTGCGTTCTCTTCCTGCCATTCCTTCCAGTCAAATACCGCTTCCACAGCTTGAATGGCAACTTCAATCATATCATCTTCCGGTTCCATGGTGGTCATCTGCTGTAATTTCATCCCCGGTGCACTGATCAGATTGACCAGCGGATGATCGCTTTTTCCTGCCAGACGCAGTATTTCATAGGAGATACCAGCCACAACCGGTATCAGCAGAATACGGCTGAGCATACGCATCCATATGGTTTCCGTCCGGATAAACATGAATAATACGATACTGATCACCATCACAAACAGCATAAAGCTGGTACCGCAGCGTTTGTGAAGTCTGGAACTCTTTCTCACATTCTCCACATTCAGCTCCAGTCCATGCTCAATACAATTGATACATTTGTGCTCTGCCCCATGATACATGAATACCCGCCTGATTTCCTCCATTTTTGAAATCAGAAATATATAAAAAAGAAACAGCAGAATTCTGACAATACCTTCCACCACTGCAGTTAAAAACGGCTTTTTCACAAACCGTTCCAGAATACCGGCCAGAAATGCCGGCAGTACCATAAAGATTCCCAGAGACATGGCAATGGAAAGCACCACCGTAAATCCCAGCAGAAGCTTTTCCGCAGTCTCCTTTGAAAAATGCTTTTCCATGAATCCCTGACCGGATTCTCCGCCTTCTTCCTCTTCTTCAAAGAAACTGGCTGACCAGGTCAGTGTCTTCATTCCCAGTACCATGGAATCTATAAAATTGAATACTCCCCGGATAAAAGGCAGAGAAAACAACTTCTTCTGTCCTGCAAGGAGTTTATACTCATCCTTTAATATTTCGATTGTCTGATTTTCTTTGCGGACAGCAACTGCATAGGCATCTCCGTTTTTCATCATGATCCCTTCTATAACAGCCTGACCGCCGATTCCTGATGATCGCATCCCGTATCCTTTCCGGATTTCTCCAAACTGAAAAACCATTCCTGCTCAAACGTAAAAAAGTTGAGACCCAAAACAGCGGTCTCAACTTTTATGAACCTATCAAAATCCGATTGATTATTTACCGTACTTACGATTGAATTTTTCAATACGGCCACGAGCGGAAATTGCCTTCTGCTGTCCTGTGTAGAAAGGATGACACTTGGAGCAGATTTCTACGTGGATATTGCCCTTCGTAGAACCTGTCACGAATCTGTTGCCGCAGTTACATACAACTTCTGCCTGATAATACTTAGGATGGATTCCTTCTCTCATGTTATAACACCTTTAGCCTTTCCGGATGGTTCCAACCATCACCATATATTGTACAATATACCGATAAATCGGTGAAACTGATATGTAGCCAAATCAGTCCAAAAGCGATTATATCATAGAACAATTTGTCTGGCAAGTGATTTTCACAGAAATTTGTGTTACAGATTCGGCACCGATCCGAATCCTTTCAGCACGCCAATGGTTTCTGAATTGGAGCGGGTTTTATAGAAGGTCTTCAGCACACGTTCGGTGATTTCCTCCGGCTTCATACAATTCATCTGATTGCGGATCACTGTCATTGCTTCCTGTTCCTCCTGAGTAAGCAGAAGATCATCCCGTCTGGTTCCGGATTTCAGCAGATCGATGGCAGGGAAAATACGCTTTTCTGACAATTTGCGGTCAAGCACCAGTTCCATATTGCCTGTTCCCTTGAATTCTTCAAAAACCACATCATCCATACGGCTGCCGGTATCCACCAGAGCGGTTGCCAGAATGGTCAGGCTGCCGCCTTCCCTCATATTACGGGCAGCACCGAAGAATTTTTTGGGACTGTTTAAGGCTGCCGGATCCAGACCGCCGGAAAGGGTTCTTCCGCTGGCAGTTACGGTAAGGTTGTATGCACGGGTAAGGCGGGTAATACTGTCCAGAAGGATCATAACATCCCTGCCCTGTTCCACCAGACGCTTTGCGCGCGCCAGAACCATCTCAGACACCCGTTTGTGGTGTTCGGGAAGTTCATCAAAGGTGGAATGAATCACCTCTACATTCGAGCCCTTTACAAATTCCTTGATATCGGTTACTTCTTCCGGACGTTCATCAATGAGAAGAATAATAATATGAACTTCCGGATGATTGATTTTCACTGCATTGGCCACCTGCTTCAGCAAAGTAGTTTTTCCGGCCTTGGGCGGAGAAACGATCATACCTCTCTGCCCTTTGCCAATGGGGGCAAACATATTCATAATACGCATGGCGATTGAACAGCCCGGTGTTTCCAGCTGCAGCCTGCTGTCCGGAAATACAGGAGTCAGATTTGCAAAATGAGGACGTCTGGGAAAATTCTCCGGTTTTTCTCCGTTGATTGATTTGATATACAATAATGCCGGGAACTTTTCATTGGACTGGGTTACCCGGATGGCGCCTTCAATAATATCACCGGTTCTCAGGTCAAATTTCCGTATCTGTGTGGGAGAGACATATACATCGTCAGTACCGGTGAGATAATTATCGCTGCGGATAAAACCATAGTTTCCTTCCGGCACATTTTCAAAAATCCCATGGGCAATACAGCCGCTGTCAAGGCTTTCCAGCTCTTCACTGATGGGTATCGGTTCCGTTCCCTGCTCAATCATATCCGGTTCTTCAACCATTGCAGATCCATTCCGGATTCTGTACTCATCTTCCGGACTTACAGCAGGTCTGTCATTTTTGTATTCAATCGGATTTCTGCTGCCGGTTCGGCTGCCGATTCGGTTGTCAGAAATGCTGAACGTCCGATTGTCTCCCCGGTTATTATAGCGACTGTCAATATTGTCAGTCCGGTTATTATAGCGATTGTCGGTATTGTCAGTCCGATTATTATAACGATTGTCGGTATTGTCAGTCCGGTTGTTATATCGATTGTCAGTATTGTCAGTCCGATTATTATAGCGATTGTTGTTTCGATTGTCAGAAGTGGAAAAGGAACGACCATCATTTCGAGTCGTATATCGGTTGTCGGTTCGATTGTCCGGACGACCGGAATATCTGCCGTCTCCGCGATTCGTCCGGTTATCGTTTCTTCCGGCCGGGCGATTTACAGATCGGGTATGCTGCTCTGTCTTTATTTCTTTTCCCTGATCGGCTGCCGGCACATTGTTTGATGTGTTCTGAGATTCTTTCTCCGGCAGATCCTGCTGAACGGTTGAAGGTTCCCCTTTCAGAACCGCGATCAGTTCGGATTTTCTGAGGGATGATATTTTCTTCACCCCCTGCTCCTTCGCCAGTTCCCGAAGCTGCATCAGTGATAATTTTTCAAAATTTTCCTGCATGAATTACTCCTTTATTCTTCAGATAAGAACAGATCCAGCACAGAATATAATTCATCCCGTCCCATTTTACTTTCCGCAGAAAACAGGATCAGCTTATCTTCTGTTCGAAGGCCGAGTCCCTTCCGGAGAACGGAAATCTGTTTCTGATACTGACTTCTCTTCAATTTATCTGCTTTTGTTGCGATTACGATCGGATAAAAACCGTTCTGCACAATCCAGTCATACATATTAACGTCATTGGCAGAGGGTTCGTGACGGGAATCTACTAAAAGAAATACTGCTTTTAAAGAAGGGGAAGTATGGAGATACTTTTCAATCATGACGCCCCATTTTGCTCTTTCTTCTTTGGATACTTTTGCATAACCGTAACCGGGAAGATCCACAAAATACATGGTGTCATTCACATTATAATAATTAATCGTCTGGGTTTTACCGGGAGAAGAAGAAGTTCTCGCATAGGATTTTCTGTTGCAGAGTGCATTGATCAATGAGGATTTGCCAACATTGGATTTGCCGGCAAATGCAAATTCCGGCATGGTGTGTACGGGAAGTGTACTGGTAATACCACAGACCGTTTCCAGATTCACGGATTTTATAACCACGTAGTTTCCTCCTGTTTAAATGAATTCAGTTCTGATTTTTGACTTTGGTGATTTACATCGGCTATTTGAATAATGACTTTACAGCATATGTATACATATCCTGGCTGCTTCTGGACCAGTTATTGCACACTGCAATGGCCTGTTCCTTGTTGGGAACCGAAATTTCCACCGCAAACAGCAGATTGCGGCCTTCCTTTACCTGACAGCGGACAATATACTCCTGACCACTTTTGTAATATTCTGCAGTGATGCCGGATTCATTACGCAGTTTTACCTGATTATTTTTCAGAAATGTATCAATATCAAGAATAATTGCCTGTGATACAGTTGAACTGAAATAGGATAATGTTTCTTTTCCGGACTCGGTTATGCTGTAATGGGATGCGTTATGCAGAGATTCCGATGACACCAGACCTGCTGCAGCCAGTTCATTGATTGCCTGCTGGAATGTAAAATAATCCGTATATTCCTTGTCCAGAAAAAATCCAAGCATCTGTGAATTTGTCAGAGGAAACTGCACCTGATTCAGCATATAGAGAATCATCAGCTTATATAATGTCAGCGGTTCTGTCATACACTCACCTCCCTGCAAAACCTTTTTGTATACACATATTTTTCAGTTAACCTGTTTCGGCAAAACAATTCGGCTATCATTCTAACAGGAATTTTCACTGAAATCAAGTATTCAGATGGAAAAAATAGTTACTGTTCAGAGCCAGCTGTATATGCCGGTCACTTAATACACACTGCACGCTCAAACTGTACCAGTATATCGGTTGTTCTGTACCATCCAAACGGGCAGATGTACCATCCGGCAAATGATTAAAATACGGAAAATCCTACCCGAAGCAAAGCTTCAGGTGGATTTCCGCACCATATTTTTAGTATTGGTGTTTAATAACGATCATCTTCCTGACCTTTTGCCAGACGATTAA
>JALETI010000045.1 GCA_022781515.1 Lachnospiraceae bacterium
CATTCTCTGGCAAAATGGAAACGACTTGCATTAAAAAGATACGGTTTCAATGTGGGTGAAGGTCTGTTCACCGATATGAATGCAATCCGCCGCGATGAAGATACGGATAACATCCACTCCCTTTATGTGGATCAGTGGGACTGGGAACGGATCATTTCCAGAGAAACACGCAATGAAAAAACACTGCGTGAAATCGTAAAATCCGTTTATGAAGCCCTGCGTGTTACAGAAAAGTATATGGCAAATCAGTATGACTATATCAACTGCATCCTGCCCGAAGAAATCACATTTATCACTTCGCAGGAACTGCTGGACCGCTATCCGGATAAGACACCCAAGGAAAGAGAATACGAAATTGTCAAAGAAAAAGGCGCCGTATTCCTGATGCAGATCGGTGATCTCCTCTCCAATGGAGAAAAGCATGACGGCCGTGCACCGGATTACGATGACTGGGCATTAAACGGCGATATTCTGGTATACTACCCTGTTCTTGACATTGCTCTGGAGCTGTCGTCCATGGGTATCCGTGTGGATGAAACCTCTCTGGCAGAGCAGTTAAAGAAAGCCGGCTGTGAAGAACGTGCCGAACTGCCCTTCCAGAAAGCACTTCTGAACGGCGAACTGCCCCTCACCATCGGCGGCGGTATCGGTCAGTCCCGTATCTGTATGTTCTTCTTAAGAAAATGTCATATCGGCGAAATCCAGGTATCCGTATGGCCTCAGGAAATCTACGATCAGGCAGCAGAAAAAGGAATCACCATCCTGTAATGTAATGAGCCAAAGGACAAATGGTTCTATCCTCATAATACATCATATATAAAACGGCAGTCGGAATGAATTCTGTTCCGTCCTGCCGTTTTATATGTTTTTTCTTATACTTTTTTTCTTATATTTTTCTTATACTTTTTTCTAATGCTTTTCAGTCAGGAAACATCCTTTAACCGATGTTTTTACAGCACTTTTATTTCAGCCAGACCCGTTGCTTTGACAGAGTGCAGCCGTACTTCCGGGCTTCTGTCATCCAGTATGCCTCACTTTAATTGACAAACTGTTTCATGCAGGACAATTTTTCAGCCTGCAAGGCGAAGGAATGAGTCATACCGTTACAGTTTGGCGCTGGTTCTGGCTGAAAGGGCTTCCTGCTTCACGCTTTCCAGATCAGCTCCGCAAAGTGATGACAGGGAGGCCGCAATTGCACCTTCTGCAATGGGACAGTCCACCATAACAACATCCTCATAGCCCAGGTCTTCCAGAACCATTTCCGTTGTCATAACCGCACTTCCCATATCCATAAGCACCACCACACCGTCTGCTCCATGAACACTTTCGATTGCATTCATGATTTTTTCATAACTGGTGCCGTAGCTTCCATCTTCCATGCCGCCGGCTGCCGCAATGGGACATCCGTCAGCCATGATTTTTGTCACATCCACTACTCCCTCAGCCAGTTTCTGACTGTGGGAAACAATCACAATTCCTACCATAGTTCCATATACTCCTGTCTGCTGCCGCCTGTGTGATACGATTCGTTAACCGACGCCTTTGTTCTACAGACAATTGCAGATGGTTTCCAGAATATCGCTGAACGAAGTGGCACCGGGATCCTGATGACCGATACTTCTTTCACCCACATAGCTGGCACGTCCCTTGGTTGCAATGATGGTTTTTGTGTATTCCACACCATCCCATGCCGCCTTTACACCGGCTTCCACAACAGCCTTTGTTTCTGCACCTGCATCTTTTGCAGATTTCATGGCTTCCACTGCAGGAATCATGGCATCCAGCATGGTTTTCTCACCCTGTACGGCCTTGCCGCGCATCTTGATGCCTTCGATGGATACATCCAGACATGCCAGCAGGTCATTCAGATTCATTTCCATCTTTCCATTCATGGTCATGGCAGACTTCATAAATGCAGTACCGTATAAGGGACCTGAAGAACCGCCGACTGTGGATACCAGAGTCATACCGACTGTTTTCAGAATAGTTCCGATATCTTTTCCTTCACAGGCTTCCAGTTTCGGCATAACCGCATCAAAACCACGGGCCATGTTGATGCCGTGATCACCGTCACCGATCACATTGTCCAGTTCTGTTAAATATTCTTTTTCTTCATCAATTTTGGCAGCAATTGCTTTTATCACGTCAATTACTTTTTTACCGTCCATTACCATATCCTCCTGATTAACAGATAGAAAGCCGAACCGGATGCAGAACCCGGTCCGGCCTGAAAGTTATACAACTGGGGGCAAAAACTCTGCCTCCATAATACAAACAGATTATTCTTTATAAGCAGGTGTATCTGCCTCTGCATCCAGCAGAGCCTTGGTCTGATCATCCAGCTTCAGCAGGGAAATGGAGAAACCTTCCTGCTCCAGGGATGTCATGTAATTGCCAACCAGAGTCTTGTAAACCTTGATACCCTTGTCAGCCAGAACATCTGCCACACGATTATTTACAATAAACAGTTCCATCAGAGGGGTTCCGCCTGATCCATTTATCATAACTGCCACTTCACTGCCGCTGTAATCAATATCAGCAAGAATCTTTTCCAGCAGATGATCAACGATTTCATCAGCGGGTTTTAACTTATCGGTATGGGTACCGGGCTCACCATGGATACCGATACCAACTTCCATCTCATCTTCTTCCAGATGGAAACCGGGTTTACCTGCTGCGGGAACGGTACTGGGATTGATTGCAACACCCATGGTGCGGACATTGGCGATAACCTTTTCTGCAACTGCCTTTACTTCTTCCAGTTCTGCACCGGTTTCAGCCATGGCACCGGCAATCTTATGTACGAAAATAGTACCTGCAACACCACGACGTCCAACGGTGTATAAGCTGCCATCTACTGCCACATCATCATTTGTAACAACCTGATCTACTTTGATGCCTTCCATCTCAGCCATTTCACGGGCCATTTCGAAGTTCATAACATCACCGGTGTAGTTCTTGATAACCATCAGAACACCCTTATCAGTCGCAACTGCTTTGATGCCTTCGTAAATCTGATCCGGTGTGGGAGAAGTATATACAGCACCTGCTACTGCTGCATCCAGCATACCTTTGCCGACATAACCGCCATGAGCCGGTTCATGACCGCTGCCGCCGCCGCTGATCAGAGCAACCTTGCCTTCTTTCTTTTCCGCACGTACAACCACATTGCCGCAGTCAAGCTTCTTCACATAACCGGGAAAAGCTTTCACCATACCTGCAATCATCTGATTTTCAACCTGATCTACTGCATTGATAATTTTCTTCATAGAATATGTACCTCCTAAAGAATATGAAAGGGATTTCTCCCCAAATACGATCATTACATCAATATAACTATATTACACCATCCGGCTCTTTTTATCAATCTTTTTTGTACATATATCTGTATAATATCATCTTTCCCCTGTATTTTTCCGACACTTTTCACAGAAAATCATATGGTTTTCCGTTCTCATCAAACTTGTCTTTCAGAGCCTTTTCCGTCGGAAAAATCGCAAGAATCAGAATAACACATTGCAGCAGACAGATTGCACCTCCCCACAATCCGACCGCATCCGTACTGCGTCCCCGCAGAAACAGCATGGCAATCACTGTCAATGGAAGCAGGAGCCACCCCAGCCGGATCCACAGATGTGCAAAATGCCGCTGTGCAAAATCCCATGCTTCCTGACTCTTTCTGGACCGGGATGTACGGTATCCGCACAAAGAACCTCTCTCTTTCGGCGGATTCTTTATAAAAGCATACCCCACCCCAATCATGAGCAGCGGAATGATCAGATTACAGCATGTCATAAAAATCCAGAACCACATATCCATCCCTTCTTTCCTGTTTATCTATTGTAGATAATTTATCTGAAAACTTATTTCACAGAAAACAAAAAATCTTTCCTACCTTTTAATCATATTTTCATCGAATTCCGTTACGGTAATCTCTGTTCTTTTCGTAGTTCCATCGTTTAACTCTACCGACAGTTTAATTTTACATCCTTTTCGAATTTTCTGAATTTCAGCTGAGCTGAACGATTTTCCCAATTCAGGGTGCCTGCACAATACAGATAACAGTTTATCATCTTTATCCGTATACTCCACCCATCCGGGTTTAATCACCCTGATATTACACATTCCTGCCCCTCCTAAAGCGACACAGGAATACAGCCTTCCATATAATAAACTAAACAGATTAAGATAATCCCTTTTTGTCTCATAGTTTTTCTCAAAACAGCTTACACTGGGAACCCCTTCAAGAATACCGCCATATTTACCAATCATTTCCAATGCAAGGGTATGTATTCTATCACTCACATAAATCCCAGAATTGTTTTCTATCCATTTAAACTCACTTTTACATCTTTCTGCATCTTCTCTCATTGTTTCAAGAAATTTTACAATATTCATATTATCTCCACCTGTACATTCCCTCTCTGAGTAATTCCATTTGTGCGGTAATACAAAACACTTTTTTTACTTCCTCTATTTTACCGCAAATCTTGATGCAGGTGAAGCCGGAATCCCGCACAAAATGTTCAAAAATATATCCAATCCACAAAACTGTCTTTCTTTCCATATTTAAGTGTGGTACGATACCATGTAGATTTTCCAGCCGGAACTGTTTGCTTACGCAGACATCACAAATTATAAATGCAGATATTCATGAAATCACTTTACATCATAAAAACTACTCAAAGGAAAAGGCAATCATTATGAATAAAAAATATGAAATGGATATGTATCACGGTCCGCTGATGAAACAGATGATTCAATTCTCGATTCCGCTGATTCTGACGGGAATCCTGCAGCTTCTGTTCAATGCCGTGGATGTTATTGTGGTGGGACGTTTTACCGGCAGCACTGCACTGGCAGCTGTGGGTTCCACCACCTTTCTGATCAATCTTTTCACCAATCTGTTCATCGGTATTTCACTGGGGGTAAATGTTCTGGTTGCCCGCTACTATGCATCCGGACAGGAGGATGCCGTCAGTGAAATTGTACATACTGCCATTGCAACCGCATTGATCAGCGGTATTTCCATGACCATCCTGGGCATTCTCACCTCACGCCCTGCCCTGATTCTGATGGATACACCGGAAGATGTGCTGGATCAGGCCGTACTGTATATTCGCATTTACTATCTGGGCATGACTTTTTTCATGCTTTACAATTACGGAGCTGCTGTTCTGAAGGGAATCGGAGATACCAGACGCCCTTTGTATTCCCTCATATTTGCAGGGATTCTGAATGTGGTCTGCAATCTGATCCTTGTCATTGTGTTCCACATGGGTGTTGCCGGCGTCGCCATTGCCACCATTTTTTCCCAGTGTATTTCCTCTCTGCTGGTCATAGGCTGTCTGATGAAAACCAATGGCTGTTACCGTTTTGTTCCCTCCCGACTGTGTCTGAAATGGAACTATATGAAGGCAATCTTCGTCATCGGTATTCCCGCCGGGATTCAAAGCACCATCATCAACCTGTCCAATGCCCTGCTGCAGACCTCGGTAAATTCCTTCGGTTCTCTGGCAACGGCTGGTTATACAGCTGCCAACAATATGCTGGGATTTATGTATTCCGCTGTCAATGCCATATCCCAGTGCTGTATGAGTTTCACCTCCCAGAACATGGGTGCCGGCAAGAAAAAACGGATGGATCTGGTATGCCGCAACGGTCTGATTCTGGAAGTCGGTCTTTCTCTTCTGATGGGATGCTGTTTCTATTTCTTCGGCCCCCTTCTGCTTGGAATTTATACCACTGATGGAAATGTCATCAAAAACGGCATGGAAATTCTTTCCATCACGACTCTTCCCTACTTCCTGTGCGGTATCATGGATATGATTCCCGGCTGTATGCGCGGTATGGGACACGCCTTTGTTCCCATGATTCTGTCCATCATCGGAACCGTAGGCGTCCGACTGATCTGGATCTTCGGTGCATTTCCCCTGCACAGAAGCCTGTTTTTCCTGTTTATTTCCTACCCCCTCAGCTGGCTCGTCACCATCGTCATGCAGGCGGTATGCTACTATTTCGTAAGGAAAAAAGTCCATCTGCAGATGCAGATCACTTCCTGACTGTGAGCAAAGCGGCGCTTGCGAAGATTTGGCGCCGGATTCGGTTTATAAAACAAATATTTACTTATATTTTACACAGATCTTTCCGATTGATGTATCTGGATTTTACATGGAAACAGTATGCTTACTCCATAACAACAGAAAGAAAGGAGCACATACATGAACCTTTTATGGAATTGCATCAATCGGATTTCTTTGAACGATCAGTTAAAAATCACCACTTTCCTGTTCTGCAGCACAGTTCTGGCCGCTCTGATGGGATTCAGTATCTGGTGGTGTATCCATTTCTTTGTCCTGAATCGAATGGACTGGATGATCTGCTTTATGGGTTATCCCGCCCTCTTCGCCGGATTTTTTGGCGGTGTATTCTATCTCTGGAAATGGTACTGATTTTTTCTCCACTGTAAATTGCTTCAAACTTCATACATTTCTTAATTTTCGTTTAATTTACTTGTTTTTTTCTTTTTCAGAATTATAATAGTACTGCTGTTTGATACCATGATGATCAGGAAACAGTACGAAAAAAACTTTTTGAAAACTGAAAACGAATATATTTCAGCAGATACCACTGATTTCCTTTGGAAATCGGGTTCTGCTGAATCAATAAAAACAAGATAAATACCATGAAATCATTAAAACGAAATCATTCTTCTGCATGGCAGATTCTGTCAGCTGCCCTTCCCTTTCTGGCTATGGACTGGATTGTGCGGCTGAGCAGTAAGCCGATTCTCATTGAAGTGGGAAATTCCTCCTCTGTTTTTTCACCGGTTTATTCCCCGACTCCCAATCTGTTTACCCTGCTCTGGATTGCTTTTTTCCTGAGTATTACATTTTCGGTTACAGGAACCTGCCGTAGAATCCTCTACGGTCTTTTCTTTGGTTTATCCTATATTGCCTTTGCCGCCAATCTGATCTACTACCGGCTGACCGGGTTTTTCTTCAGTTTTTCTCTGCTGAAAATGGCAGATGAGGGCAGTTCCTATGTTATGGATGTCATCAAAGGAACACCTTTGTATCTCTATGCCATCATGGCAGGCGTTCTGATCTGGGGAATTACCGTGATGGTTTCTATGAAAACAACGCCCCTGTCTCTTTCCCCGATCCACGGAAAGTGGCCCCGGTTGTCCATCTTCCAATCCTATGGAAAATATTTCCGGTTGCCTGTCTTCCGATTCCGCGGAAAATGGATCCTGTCTTCCATTTTTCTGTTCCTGCTGCTGCATACCCTCATCCCCTTTTCTCTGGGAAGAGCCAGCGATGGTCTGGAATGGAAAAGCTTTAAAAACGGACGCAATGTATACAACAGCTTCAATGATGTAAATAAAAGTATGATGGTTTCCGGTCTGTACGAATTTGAAATCCGCAACTTCTACGTCACTTTTCTGAAACCGTCTGAAAAAATGTCGGAACAGGAAGCTTCCCTTCTGGAAGAAGCCTATGCTGACCGGACTTTGGCTGCCTCCAATTCCCATACCGGTCTGTTTCAGGGGAAAAATGTGATTTTCCTGCAGATGGAGGGGATTGATACCTGGATGCTGAATGAAACGGATACACCGAACCTCTGGAACCTGAAAGAACATTCCATTGATTTTACGGATCATTATTCCATCTACACCGGCGGAGGCTCCACATTCAACTCCGAATTTGCAGTCAACACCGGATTTACCACACCGATTACATACGAACAGAACGTTTATATGCTCAATGATAACGACTTTCCCCATTCGCTGCCACGGAAGTTCAAAGAGCAGGGATATGCAGTCAATGCCTTCCATATGAACAGCGGTGAATTTTACAACCGGGGAATCAATTACAAAAACTGGGGATATGACAACTATTTCAGCCTCATGGACAGCGGTGATTACAGCGACCGTTCCTATGATCTGGACCGGGAACTGATTCTCAATCCTACTTTTTATCAGGAAATGTTCTGCCGGAAAGAGCCCTTTGTCCACTATATCATCACCTACACGCCGCATACCCCCTTTGTCACCGGCAAAGGAGTCGGGAAAATGCTGGCTGAGGAGAAATACGGTTCCGATTCCATTCCAGATCTGTCGGAAGAAGAAGTCGCCCGCATGGAAGCCGGAGAAACCGATTACATGGTGGGTCTGCTGATTCAGGCCCTGAAGGACAATGATCTGTATGACAACACCGTCATTGTAGCCTTCACCGACCACTATCTCTACACCCTGAATGACAAAACCGTTCTGGAACGGTACAAAAACACCGATGATAATCGGATCAACCAGACACCGTTTTTCATCTGGAGCAGTGATGTGGAACCAGAAACGATCACCGAAACCACCATGCAGATGAACATTCTACCCACGGTTCTGAATCTGTTTGGAATCCCTTATGTTCCATCGGATTATCTGATGACGGATGCCCTGGCTGCGGATTACAACGGTCTGGCCTTTTTTGCGGATTCCTCCTGGTACGACGGAACAAATTATATGGAAAATGAAATGCCGGAAACCATTCAGAAACTGATTCAGAAAAACGATCTGACACTGAAATATAATTATTTTGCGGAAAAATGATATAGCCGGTACTTGCATCCAATAGAATCTGTACCCTGTTGTCCCACAGCGGAGAAATCCGTTGATATCATGGAGTCAGATCCCTTTGACTCCAACATCATATTCATAGAAGGATCTCATCATGCTACATACATTACTTGACCAATTTGCCACATTTATGGGAAGCCTCTATGCTCCCAGCCTGATTCTGGCATCTGCAATTGCCACCTTTATGAAGGTGCTGAGCATTCACACCGTTCCCTACAGTATCATTGGTCTGTTTTTCACCCGGAAATTCCAGCCGGCAAAAAAACAGCACAAATACGCCATTCTGATCCCCGGACGAAATGAAGAGGCAGTCATCGGAAACCTGATCCATAGTATAAAACAGCAGGATTACCCCCAGGAACTGCTGACCATTTTTGTCTGTGCAGACAACTGCACGGACCGGACGGCAGAAATTGCACGGAAAAACGGTGCCATCTGCTACGAGCATTTCAACGATCAGGAGCGTACAAAAGGATTTGCTTTGAAATATTTGTTTGAACAAATTCAGAAGGATTACGGAATTACTGCATTCGAAGGCTATTTTATCTTCGATGCTGACAACCTGCTGAAAAAGGATTATATTTCACGAATGAACGAATCCTTCGATGCCGGTGAAAAGATCATTACCTCTTACCGAAGCACCAAAAACCTGAACGAAGGCTGGATTGCTTCCCTGTATGCCATCCACTGGCTTCGTTCCATCCGCTTCCGTCACCGTCCCCGTTCCTTCCTGCATCTGGCAACCAACATCCAGGGAACCGGATTTCTGTTCAGCAATGAAATTGTACGGGATGGCTGGAAATACACTTCCCTGACAGAAGACCGTGCCCTGACC
This sequence comes from Lachnospiraceae bacterium, assembly GCA_022781515.1. GTDB lineage: Bacteria > Bacillota > Clostridia > Lachnospirales > Lachnospiraceae > TWA4. The sequence continues at coordinate 9,468 of JALETI010000045.1, forward strand.
GCCGACTGCGTCGTACAGGGTTATGAAATTTCCTATAATAATGAAGCCATTTTCTATGATGAACAGCCCACCAGCCTCCGGGTTGCCCTCCGCCAGCGTCTTCGCTGGGCAAAAGGTCATCTGCAGGCATTTGCTGAAAGCGGCTGGGGATTATTCTGCAATATTTTCTGGGATAAAAACACCAGATGGAAAGAAGGCGACCATTGGTACAACTATCTGTGGCGCACCATCCGCCACCGTTTCATGGCATTTGACACCTTTGCCCAGCTGCTGCCCAAACAGATCGTCAATGTGTTCCGCTGGCTGATCTTCAGTGTGATTTTGTATTCTTTCAAAATCTACACCACCGGCGGCACATTCCATCCCCTGGCCAACAGCACCGATTTATCCAAAGTGGTACGTTATTTCTTCGGCAACATCACCGTAGATATCCCCGCCGGCTGGCAGGGCTTCTTCCTGTGCATGCTCATGGTCATCTGGCTGCGGATTTACTACCGGATCGGCAGCTACTTCGGCAATATCTGGGTGGCCGTCTACATCATGATTGTAGAGCATAAACGACTGCAGAAAATCAGTCTGAAGCAGAAAATCCTCTACTGTTTCACCTGGCCGATATACGACATCATCGAGCGATACGTGAAGTATCTGGCTCTGTTTGTAAAAGTCGAATGGAAAACCATTCCCCATAACAGTACCGTCACCAT
>JALETI010000059.1 GCA_022781515.1 Lachnospiraceae bacterium
GTCTTGTCAGCTTTAAGGTTAAAGTATTTGTGATAGCTTTCCTGAACGGCGGCGGAAATATCATCATCTTTCTCCTAAAATGCCTTGATGGTAAAATTTGCCATATCCGGATAGAGACGAATAATATCCATCTTGGCCTGCATCCCTTTTTCCATACTTTCAAAAAATTCATTTTGTTCGTAGCAGCCGTACTTTGTCAGATATTCGATGGTGATCTCTGCACATTTGTCCCATAGAAACATATACAACTCTTTTTTGTTGTGAAAGTAATGAAAAAGCAGGGACTTGCTGATGCCTGCCGCATCTGCAATCTCGCTCATAGGGCTGTTTTTATAGGAATTCTGTGAAAATACCCGATAGCCGGCATTTATGATTGCCTGCTGCTTTTCTTCGGGCAGAGAAAAGAACCTTTCGTTCATAAGTGTAACCTCCGCTAACCGATCCGGTCAATCTGATTTTAATTCCGTTAACCGATCCGGTCAATCTGATTTTAATTCCATTGACCGATTTTGAGAAGACCCTTTCTGAAAATTAATCTGAATTGGTCAAAATAGCTGGATATAATGTCCAAATATCCAAAAAAGCAGGAGATCAGGAAAAAAAGATGAAAAAACGATCCTGAGAATCGAAAATTGGCTAAAAGAAGAGGAGACGAGTCTGATATAGCCGAAACATATCTATTTTATAAAATCAGAAGAATGGGTTGGCTGAAACAGATGGAAGAGGTGTAAAAAGATACATGGTAAAGAAACACCCTCTTTACCATGTATCGTATATTTTGTTCTATTTCTTCATGTGTCGATGCTATTTCCGGTCGGGACAATTGTGCTGTGAGTGATACAGGATTACTCTCTGATCTTGATGTGGGTCTCCCGCAGCTGCAGTTCGGTTACTTCGCCGGGTGCTCCGCACATGAGATCCTGGGCATTGCCGTTCATGGGGAATGCAATGACTTCGCGGATATTTTCCTCACCGCGCAGCAGCATGATCATACGGTCTACGCCGGGGGCCATACCTGCATGGGGCGGTGCACCAAACTGGAATGCATTGTAAAGGGCACCGAATTTCTGTTGCAGATCTTCTTCACTGTAGCCGGCGATTTCAAATGCTTTCACCATAATATCCAGATCGTGGTTGCGGACTGCACCGGAGGAAAGCTCTACTCCGTTGCATACGATGTCATACTGGTATGCAAGGATATCTTCCGGTTTCTGGGTTTTGAGCGCTTCCAGACCACCCTGTGGCATGGAGAAAGGGTTATGTGTGAAGTCCATCCGTTTTTCTTCCGGATTGTATTCATACATGGGGAAATCATTGACATAGCAGAAACGGAATGCATTTTTCTCGATGAGGTCCAGACGGGCACCCAGCTCGTTGCGGAGCTGACCGGCAAAGCTGTTGGCTCTTGCTTCCTTGTCTGCGATGAAGAAAATGGTATCGCCCGGTTTCAGACCGGCCAGTTCTGCCATCTCTTTTTTCAGATCTTCCGGGATGAATTTATCAATGGGTCCTTTGTAGGACATATCCTCCAGTACTTCCAGATAGCCGAGACCGCCCATACCGATGGATGTGGCAAACTGCAGCAGCTTTTCATGGAATCCTTTGGACATATCCGCATGAACCTTGATGGCACGAACCGTACGCTTCAGGAAGGGACGGAAAGTACATTTCTGGAAAAATTCCGTAACATCCATAATACGAAGGGGGTTGCGAAGATCCGGTTTGTCGCAGCCGAATTCCAGCATGGCTTGCTTATAGCTGATGACCGGATAGGGAGCCGGTGTAACAAGGGCACCTTCCGGAGCAAATTTTTCAAAAACTGCGGTCAGTACTTCTTCGCCTACACGGAAAACGTCTTCCTGTGTGGCGAAACTCATTTCAAAATCCAGCTGATAAAATTCGCCGGGAGAACGGTCGGCACGGGCATCCTCATCACGGAAGCAGGGGGCAATCTGAAAATACTTGTCAATGCCGGAAACCATCAGCAGCTGTTTGTACTGCTGAGGAGCCTGGGGCAATGCATAGAATTTACCCTTGAATTTTCTGGAAGGAACGATATAGTCTCTGGCACCCTCCGGAGAAGAAGCACAGAGAATGGGAGTCTGAATTTCAATGAAGCCCATTTCTGACATCTTCTGACGCAGGAAGCTGATCACCTGAGAACGGAAGAGAATGTTATCCTTTACCTTACGGTTACGAAGATCCAGATAGCGGTATTTCAGGCGGACATCTTCACGGATTTCCTTGGAAGTCATGATTTCAAAGGGAAGCTGTTTGTAAACCTTGCCCAGAACAGTGACTTTTTCTGCTTCCAGTTCGATAGTTCCTGTGGGAATCTTCGGGTTGTAGGTTTCTTCATCTCTGTGCTGAATCGTACCTTCGATGGAGACACAGTTTTCCTTTGTGATGCCCTTCAGCAGGGTGGTATCACGCATAACCACCTGCAGCACACCGTACATATCTCTCAGATCGATAAAGGAAACACCGCCATGATCGCGGATGTTTTCCACCCAGCCTGCAACCTTTATGGAAGAACCAATATCCTGTTCACTCAGCATATCCAGAGTTTTGTCTCTGTAAGTTTTCGATAATTTCATAGTCATTCTCCTCTCCCTGTTCACATTTTCATTTACTTTTCCGCAAACCGCGCATCCTTGCGGAATATTTTTAATTGATAGAAAAGATGTTTTCCCTATCAATTAAAAAAACACCGTCCATCCTGATTCTGTCAGGACGAACAGTGTCATATCTGTCCGCGGTACCACCTGAATTACTGCTGTGCAGTCTCTTCATGTCAAAACCTGCTGCGTAACGTGCAGCGGACGGCGCACCTACTGATGAATATCACGTTCAGATTGCTGCTGATAAAGTGTTATTCATATGAATTCACTTTGCAGAGATCACACCATCCTCTGCTCTCTGGGAACGATAAATCATACTACTTCTCTTCGTCATTGCATTTTCAAACGATGATTGAGCTTTTTGAGAATTATAATAATTCATCATGTTAAAGTCAATAAAACCGGAGAGAGAGGACCTGTTTTTACAAGTATTCCTTCTTCTTTCAGGATGAAAATGTATCCTGTCTGAAACCGTTTGTCAGGAATCGCAGATCATGTTAATGGATCAGAAGCAGTTCCACAAGAAATACCGTAACGCAGCTGGAAACGGAAACAACAAAAAGACTCTGGCCGAACCATGCAAGGAAAATGGCAATGAGAAGTGCCACCAGTGCAGACCAGACCGTCTGGGTGGCTTCCAGAATGGCCGGGAAGGTCATAACTGCCAGTGTTACATAAGGAACATAGTAGAGGAAGGAACGGATGGTGATGTTTTTGATTTCCTTCCGGATCAGTGTCAGCGGCAGAACACGGATGAGATAGGTGGTTGCTGCCATGACAAACATATAAATATACGTGTTATGGGACATGGGTAATACTCCTTTTCATCATTGGTCTGAGTGACACAGGGATTTTTCTGCAGGGGAAATATCCGGAACCGGCTGCGGATCAGAAGTCTGAGTGGAAGAAGGCTCTTCTTCCTGAATGGGAAACAGGATGGCTGCGGCCAGAGAAATCACGACCGTCAGAAGAATGATCCGGATACCGGAGGAAATCTGCGCAAGAAACGGAATATTGGAGCAGATATAGCTTCCGATAAAACTGATGGCAACCAGAACACCGATGACTTTGCTCTTTTTGGCAGGCGGTATGAAAATGGCGATAAACATACCGTAGATACCGACATTTAAGGCACTGACAGCCCGAAGGGGCAGTACATTGCCGAGAATAACACCCAGGAAAGTTCCCGCCACCCAGCCGGGAGACGCGACAGAAATAACACCATATGTATAGAACGGATTCAGCTTTCCGGGAACGGCTATGGAAACACCGAAGATTTCATCGGTGACGAAAAATCCCATCAGAAGCCGATGAATAATAGAAGTTGTGGATGAAAGTTTCTGACTGAGTGCACAGGACATCAGAAGGTAGCGGGCATTGGCAACACCCTCCATGATGCAGAGCTCCATGTAGGTTGCTCCTGCTGCAATCAGGGTAAATCCAATGTATTCCCCTGCGGATGCATGGTTTGTCAGACTGACCAGAGCTGCCTGAATGGCCGTAAAACCGGCCCGTCTGGCTGTGATGCCGAGGGTCAGGGCCACGGCAAAATATCCCAGGCAGATCGGAATCCCGTCCTTCATACCTTTCAGAAACCAGGTACGTTTTGTTTGCTGCATAGTTTTCTCCTCACATTTGTATGGTGAACTGCCCATTGTCTTCAAATCGACGCTCGCGGAGATAAAGTCAGTGGGATTGTGGTCACCTTATTTCAAATCGATATACTTGCGAAGCTTTGGCGTGGGATACGGTTTGTGAAGCAAATCATTTCCTGCAGCAGCTAGACAGAAACGGTACAAGCTGCCTGTCCGCCAAAAGCGCATAAAGCAACAGCTTGAATTATAGTAAAGCACTATCATAAAGTCAATGCCTATTCCTCCGTGGCAAGAATCCGGATTGCGTCAATTCCCCTCTGAACCTCCTCCATGGTATTAAAATGGGAAAAGCTGAAACGGACAGCTCCCTGCTTTTCCGTATGCAGGGCCTGATGCATCAGCGGTGCACAATGGGCACCTGCCCTTGTGGCAATGGAGAACCGTTGGGATAATTCATCGCTGACCATGGAGGAAGGATAATCCTCAATATTTAGAGATACAATGGGAGCACGCATGGATGCAGTGAAATCACCGTAAATCCGGATACCGGGAATGTCACGGACCCCTTCATAAAAGGTCTGCATCAGCAGATGCTCCTTTTCGTAAAGCTGTTTCTGATCCTGTGTATTGTGCCATTCCAGAGCGGCATGCAGACCTGCAATTCCGGGACCGTTTAACGTACCTGCCTCCAGAACCGTGGGCATGGAATCTGGCTGCTCCTTTAAAAAGGAATGAATACCGCTGCCTCCAACCTTAAATGGAGATACGGTGACATCGGGAGTCACACAGATTCCGCCGATTCCCTGGGGGCCCAGAAGTGATTTGTGGCCGGTAAAGCAAAGAACGCTGATATTCATTTCCTTCATATCAATGGGAAAAATCCCGGCTGTCTGAGAGGCATCCACCACAAACAGAAGACGGTTTTTCCGGCAGATTTCACCAATCCGGTACAGGTCAAGCATATTGCCGGTGAGATTGGATGCATGGGTACAGACGATTCCTCTGGTATCGGATGAAATAGCCGCCTCCATGTCATCATAGGAAATACAGCCATTTTCATCGGCCGGCAAAATGGTCAGACGGACACCGGCTTTTTCCATCAGGTACAGCGGACGGAGGACGGAATTATGTTCCAGAGCGGTGGTAATGACATGATCGCCGGGGCGGAACAACCCCCGGATGGCGATGTTCAGACTTTCCGTGGAATTGGCGGTAAATGCCGCCCGTTCCGGCTGATCCAGTCCGAATTTTTCAGCAATCAGCCTTCTTGTATCATAGACAAGCTGCATACTGTTAAGGGCTGCTTTATGGGAACCGCGGGAAGAATTCCCCATGGTTTTCATGGCATGGTAAACGGCATCCGCCACGGAATCCGGTTTCTGAAGACTTGTGGCTGCATTATCAAAATAAATCATGATATTCTATCCTTTTCCTGTTTTACTGCTCCAAAAGGTCATGTGTTTCATAAAATGGAACACATGACCTTTTGATTTTAATAGTTATATTCAGTATAACATACGGGAAAAACAGGAGCAAATCATTATACAATACCATCTATTGAGAAAAACGATAAATTGTTCCTGTTCAGAGCCAACCTGTCTCTGAACAAGAACAGATTTGACAGTTCAATGAATCGCAGATATACTGTTACTGTTTGACAATTCAAATCGACGCTTGCGTAGATTTGGTGCCGGATTCGGTTTGCAAAGCAAACATTTACCTATTCGAATCCATGCGCATCTCTGTGAAGTGTCGGTTAAAAGACTTACACCCGAGGTGACAGATTATGTATCGTATTGTATCCAAACTCCTGATTTACGGAGATATGCCCAAAGATTCCATTCTGATGGAGCTGAGCGATATTTATAAGAATATGGATCAGAAAACCCAGTCCAAAGATGAACTGGTGACCCGTGTATTTACCCAGATCAAACATCTGCTGCAGGTGGCAACGGATTATGGTTTTGATAAAAATCTCTGGCACAACTATCTGACGTTTCTGCTGATTACCGATGAAAATCCCTTCAGCCTGACCTGCGAGAAGGTGGGAGCCCATCAGGGCAGTGTGAATTATTTTGCGGAAGGGGATTTCCGTGCCTTTAAAGCGTTGTTTGATTTTGATTTTTCCCATCTGGAAGAGGAACTTGGCATCGACTGTTTCAGCCGGATTTCAGATTATCATGCCATCGGCAAGAAAGAACTGATGTATAACAAGAATGTCAGTGAAAAGGTGCAGGCTCTCAGTGAAAAGCTGGAGCAGGCGGCGGATGAAAAAGATTTCTTCCGCATGGTTACGGATTTCTACAAAGCATACGGTGTGGGTATGTTCGGTCTGAATAAGGCATTTCGTATTGCATCCTCTGACAATGGAACCATTCAGTTCTGTCCCATCAACAATATGGATGCGGTGGTGCTGGATGATCTGATCGGATACGAGATTCAGAAAAAGAAGCTGGTGGATAATACCCAGGCATTTGTGGAAGGAAGAAAGGCCAACAATGTGCTGCTCTTTGGTGACAGCGGAACCGGCAAATCCACAAGTATCAAGGCAATTGTCAACGAATTTTATGATCAGGGTCTCCGCATGATTGAAATCTATAAACATCAGTTTAAGGATCTGTCCACGGTGATTTCCCAGATCAAAAACCGGAATTACAAATTCATCATTTATATGGATGATCTTTCCTTCGAGGAATTTGAAATCGAGTACAAATTCCTGAAAGCTGTCATTGAAGGCGGTGTGGAGACCAGACCGGATAATATCCTGATTTATGCCACATCAAACCGCCGCCATCTGATCAAGGAGAACTGGAATGACAGAAACGATATGGAACATCGGAACGATATGCATCACTCCGATACCATGGAAGAAAAGCTGTCCCTGGTCAATCGTTTTGGTGTTACCATCAGTTTCTCCAAACCCAGTCAGAAGGAATATTTCAATATTGTAATCAATCTGGCCCGCCGTGCCGGCATTACCATGTCTGATGAAGAACTCTGCAGGGAGGCAAATAAGTGGGAACTGAGCCACGGCGGTATTTCCGGACGTACAGCACAGCAGTTTATCAATTACATCAGCGGAAGTGTGGAGGTTTAATATGTATTTTGTACCGGACGGCACGGAAAAGTGCGGATTTTATGAGTGTAAGGACTGTGGATACCGTTTTCTGTCTGTGGAAACAGATCCAATGATGGTCTGCCCCACCTGCGAAGGAGATGTGGATTATGAAATCGGACCGGATGAAGTGATGGGAGCAGCAGAAAAAAATGCGGTGCTTCTTGAAATTGTGGAAGGAGAGGATGTGGAAAAGATGGATATCCTCCTTAGTCTTGCCATCACCGGAGGCGATTACAGCTGGATCTGATGGGCTCGTAACAGTTTTTCTGAAAAATAAAAATAGCGGAAATACAAAGCAGGTCCCTTTCCGGATGGCAGCAGCTTTGAAAGGGCTGTCATTGGGAAAGGGACCTGTTTTCTATTCCGTAATAATATCCGGATATTGCTTCTTCAGAAACTGAATCATTTCCATGACATGGGGTTTGTGAATCCGCCGTTTGTTATAAACGAGATACAGATTTCGTTTATGCCTCACTCCATCCATGGGGAATTCAAGAATCTGCTCGTTTTCCAGAAGATCTTTGATTGACAGGGTGGATACAAAGGAAATTCCCAGTCCGCTTACAATGGAGCGTTTTATGGATTCCACGTCATTCATCCGCGCAATGATGTGAAGGGAAGACAGGTCAATTTTCTGTGCAGCCAGAAATTGTTCAATCTCTTTCTGGGTACCGGAACCGTTTTCACGCATAATAATGGGTTCCTGTAAAATCCGTTTCAGCGGAACATTGGAGTTTTTCAGATGATGATAATAACTTGTGGCTGGAGCTGCCAGAGTCAGCTCATCCTGGAAAAACGGAATATAAATGCATTCATCGGAATCGGATACTGCACCGGTCAGACCGAAGTCGATGGTTCCGTCCAGAACCTTGTTGATTACTTTTTTGCTGTCGGATTGCAGCACATTAAAAACAATGCCGGGTGCCTGTCGGCTGAAAGCACTCATCAGTTCCGGCAGGATATAAGAAGATGGGATGGTGGATACGCCAAGGGTAATGACTTTCTGGGTGCCGCCGGTAAAATCGGTGACAATATTGTTGCGCATATTCAGAATATTGACTGCATATTCGTAAAACTGCTGCCCGCGAAAGGTCAGCTCCATTTTTTTGGTCGTGCGGAGAATCAGTTTAGTGTGAAGTTCTTTTTCAAGGGCACTGATGTGAGCACTGATGGTAGGTTGTGTCAGAAATAATTTCTTTGCGGCTTCAGAAAAACTATTACAATCGACTGCAGTAACAAAAGCTTCCAGTTGTTTAAAATCCATAAAATATCCCCCTTGTATAACAATATCTATATTAACACTGAATAAATAAAAAATCTATATGCAATTTTAGCAAATATTAGTTACATATTTATTGTTTTTATCAATGGAAAATGTTGTACATTTTGTATAATCCATGAGTATTGTAGGATTCATACAAATATAGATTTTATTTATAAATAACTTATAAAAAACGTCTAAAACGATATATTCGCTTACGCTTTTATGCTCTGTCACATGGCTGCTGTCCGGAACTTTTTGTAAATCACGGATTGATTCGATGACAAATAATAATAATTATCCAGTTTTTTGCCGTATCTCCAGAAAAAAATTGTTTTGTTTCAAAAGTAGTGCTTGCAACACAAAAAAAAAACTGCTATAATGCACTCCGATACAAACGGGATGAGATCCGTAGCGAAACGGAGTCTGTTACCGTGTTTTGTTAAAAGGGAGTAGTTGCGATTACGTAATCAACATACCCCGGGGGCTCCCGTGGTTGCGTAACTTTCTGTTTGATACCGAAAGAACAAGACTTTTAGCACCGAAGAGATGAAAGAATCTGCAGGTGCTGAAAGTCTTTTTTTATATATAAAATTTGTTGCTGAAAGAATTTGCCGCAGATCATGCAGTTCCTGAGAAAGGGAGATTTCATTTTATCTGCAGGCAGCCGGTCTGGAAACCGGAAGATATGGAAAATACAGGGAGGTTTTTTATGGATTATCTGATGACAATTCTGCTGCAGCTGGTTTTACTGGTGGTTGGTTTTGTTTTTCTTGTGAAAGGAGCTGACTGGTTTGTGGATGGTGCTGCCGGAATTGCAGCGAAATTTGGTATTCCACAGCTGGTAATCGGTCTGACGATCGTAGCCATGGGAACAAGTGCACCGGAAGCCGCGGTCAGTATTACAGCTGCCACCCAGGGCAGTGCGGATATTACCATTGGTAATATTCTGGGAAGCAATATTCTGAATGTGCTGATTATTCTCGGTATTACGTCAGTCATCACCAATGTGGCTGTGAAAAAGAGTACCCTGAAGGTGGAAATTCCTTTTGCCATCGCCATATCGGTTATTCTTACGGTATTTGGTCTGACGGGAAACCGCATCACAAGAGCAGAAGGTATTGCCCTGCTGATCTTGTTTGCAGGTTTTATGTATTATCTGTACCGTATGACCATCAGTGGTGAAAATGCACCGGAAGAGGACGACGGAGAGAAATCCGTTGTCAAACTGATTCTGTTATCGATCATTGGTGTGATTCTGATCATTAAAGGCAGTGATATTGTTGTAGACAGTGCATCAGAACTGGCATCCATCTTCGGCATGTCCCAGAGATTCATCGCTCTTACCATTGTGGCACTGGGAACTTCTCTTCCGGAACTGGTTACTTCTGCTGTTGCAGCCACAAAGGGTAAGGCGGATATTGCCATCGGCAATATTGTAGGCAGCAATATTTTTAATATCCTCTTTGTTGTAGGTATCGTATCTCTGATCATTCCGGTTCCCTTTGCAGCGAATTTCATGGTTGATGCCATGGTTACCATTGGCTCTGTCGTTTTGTTATGGCTGTGTCTGTTCCGGGACTGTGTGCTGCAGAGAATGAATGGTGTGATATTCCTTCTGGCATATCTGGGGTACTTTATTTATCTGATTTTCTGAAAAATCAGATCTTACATAGGCTGTCCGTACAGGACCGATATATTTTCAGATTTATACATGTGAAAAATCATGGGGGGTGTCGTACGGCCAATGTTATTAAGTTAATGATATTGGTCGTATGCACCCTCTTTCAACTGTTTCAGCCAATCCATTCTTTTCTTTTTATGCTATAGATTTATTTTTGGTTATATTTGACTTGCTTCCGCTTCTTTTATCCAATTTTTATTTCTCAGGATCATTTTTATGCTATTTTTTCCCGGATTTCTTGATTTTTTGGATATTTGGGTATTTTATCCAGATGTTTTGACCAATTTATACTTCAGTGCCGATGATGTCTCTGGATATACTGACTGGCTTGAAGTGCGGAAATGGGCTTTGCTTCTGTTGACAATCAGGTATGGAAAAAGTAGAATGATAGAATAATGTTAAACATCAGAAAGGCGTATTGGAGTTGTCAGATTTTTCAGAACAGATGTTAATGACAGGCAATCATGTGCCTGTATACAGCTATGCCAACCCGCACCTGCACAGCTTTTGTCTGTGTCTGTATCTGCGGGCAGGATCCCTGTATGAAACGGACGAAAAAAATGGTATTTCTCATTTTTTTGAGCACATTGTATTTAAAAATATTAATCATAAGTATCATGGGGAACTGTACCGGATTCTGGACAGGCTCGGACTGGAGTTTAATGGCTGTACATACAAAGAGTTTATGCAGTTTGTGATTACAGGTGCTACCGACCATTTTAATGAGGCGGCAGAGATCCTGACAGCAATTTTTGAACCGTTTGTGCTGCCGTCAGCCGATATTGCTACGGAACGGCGCCGGGTAAAGTCTGAACTCCGGGAAGCGGATGAATTTACTTCCCTGGATTATTTTACACAGCAGATTGTCTGGGAGGGGACCAGCCTTCGAAATACCATCGGTGGAACCTATTCCAATCTGGACCGGATCGGAATACGGGCACTGAGACAGGCATCAGAAGAACTGCTGACAGCAAATAATATTTTTTTCTATGTAACGGGTTCCTATAGCGACGATCAGCTTTCCCATCTGATAACATGTGTGGAGCGTTATCCGTTGAAAAATTCTCGGATGGTCAGAGAAAATATGGCTCCGGTTCCGAACAGGTTTTTTAAAAGAAACTGTACAGTTGCGATTAAAAACAGTGAATATCATTATGTGAGATTTTCCTTCGATGTGGATACATCCCGTTATTCGGAGGCGGAAAATTCCCTGTTTTATGATATCCTGTTTGAAGGAGAAAGCTGCAGGATTCACCAGGAATTATCGGAACAGACCGGATTTGTGTACAGTTTTGCACCGCAATATGAACGGTATAACAATCTGGGAAATCTCAGTGTTTACTATGAAGTACGTCCTGCGGATCTGTATGCTTCTGTGGAGAAGGTTGTGGATGTATTCTGTTCCATGAAGCACGGTCTGAAGGATGAGCTTTTGTATGTGCTTCCGCCCTATGTGGACAATGCCATGCTTCTGCTGGACGATGCGGAGGAATTTAACTGGAACAGGGCATATGAATGCCATATACTTTCAGAAAAATACCGGGATATTGAAGAACGAAAACGAGCATATGAAGCAGTAACGATTCAGCGGATCATGGAAATGGCCTGTGAAATTTTCCGGACGGATAATCTGGTGGTTACATTTAAAGCTCCTAAAAACCGGGTAGATCCGGAAAAGATCAGAGAAATCTGCAGCAGGCTGGATCGGAACGATCCGATGACGTGAGGCTCATTTGTCGGGTGACTCATAATATAAGAGGAAAGGGGAACCGGAATTTAATCCGGCAACAGAATTATGTTTGAAAACGAAAACAGACCGATTGATAATCAGATTGATAAGTGCGCTCCGGAAGACTGCAGTACCTGCAGTTCGGACTGTGGCTCCAGAATTAACCTGGATGACAGGATCATTGAAATTACCACCGATGATGATGAAAAAATCAAATGTCTGATTATGCTGAAGTATCAGATGGAATATCAGCAGAAGACAGGGGATTATATTGCCGTTATGCCCCTGAAAAATAACCCGGAGGCAGACATTTTTCTGTTCCGTATGGTAAATAACCGGAAAGATCTGGAAAACATCGAAGATGAGGATGAATACGCAATGGCAGCGGAAGCATTCGGCATGGAGATGGATAGAAGAGACAGGGAAAAGGAAAATCAGCAGAAAAGTCAGATAGAAGAATTAAAGAAAAAAGGGATTTCCTTTGAACCGGGGCTTACTGATGAAGAGGTGGAAATCATTCAGAAAAAATACGGCATCTGTTTTCCGGCATCCCTTTTGAATTTTCTGAAAGAAGGACTTCCGGTTTCTGAACGGTTTTATAACTGGAGAGATTTATCCGATGAAAATGTAAGAAAAATCCGCAGGAGAATTGATTTTCCCATACGAAGCGTCTGCAAGGATGTGGAAATGGATGAAATCTGGTTATCTTCCTGGGGAAATCGACCTGAAGATGATGAAGACGCAGCCAATCTTGCAGAAGAACATCTGAAACAGGCAGCAGTCCTGATCCCTTTATACGGACATCGGTTTATCCCCTGTCTGGATGGAGTGGAGAATCCTCCGGTTCTTTCTGTTTATGGAGGCGATATCGTGTATTACGGAGAGAATCTTCAGAACTGGCTGGAAATTGAGTTTTTCGATCAATCAAGGGATTCCATCCGCCGGGAAAACCTTCCGTTAATTCCCGGCTGGCAGGAACTGATCAGCTGAGTACCGTTCTGAAGGAAAATCCGGGGAGTATAGTCTGCTCATACGAAAAAAGTGTCAAATCTTGTGCATTTGACACTTTTTTTTTCCCCTGATTTGAAATTGAAGAAAAATACTTCCAAAGTTTTCCACTTCTTTTGATATTTTTTATCTATTTTATTGATTGTAATTCACATTATTTAATGGTATTCTTCAATGCATGCTGAAGTACGGCAGAACCGGAGACGGCT
>JALETI010000232.1 GCA_022781515.1 Lachnospiraceae bacterium
CGGACGCCGGACAGCACCTGTTTCCATGTCATACTCTGTTCCCGCATGAATTGCCTGCGTTGTGATGTCATAACCTTTATATTTATTCTCTTTCTTTGCCATGTTCCTGTCCTCATCTTTCTTTTTCTGTCTATATACGCCAGATCCTACACACCCATAACCGATTCCCTGCATTAATCATTTTCCTATTATTTAAATATGATTAATATGTTACTGTTTCAGACAGGATTTGTCAAACGTTTTTTTATATAATGGTACCGCCTGCGTTCCCATTCGTTATTATTTCCATATCCTCAGAAACGTCAAAACCCCGGAGACATAAGCCTCCGGGGTCGTTTTAATTCTTAGCTCATCGATTACCTTCTTAAATTCTTCATCAGTCTTTCCGGTTGGATTTTCAAGGTCCCAATTATCATCGAGTGGTCTACCGATAAATGGACATCCCACATTACAGCCCATTGAAATTGCAATATCCGGCTCAGCCTTTTGCCTGTCATTCCGTCAGACAGAAATCCTGCTCCGTCAAACCGTCTCTGAGCGACACGCGCCTGATGCAGTACTCCAAAGGGGCTGTGATAAAAATGTTACAGGTATTAGGTCTTCCCCTCAGAATCAAATCAGCCCTGCGCCCGATGATGCCGATTGCCAGAACACCAGAGCATATCCTGTCCTTTACGGCAAAATCTTTCAGATGGATGCTGAGCACAGAGTTCCCCCGGTGGAAATACAGGATATAGTAGACTGCTCCGAACAGATTCCCAATCACCGTGGCAACAGCCGCTCCTGCGATACCCCAGTCAAACACAAGAATCATGATAGGACCCAGAACTACATTCAGCAGATTTCCGATGAGCTGCCCCATCATAGCCTTTCCTGCCTGCCCCTCGGCACGGATAATATTTGAATAGCAGATAGTCCTTCCGCCCTTCTCCCAAGGCGCGAGAGATCACAGATGTACCGCCCACACCGAACACCGTTCCTACCGCCATAAAAATAAGGAATACCGGAATCGCCAGAGACACGGCGGCGATCAGAATAGCATTACGTGTCTACCCGATAAAGAACGTATCCGCCAGATTATACTTTCTGCTCCAGCCGGGAAATAATTCCGGCGGTCGTGGACTGCGCAATACAGAGAACCTTCTCCAACTGTTTCATGGAAAGCTGCTTTTCAGGGGCATCGTTCAGTGCCAGCAGGGCTCCTGCCTGTGCCTTTGAAAAATGCAATCCTTTTGTAATACACAGTTACCAGCAGCACACAGGCCCCCGACCATGCCAGAATCTCTGCATAAAAAATCCCTTCCTGCCCTATAAACCGCGGCAGAAATATGGCAGCAGATACCCTCATGAGAAACTCCACC
>JALETI010000131.1 GCA_022781515.1 Lachnospiraceae bacterium
GGATAAACTGTACCTGATCTCCGGAAAAATGAATTCCGTCTTTCATGTAGTTATGAACCGAAACGATTCCCCTGTTTACACCGCCGTGGGAACCGGCTTTCAGAATCAGGCCGTGAATCAATGCCACAACAATTCCGCCAAGGATACAGAACGGAACCATCTTCAGCCAGCGAATATACCATGGTTTCTGCGGCATCATGCCATAATCATAAGGGGATCCGGTTCTGGCCTGGGTGATATACCGATCACACAGATCGGCAAAGGTCAGGAAAGCCTGGTCATATGCACCGGATTTCAGATCCGGCAGAATCTGATCTATGATATAGGACTGTCCATGATCGGTAAATGCTTCTATCCCAAAACCGGTTGTGGAAATCGCCCACTCCCGTTCTTCCATGGACAGCAGCAGCAGAATGCCATCATGCTGCTCACCGAATCCATAGCCACCATAATCAAAAAAATCATCGGCTGTCGCTTCAATACTTCTTCCATTCAGAGCCACTGCCGTTGCAATTACCACATCCACCTGCTGTCTTTCACTGATCTCGTCCAGTGCTTCCAGCAGTTCCTTTTCTTCATTTTCTGACAGAATATCTGCATAATCCACCAGTCTGGGATACTGACGGCTGTCCGGAATACTGTTGCCTGAGGCGTATACCGGAACCATAATATACAGACTGAGGAGGAACACAGCAAAGAAACCGGATATTGTTTTTTTCATCTGACTCTCCTCCTGCTATAAAATCGTAACAACTGCGGCAATCGCAGCCGCTGCCAGCCCGTAAATCAGTGATCGGGAAAGCAGAAAGCTGCGGAAGACCTTTCCATCAAAAGGAATGGTTCCCACAATCTTTCCGGTCTGTCCATTCATCGCATACGTATAGGTCTGATCCTTCCATTTCATGGTCAGCATCCAGACCGGCAGCAAAGCATAGCTTGCCTTTCCGCCATGGGGTTCAATCACACCGCTTCTTCTGCTGATGGACTGATATCCCTGTACGGAGGCATTGACTTCTGTTTCAACGGTCTGATAAACCCGTTCATCCACACGTTTCTGATTTTCATCGGCTGCCACATCATACCGGTCAGCCCAGAATCCGGCCAGATACGGGGATGCAAAGGGAACCATTGCCGACATGTCGAAGGGTTCCAGCGAATCCATCATCTGATCATCCATTTTTCTGGAACCATCTGCAGGAATTTTCTGAAAATCCATATGTCCCTTTTTCCGGATCAGATAGTGTTCGATTTCCTGACAGTTATAATCACCATCCCGCCATCTGCGCCCCATCCGTGTGCCTTCATAGGTGCAGTCAAAATCTGCGGAACTGTCAAACAGCCAGAACGGTACATAAATCCCTTTCACTTCGGATAGATTTTTCCTGTCATAAAAGGATGGCGGAGCAAAACGGTAGGAGCGGATGTGCTTTTCCAGATGCTGTTCCGCTTCTTTTGCTGTATGTACAAAGGGAATCAGATAGTCCGGTTTCAGACCGCCTGAAAATTTTTCCCGGATCACAACGTTGTTGCCGCAATAAGGGCAGCGGGTTGCACCCATACTGGCGTCACCAATGATTTCTCCGCTGCAGGAATCACAGTGGTAAACCATCATCCCTTCCAGTTCACTTTCAGACCATACCTGTTCCGATTCGCATTCCCATGTGGCAGTATCACCTGCTTCTCCGGAAGATTCGGCCAGGGTTTCATCTGCTGCTTCGTCCGCTGAAGTATCTTCCCCGGATTCATGGCTATCCTGAACATCTTCCTCCGTCAGGAAATCAGACACTTCAAAAACGGAATCGCAGAATGGACATTTCATCTTCTGGATTGTACTGTCAAATTCCACATAGCCGCCGCAGTTGGGACATTTATACTGACGTAAATCTGCCATATTGTTACCTCAGATCCGCATCATTAAAGGGATCGCCGCATTCCGGACAGAATTTCGGCGGATTGGCAGGATCTTCCGGTTCCCATCCGCATTTATCACAGCGATACAGCAGTGCTTCTGCCGGCTTCGGTTTTCCGCATTCCGAACAGAATTTACCCTTATTCACTGTGCCGCAGCTGCAGGTCCAGCCGTTTGCTGTCTTCGGTTTTCCGCATTCCACACAGAATTTTCCGGTATTCACCGTGCCGCAGCCGCAGGTCCAGCTGCTTTCAGAGGAAGCCGCAGCTCCTGTTTCGGCAGGTGCAGCCTGTGCAGCCGCCTGCTGACCCATATTGTATAGTTCCTGTGCATTGATTCCACCTGCCTGCTGTGCCATGTTCATGCCCATGAAAGCCATGGCCGGTCCGGCATTCTGATTTGCCGCTGCTGCTTTCATTGCTTCCGCCTGAGCCTGTACCATGTGTGCAGCTGCCATATTGGCATTGCGGAAAACGGCGCTCTTCTGCAGTTCTTTTATGGTCTCTTCATCCTCTTTGGAGGCGTTGATACTGGATACACCCACAGAAACCAGTTCCATTCCGCGAAGTTCTCTCCATCTGGCATTCAATACCTCATTCATAGCATTGGTCAGTTCCAGGGTATGACCGGGCAATGCACTGTAACGAATTCCCATTCCGGAAATCTTTGCGAAGGCCGGCTGAAGGGCTGTCATGATTTCCGTCTTCATCATACTTTCAATGTCGCTTCTGTAATAACAATCCTTTACATTGCCGCAGACATTGGTATAAAACAGAATGGGATTACAGATCCGATAACTGTATTCTCCAAAACAACGAATGGAAATATCCATATCCAGACCGATATTCGGATCCACCACACGGAAAGGCACCGGATTGGGTGTTCCGTATTTATTGCCTGTCATTTCCTTGATGTTGACATAATAAACCCTCTGATCTTTCGGAACCGTTCCTCCAAATGAGAAACGCTTTCCGATGTTGGCAAATACCTCTTTGATTGTGTCACTGAGATTCCCGTAAAATAAGGACGGCTCCGATGACATATCATAAATATATTCGCCGGGTTCCGCACAAAGATCCACAACCTTTCCCTGATCCACGATCAGCATGCACTGACCTTCATTGACCACAATCACGGAACCGTTGCTGATTACGTTATCCGAACCATGTTTATTGGAAGATCCCTTTGAAACCTTCTTACTTCCTTTTACTAAAATAATATCTGCCGGGAGAGTATCACAGTAAAAGTATTCCTTCCACTGATCCCCCAGAACACTTGATGCAGAACCTGCTAATGCACTGATTAATCCCATATTGCTCCCTTCCTGCAAACGGATCCGATTCCGATCCGTTATGATTCAATGTTATCCAACCACAAACATCATAGCATAATTTCTGCAATATCTCAATGACACACTGGAATATCACCCTATTCAAAAGAAATCAGTTCGTATTCTTCTTCCTCAATGGCCTTTCGGATTGCTTCCTCATCCAGTTCCCCGTTTACCAGCACAACTGCCCGCTCTTCCACATGACTGGCTGTGGCTTCCACAACCTGCGGGAAGGATTCCAGGATTTCTTTTACACTTCTTTCACAGTGTTCACACATCATACCCCGAATATGAATCACCCGTTTCTGAAGCATCGCATCATCGGATAAAGCTTTCTCTTCCAATTCCGCTGTTTCATCTGATAAAGTGGTTTTTCTGATGGAAGACAGTGCCGCATGCAGATCGTCCACCTGTTTTCTCAACGGTCTGTCCTTTTCCGTGCTGTGGACCGAAAACAGGTTTAACCGCAATGCATTGCTGACAACGCAGAAACTGGACAGACTCATGGCGGCAGCGCCAAACATTGGATTCAGCTTCAGACCGAACAGCGGAATCCAGATGCCTGCTGCCAGTGGAATGCCAATTATATTATAAAAGAATGCCCAGAAAAGATTTTCATGAATGTTCCTTAATGTGGCACGACTTAACCGAATGGCACCGGATACATCACTGAGGCGGCTCTTCATCAGTACCACATCGGCTGCATCAATGGCCACATCCGTTCCGGCACCAATGGCAATTCCCATATCCGCTCTGGTCAGCGCCGGTGCATCGTTGATTCCATCTCCCACCATGGCAACCTTTCCTTTTTTCATTAATCCACGGATAACCGTCTCTTTTCCATCCGGAAGTACCCCTGCAATCACTTCATCCACACCTGCCTGTTTTCCAATTGCTCCGGCAGTCCGTTCATTATCACCGGTCAGCATGACAACACGGATTCCCATAT
Source organism: Lachnospiraceae bacterium (assembly GCA_022781515.1). Classification (GTDB taxonomy): domain Bacteria; phylum Bacillota; class Clostridia; order Lachnospirales; family Lachnospiraceae; genus TWA4. The sequence continues at coordinate 4,189 of JALETI010000131.1, forward strand.
TCTGCAATTCTTTGATTGCCTGAGGGCTGTCCTCTTTTATGATATCAGCAACCGCAATGATACCGGAAAGAATTCCGTTCCGGCTGAAGAACAGCGGTGTTTTTCCTTCTTCCGCCAATCGTTCCGCCGCTTTTTTCATCTCATCACTGACCACAGCCTTTGTGCTGATAAACCGCTCATTCCCTCCATACACTCCGGCACCATTCCATACGGCAGAAAGACCATTGCCTGGAAGTGCTTTAAAATCAGAAACCTCCTCAGCAATCAGCTTTTTTTCTTCACCATATCGAATAATTGCTTTTGCCAGCGGATGCTCACTCTTTTTTTCCAATACAAAGGCCAGTTTCAAAAGTTCTTCTTCCTCTGTTCCTTCCGCGGGAATCAGATCGGTCACTTCCGGTTCTCCCCGGGTAATGGTTCCTGTCTTATCCAGAGCCACGATCTGCACCTTACCGGTTTCCTCCAATGAGACCGCTGTTTTGAAAAGGATACCGTTTTTTGCTCCAACGCCGTTTCCAACCATAATGGCAACCGGTGTGGCAAGCCCCAGAGCACAGGGACAGCTGATTACCAGAACGGAAATCCCTCTGGCCAGAGCAAAGCCGGGAGCCTGCCCTGCAATCAGCCAGATAATGATTGTTGCCGCTGCAATGGAAATGACAATGGGTACAAACACACCGGAAACTCTGTCTGCAATTTTCGCTATGGGGGCCTTTGTTGCTGCTGCATCACTTACCATCTGAATGATTTGAGACAATGTTGTATCTTCACCAACTCTTGTGGCTTCACAACGCAGAAAACCGGATTGATTTGTAGTTGCCGCGGATACCGGATCACCGGTTTCTTTATCCACAGGAATACTTTCTCCGGTGAGAGCCGATTCATTCACCGCACTGTGTCCTTCCAGTACGATTCCGTCCACGGGAATATTTTCACCGGGACGAACCAGAAATACATCTCCCTTTCGTACCTGATCGATGGAAACGGTCACTTCTCCTCCATTCCGTTCAATAACAGCAGTTTTCGGAGCCAGCTTCATCAATCCCTTCAACGCATCCGTGGTGCGGCCCTTGGAACGGGCTTCCAGCATCTTGCCCACAGTAATCAGTGTCAGAATCATGGCTGCCGATTCAAAATAAAATTCATGCATCAGTTCCATGACACGATCTGCATCCATGTGTACCTGTGCGTCTGTCATGGCAAACAGAGCATATACACTCCATAAAAAAGAAACTCCGGAACCCATGGCCACCAGTGTATCCATATTGGGCGAACGGTGCAGAATTCCCTTCATACCGTTGATAAAAAATTTCTGATTAATGATCATGATAATGGCCGCCAGAAGCATCTGCAGAATCCCCATGGCCACATGATTTCCTTCAAAAAAGGCCGGAAGCGGCCATCCCCACATCATATGCCCCATGGAAAAATACATCAGCACTGCCAGAAATCCCAGGGATGAAACCAATCTGCGTTTCAGAACCGGTGTCTCATGATCTTCCAGTGCAGCTTCATCCACGGTTTTTGCAGAATCCGCAGTGTCTCCTTTTAATGCAGCTCCATATCCGGCATCCTCTACGGCTTTTATGATATCCTGAGAAGATGCAGTTCCCTCTACTCCCATGGAATTGGTCAGCAAACTGACCGAACAGGTTTCCACACCCGGAACCTTTCCCACGGCTTTCTCCACACGGCTGACACACGCTGCGCATGACATGCCGGTTACTACATACTGTACCATCTGTTTCCTCCTGTAAATCAAATGTACTCACGCAGTCTCTCTGAGAGTACTCATCAGGAATCCATCCGCATTCCTGATATAAGATCTTTTTTATTCATACACCCCCAGGGGGTGTCCGTGTTTTTATTATGATTGATTCACGCAAAAATGTCAAGGGGTAACAAAAAGAAAACAGCCGAATCTTCCATTCTTTCCGCAAAGATTCGACTGTGTATTTTATTGTATATCCACTGTCCGGAACAAAAGACGGATTTCATAGCAGACTTCCTCTCCTGCTCCTGCGGAATCCGGTTTTCGATCTTCCGCACATTGCATATCGCCTGCCATCTGCTCCATCATTTTTCGGATATTCCGCAAACCGATACCCATGCTTTCCGACAAAACCACCTCTTCCTGTTCACCGGACTTTTTCTTATTACGTATGGTGAGATTGAGCACCTGTACTCTGGTGCCGGCAGAGCGGACAAATATTTCCTCTCTGCTGAGATAGATACGGACCGCATCTGATTGATCTGCATACTTTCGAATGTTGGATACAATATTTCCCGCAATTCGATTCATGTAGGATGCACAGAACAGAATGCCGGTTTCCGGCACCTGAACATGCTCTTCCACATCAAATCCGGACTGCTCGATCTGCAGAGATATTTCATCAACAAAAGGATAAATAATGTCCGGCGCCGATACCTGCAGCAATTCTCCATTTTTTTCCTGCTCCATTTTAAAATAGGAAAACATATCATCCATCATGGATTTAATATAAACCGCTTTTTCACCACATTTATCCAGGTACTCTCTCCTGGTATCAGGATCCATCTGTTCATCGTTCCTCATCAGGTCCAGATACATCATAAGGGCTGTCAGCGGTGTTCGCATATCATGGGACATTTCCGCTGCCAGTTTCTGATGATCTGTCTGCATCTCTTCCAGTTCAAAATATCGATCCGTAACGGTTTTCCGCATTCTCTCCAACACATCCGTAAGCTCGGCAATTTCACCTTTTGCCTCTGTATGAATCGGCTCTCTGCTGTTTTCCTCCGTAATCTTTTCCACCTGTTCCGTCAGTTCCCGGAGGGGAAGCAGTCGCTTTCGGAAAAAGATTGCTACAGTACTGATAAAAAGCAGCATCATCAGCAAAATACTGAACAGCAGAAGCAGTTCACATGCCGGAAAACCGGACTGCATCCCCGTACAGAGTCCCCATTGTTTTATAATTTTTTTCCCAAAATAAAATATCAGCAGCGCACCTGCTGTACAGACCAGCATATCCAGAAACACAAACATCATCAGCTGAAATGACAGAGATCGGCTGAATTTTTTCACAATATGGCCTCCTTCCACGTTTCACGTTCCCGAAATCCTGTATCATATTATGAGTTACCCGACAAATGAGCCTCACGTCGATTTTTTCGTGCTTTGCACTCTCAAAAGCATGTATCTTATGTCCATTTGTCCCTTGGCTCATATTATAGCATGCTGCGAATGGAATATCCACACAAAAAGTCTCACGTTTCTCTTGCAGTCATGGAAAAATTGAGTAAAATAGATTCTATTCTATGATACAAGCCGGAGGACTCAATAATGGTAAAAGATAATTTAATGGAAGTAGAAAAAAAAGTACAGGCAGCCTGTGAACGGGCAGGACGGAACCGCAGTGACGTTCTTCTGATCGCTGTCAGTAAAACCAAGCCGGTCAGCATGATCCGGGAAGTTATGGAAACCGGTACCATTGACTTCGGAGAAAACAAGGTCCAGGAAATGTGCAGCAAAATGGAAGAAATCACAGAACCGCTCCACTGGCATCTGATCGGTACTCTTCAGCGTAATAAAGTAAAATATATTGTAGACAAGGCATATCTGATTCATTCTGTGGATTCCATCCGTCTTGCAGAAGAGATTCAGAAAGAAGCCGTTAAGAAAAATGTAGCCAAAGTTCCTGTATTGATCGAAGTCAATATGGCAGAAGAAGATACAAAGGCCGGCATCCATGCAGAAGAAACCGAAAAAATGGTTCTTGAAATTGCAAAATTGCCCAATCTGCAGATCCGCGGTCTGATGACAATTGCTCCCTTTGTAGACGATCCGGAAGAAAACCGTGTGCATTTCCGTGCCATGCGGGAACTCCGTGACAAACTGGCTGCCATGGATATTCCCGGAGTGGAAATGAAAGAACTCTCCATGGGCATGACCAATGATTTTGAAGTTGCCATCGAAGAAGGAGCCACCATGGTTCGTGTGGGTACCGCGATTTTCGGTGAACGAAACTATAACATTTAAACCTGCAGTATAATTGTTTTCTTCCCCCCTTGACAAATCTGCCCGCTTCATGATATGATTGCACTGCATATGAATGCAGTTTGACTGACAAAGTCGTTTACAAACCAGGGCTTGTACTGGTTTCGACGGGGATTTCGAAGTCTGAGCAGCCATCCGCAGACCGTGACTGCGTACCAAAACGGAATTAAAATTAAACGCTGAAGATAATTTAGCATACGCTGCCTAATGGCAGCTGTCGGCATTAGAGTGCTCACCATCTAAGCAACCGGCATCGTATTCGGTGAGGAACTTTCGCTCCTAAGCTTTGCGGAGTGGAAAGCCTGTATGAAGCTACTGATGACCTGAGCCTGTATCCGGGCGCAGATCGGAGGGAATGTCAATACGGATACTGTGATGGGAGACACTTGGATGGACAGGTTTTCGGACGCGGGTTCGATTCCCGCCAGGTCCATCAGCATGACCGCTGTTCATACAACAGGCGGTTCGATACGGATCAAAAAGAGCAGTTGGTTTTTTCGAAGTCCAGTTGCTCTTTTTTTCTTTTTTATTATCCCAGTGAAAGCCCATCAATCTCCTGAAGGTACCATTTCAAACGCCGGTTCTTAGTGATTGAGCTTCCCCACAGGAAGTTCGAGAGCTTAGAATCCGCTGCGTTTGGACCTGAGCGAGAGCGGGTACCGGAAGGAGACTTATGGGCTGCAACGGGAGCTGGATACCTTCCTCACCGGCACCTGTATTTCTGACAGCCACTGACTTTCATCATCTTTATTCCAGATCCCGTCGATATAACTTTCCCGAATCGGACCGGCAATTTCATATCCATTTTCTTCAATATATTTCAAAACCACCTCATAAGATTCTGAAAACGTATTATAAGAGCCCTTATGAAAAATGCAGGCCGCCTGTATCTGGGGAAACGTTCTGAAATACAGTCCATCCATTTCCTTTTTTGCAGCGGTAACCGATTCACAGATTTCAACCGGAATCTCCTCATCTTTACTGCCCGATTCCAGATAATTTGTAAAACAATATTCCGGGACAGCGCATTCACAGCCGACTTTCTCCATCAGTGCCCCCATTTCCGGCATCACTTCAAACAGTCTGTCGTATGACTCGATTCTTGTTTTCATGGTTGCTACAGTGGTTTCCGGAATGGTTTTAATCAAAACCGGATTGGAAAGTCCGGTTTTCTTTTTTGACAGATACCTGTCCACAATGGCAATCTGTCGGGTAAGATCTGCAATCTTTGTCAGCAATTCCGCTTTTTTCTTCTGCAGTACTTCCTGTTCATCCGCACCCGAATTGATACGGGCGATTTCCTCCAGGGTAAATCCCGCCTTTTTCAATGCGGTAATCTGGTGAAGAACTGCCATCTGAGCCAGCGTATAGTATCGGTATCCGTTGTCCGGATGAATCAGTGCCGGCATCAGAAGACCCTGCTCTTCATAAAAGCGCAGAGTCTTTACGGTAACCCGGTTCATTGCTGCAAACATACCGATTTTGTATAAGGTGCCATTGACCTTTTCATCAAAGGGTTTATGTTTTTGCTTCATTTCCATAACTTTACTCCCATCGGAAAGTTTTTACGGCAATGACGCCGCAGATTCCGGTAATTGCAAGCAGGGTAATTGCCGGAATGGTGATTCTATCATATACGCCCATGGATATGGATTTCAAGAGGTCAATTCCAACTCCCAGAGGCATCAGTTTTGCTGCAGTCTGAAACCACGCCGGAAAAATCTCCACCGGGATTGTGGCTCCGGACAGCAGCAGCATGGGAAAATAGAGCAGACTGGTGGCAACATTCATGGATTTTGTGGTCCGGCACAGGCTGGCCACCATCAGTCCGATGGAGAACATGGATGCCATGGTCAGAAACCATACTGCCACATACAAAAATACATTTCCCTGCATTCTGTATCCGCAAAATCCCACAGCTGCAATGGTCAACAGAAAGGTGGAAATGACTGCCATCATGCCGCTGGCAATGGTATCACAGGCCAGAAGTCTGGCCGGTGAACAGGGACTGCAGTACATCCGCCGCAAAATCCCCTGAGACCGGCTTTCCACGATGGTGATGGGAATGCTCATAAAGGCACTGCAGCAGATTCCCACTGTGGAAAGAGCTACAAATGCACTTTGCAGAAAGGTAAGACCCGAATCTCCTGCCTCCTTGTTTCCGGCAATCATCGCAATCAGAAGAAACACAACCAGCGGCATGGCAAGGTTAAACAGAATTACGTCCGGTGACCGTAAAAATATTTTCTGTTCCACCTGATACATTTTCCAGAATCGTTTCATAATAATTCCTCCTCTCCCATAAAAAACAGATACGCTTCTTCCAGATTTTCCTTGCCGGAAGCTGCAGCGACTTCATCAATGGTTCCTTCCATCACTTTTTTCCCCGATTTGATGATACAAACCCGGTCACAAAGAGCCTCCGCTTCTTCCATGTAATGGGTCGTAAGAAAAATGGTAAGTCCCTGCTCTTTCAGATGTTTCAAGGTCCTCCATACTTCACGTCTTGCCACCACATCCAGCCCGGTGGTCAGTTCGTCCAGAAATACAATTTCCGGGTTTCCGATCAGCGCCAGTACAACGGATAGTTTCTGTCGTTCCCCGCCGGAAAGTTTGGATACAAAACTCTTTTTCAACCTGACAAGACCAAATTCTTCCAGAAGTTTCTGATAGTCAGCCGGTTCTGCATACAAAGATGCATATTCGATACAAGATTCTTCTACTGTGATGTTACTCGGATACCGGGTATGCTGAAGCTGTACGCCTACCCGTTCAAATACTTTCTTCCGGTTTCCGGCAGCATCCATTCCCAAAATTCTGGCAGAGCCTTTTTCCGGTTTCTTCAATCCAAGAATCAGATCGATGGTGGTGCTTTTTCCGGCACCGTTATGTCCCAGCAGAGCAAAAACCTCTCCTTTCTTTACAGAAAAGGACAGATCATCCACAACCCTGCGTCCATCGAATAATTTTGTAAGGTTGTGTACATGAATACTTTTTTCTTCCATAAAAAAATCCTCCTTTTTTCGTACAAGGAGGATTTTAACCCCTCCCCTTAAGGGGAGAGTCAAGAGAGAAATTATACTTTTTTACAGAGAAATCAGCTGACTGCATCCTCTCTTTCTCAGCCACAACAAAAGCAGAATACTTAAAACCAGTGTAACTGCTCCCACCAGTGCCATATATCCGGCAAAGCCCAGCTTCCATCCGTCCAGAAGCATATAACCGACACAAAAGAGAATCGTGTAAGAAAAGCCGCTGATCATGGAAATCACTGTAACAATACTTTCTTTAATTGGTGTGATCTCATTGGTCCAGTTCAGATTGGGCATTAATAATCCCAGAGACAGATCAAACAGCGCAGAAAACAGCACATAAACCAGCAAAACAAAAGCCGCCAGAAACAATTCGGCACCGGACCAGGGATAAATCACAGCCAGACAAAGCAGGCAGAAACAAACCGGAACTCCGGTTAATAGGAGCTGTACAGCCAGCTTCGCCTGCAGTACCTGCCAGGGTTTTACCGGCAGCGACTGCACCAGCCAGAAGCTCTTTCCTTCCAGTGAAATGGAAGGGGCAGCCATATTATTCATAGATGCCAGCACGCAGACAACGGCACAGAGCAGCAAAGGCGTACAGCCGACCCGTTCACCGAATACATCATTTAACACTGAAATTACGGTACTGCTTTTAAAAAGGAGAACAATGCCGCCAACAGGCAGCAGTAGAACACCCAAACCGCAGTTCAGCATGTAAACCGGGCTGGACAGAAAACGGCCAAATTCTTTTGACAGAAGGGCACTGAAAATGCTCCTTTGTTTCATGTTCTTTTCTTTATAAGTCCGTCTGGCCGTACGTCCGGAGGAAGTTGCTATTTTCAGAAAACTAATAGAAGAAATAGTATCCGCCAAAGAAAAGCAGAGAAACCAGAACGCTGATAAGACTTTTGTTTTTCAGCTTCAGACTGATTCTGGTCACCACCCATCCCAAAATACAGGACAGGGTCAGGATAAAAATCGAAATCAGAAATATCAGCAGAAGACAGCCGATAATAACAGGTACCGATACCGATACGGTTATCCAGTAAACCACCACTGCCGGTACAATAACGACGATGGAGTACATCACCCCCATGAGATACAGTGTCGGAAGACGGGATGCCATCAGAACATTCACCGGAATGGGAAGTGACAGCATAAGGTCGTTGTCCTTGGACAGATACAGGCAGGAGGATGCATTAAATACACTGCCAAAGGTTCCCAGCAGAACCGCCATCAGACCCATCAGGCAAAAATACAGCCACTCCATACCTACAGCTGCCAATGGACCGCACAGTGTCATGGAAACATAAGCAAACATGCCCCCCAGAACACCCACCATAATTCCCAAAAAGAAGATGATATAAAGAATGAGTCCAGCTTTGGAACGGGCACGATTCTTTTTGGAATCATAAAAATAGTTGCGGAATATTTCCGTCATTTGTTTTTTCAGCAGAAGTTTCAGCATGATTTTTCCTCCAGTTCAAGAAAAACAGCCTCCAGAGAGTCATCACCTCTGACTTCCTCCATGGTTCCGGAGCGGATCAGTTTTCCACCCTTGATAATCGCTACTTTGTCACAGAGCTTTTCCGCCACCTCCAACACATGGGTGGAAAAGAAAATAGCTCCTCCTGCGTCACAGACTTCCCGCATCATTTCTTTCAGCAGATGAGACGCTCTGGGATCCAGTCCCACAAAAGGCTCATCCATGATGATAAGCTTCGGATGATGCAGCCATGCTGCAATAATCGCAAGTTTCTGCTTCATTCCATGAGAGTAAGCGGCAATGGGCTGCGCCAGATCATCGGTCAGTTCAAAGATACCGGCATATTTACGGATGCACTCCTGCCGTTCCGATGCGCTGACACCGAAAATATCTGCAATAAAATTCAGATACTTGATGCCGGTCATGTAATCATACAGATCCGGGTTATCAGGAATATATGCGATCTCCCGTTTGCAGCTCAGGGGATCGGTCCGGATGGATTTTCCATTGATCAGAATCTCCCCCTGATCAAACTGCAGAATACCCACCACCGATTTCAGTGTTGTGGTTTTTCCTGCACCATTATGACCAATGAAACCATTCCTGTCTGTCTATTTCTTCGCATTTATGGTTTTCCTTTTGATTTGATCCTTGATCTTTACACATAAATATTTTACATGAGAAAGAACTCTTCATATAGGTAATTTCTGCATCTATATGTGTCTATTTTATAGAAATGAAAAAAAGAGCCTGTGAAAAGCAGATTTCCGTTTTTCACAAACCCTTTTCTATCTCTTTTTATCCGTTTTTTATCGATACTGCAGAAAACTGCAGTTTTCCTCGCACCCGGCCGGTTTTACTGTAAATTCAGATTATGGCTGAGGAAGGATGTGGTAATCAGTAAATAGATGACTGACATGACCAGCGTTTCCACAATGGTTGCCACCAGTGATCCCGTGGCTGAAAGATTCATATAACCGGATGCTACGGTACCCAGCACAAAAGCAGTCAGCATATTGATCAGGATAAAGGCTCCGATGGAGGCCAGAATCTTATGTTTACCCGCCATCTGTCCCACGGAAATCGATGCAAAATAGATCAGCGGACCGGTAATAATGGAAAGGATTACATAAATCACCCACAGAACAAATGTACCTGCAGTCAGATTCAGTTCCGCTGCAGATTCTTCCCATACAATCTGAAGCTGCGACAAAACCAGGTCGAACAGATCCGAATCGGCCATTACATCCAGCATCCCCGATGCAAACAGAGCAATAAACACCGATACCGCAAACACCCCCCAGGTGATGATCTGCCATACCACATTGGCCATCAGCTTGGATGCGATATGTTCCCAGGGTTTTGCCGGCAGCGTTAAGGTAAAATATGCTTCCTCTGTGACAAATTTCCGGTAAAAATGATAGACGATTGCCAGTGAACCAACGACGAGAATCAATCCCATGGAAAGAAAGGCCACCAGACTGACAATACCGAACAGCAGACCAAACAATGTATTTTCTTCCACAATCTGACTGCTTCGGGCAAGAATCAGCAGCACCATGAAAGCAGCCATAATACCGACATAAAGAAGATAAATCGGAACCAGAATCAGTCCCATTTCCTTAAAATCATATTTAAATAATTTTCCTAACATCTGAATACCTCCCTGAATAATGCATCCACTGATTTTCCTTCCTGTTCCCGGATTTCATCCACCGGTGCAAACAGTTCGATATGGCCGTCCTTCAGGAAAATCACATCATCCAGAATCTGTTCAATATCCGAAATCAGGTGTGTGGAAATCAGAACCGTTGCCTCCGGATTATAATTGGAAATAATGGTCCGCAGAATGTAATCCCTTGCCGCAGGATCCACACCGGCAATGGGTTCATCCAGAATATACAGCTTTGCCTCCCGGCTCATCACCAGAATCAGCTGTACTTTCTCCAGAGTTCCCTTGGAAAGAGCTCTCAGTTTCATCTCCGGATCGATCTGCAGATCCGTCAGCATGGCATCGGCTTTGTTCCGGTTAAAATCTCCATAATAATCGCTGAACATATCCAGCACCTGACGTACTTTCATCCGCTTGTTCAGATAATTCCGGTCCGGCAGATAGGAAATGATTCCATGGGTGTATGCTCCCGGAGCCTCCCCATCAATCCGAATACTTCCCTGTGTGGGTTTTAACAGACCGTTGATCATCTTAATTAATGTGGTTTTTCCGCTTCCGTTGGGACCCAGCAGACCGATGATCCTTCCGCTTCCCATGGTTACAGACAGATTTTCAATGGCTGTTTTCTGTCCGTAACGCTTGGTCAATCCATTGCATTCCAGTAATACTCCCATATTATTCCTCCTGAATGTTCTCTTTTACAGCCCTTTCAACCAACAGAGGAATCTCCTCTGCACGGTATCCCATGGACTGCATCTGTTTGATAAATAACTGTATCTGTTTTCTGGATGACTGATACTTCAGCTGTTCAATCAGATTTTCATCTTCGGTAACAAATCTTCCTGCGGTGCGCTGACTGTAAACGATGCCGCTTTCTTCCAGCGCATTCAATGCCTTCTGCATCGTATTCGGATTCACACCGGCTTCCACAGCCAGGTCCCGCACTGCCGGAATCCTGCTTCCCTGGGGATATTCCCCGGTCATAATCCGATGTCTGACAATTTCTGCCAGCTGCTGATAAATTGGTCTTCCCGATTCTAAAATCCAGGCCATTCTTTCACCTCCAAGCCAGACAGGTCCCTGTTTCAAATCATAATTTCTGAACACGGTTTCCAAACCTGTCGCTCTGACAAAAAATACTTTCATGTTAAATGATACCTGCGGATTTCTCCACGTTTCACCCGTGCCCTTTAGAGTATGCAAGCATGAACAGCATGCCTTTTGGCCCTTGTTATCATAAAATAAAAAAGCATCTTTTTTGTATTATTGTTTTAATACAATAGTAGATGCTTTTTTCTAAAAAGTCAATGACGTTTCAGTAAATTATTATTAAAGATTGTTTAACATTTTCATTAACTCATCCATTAATCCGGAGGCTGCCTCTTCCTTTGACATCATGGGAAGCTCGGTGATATGATCTTTCGTAATCAGTGTCAGAATATTGGTGTCTGTTCCGAATCCTGCACCGGCCTGCTTCAGATTGTTGGCTGCAATCATATCCACATGCTTCTTTTCCAGTTTTTTGCGGGAATTTTCCAGCATATTGCTGGTTTCCATGGAAAATCCGCAGAGAATCTGTCCTTCTTTTCTATGGTCACCCAGCCAGGCCAGAATATCATCGGTACGTTCCAGCGGAATGGACAGATCCCCATCCTTTTTCTTCATTTTCTCATCAGAAATGTATTTCGGACGATAATCTGCCACAGCAGCTGCTTTGATAATGATATCCTGTTCTGCTGCCCGGGATGTCACCGCTTCAAACATATCCTTTGCCGATACAATGGGAACCACATTTACGAAGGGCGGCGGGGTAATTGCTGTTCGACCGCTGACCAGGGTGACATCTGCCCCCCGGAGCATGCAGATTTTTGCAATGGCATAACCCATTTTCCCGGTGGAATGGTTGCTGATATAACGAACAGGATCCAGTTTTTCCTGGGTCGGTCCTGCAGTTACCAGTACCTTTTTGCCTGCCATATCCTTTTCCAGGGCAATTTCCCGGAGAATGTAATCATACAGCACGGAAGGCTCCGGCATTTTTCCGGCCCCCACATCACCGCAGGCCAGATATCCCACTGCCGGATCGATCACTTCATAACCAAAATGGCGCAGTCTGTCCAGATTGTCCTGAACAATGGGATTTTCGTACATATTCACATTCATGGCAGGAGAAATGAACTTTTTGCACTTGCATGCCATAATGGTGGTGGTCAGCATATCATCTGCAATACCGCAGGCAAGTTTGCCTATCACATTGGCTGAAGCTGGAGCAATCATAACCACCTCCGCTTTTTTGGCAAGGGAAACATGCTCCACACTGAATTCAAAATTCCGGTCAAAGGTATCCACCAGACATTTGTTGCCGGTCAGTGTCTCAAAGGTGATCGGATTGATAAAGTTGGTGGCATTTTTTGTCATCAATACATGCACTTCGCAATGCTGTTTTTTCAGCATGCTGGCCAGATTTGCTATTTTATAGGCCGCAATGCTGCCTGTAACCGCAAGCACCACACACTTATTTTTTAGCATGTCCTTCCTCCTGTCCTGCATTTTTATCATACAGAATCTTCAGCCCCTTCAGTAAAAGAGCATCGTCCAGAATCATTTTCCTCTTGCAAAGGGGAACCAGAATTCTTGCCAGTCCGCCGGTGGCAATGACCGGTGCGCTGTATCCCAGTTCGTCTTCAATCCGTTCCACCAGACCGTCCAGACAGGCGGCATTGCCAAGGATCACACCGCTCTTCATACAGTCGATGGTATTTTTGCCGATGCATTTTTTCGGGGCTTCCAGACCGATACGGGGCAGCTGTGCGGTTCTGGAAACAAGGGAATCCACAGAAACACGAACACCGGGCAGAATCATACCGCCAATGTAATTGCCTTTCTTATCCACAACCGATAATGTGGTCGCAGTTCCCATATCAATGATAATACAGGGCGCTCCATATTCCTTCACGGCTGCCACTGCGTCCACAATCAGATCCGAACCCACAGTTCTGGGATTATCCATCAGAATATTCAGCCCCGTTTTCAGTCCCGGTCCCACAATATAGGGTTTGCATCCAACGGTTTTTTCCACCGCACTGCTGATCACATTGGTCAGCTGCGGTACAACCGATGAAATGATCGCTCCTTCCATCTGACTCAGTTCAATGTGGTACAGTTCCAGGACCGTTTTAAAACCGATGACATATTCCAGTTCGGTTTTGGATGTATCCGTCGACATCCGTTCCACAAAATACGTTTTTTCATTATCAATACAGCCGATGACAATGTTGGTATTACCCATATCAATTGCTAATATCATATTATTTCCCTCATTTTCTATTCCCTTTTACAGAGAAAAATCTGTCTTATTATTTATTTGCCGCGGAATTCTCAGGTGTCAGAACCACAATGGCAGGTTTCTGAACATCAGCCAGATTTACGGAAGAACTTTCACCGATCACAACATGGTCTTTTCCTGCAAGAAAATCATCTACAGTGCTGATTTCAGAAAATCCGATATTTCCCTTACTGAAATGCATGGGGATGACCACTTTGGGATTGACCTGACGGACCAGTTCACTGGCCTGTCCTGCGTCAATGGTGTAGAAACCACCCACGGGGATCATCATAACATCCACATTTTTCAACTGAGCCACCTGCTCCGGTTCCAGTTCACATCCAATATCTCCCATATGCACGATGCGCATCCCACCTGCTTCCAGGATATAAATGGTGCTGGTACCGCGTTTTGCTCCCTTTACCTCATCATGGAAGGTGTGAATTTCCGAAATCGTAAAAGGAGATTTCTTTCCCGCTCTCATGGCAACGCATTCCCTGCCGGAATGATCCCCATGCTCATGACTGCAGAGCACCTGATCTGCCTCTTCCCGAATATTCTGTAATCCGGGAACAGAACCATCCTTATAGGGGTCAAAAATAATGGTGTAATCATCGTGTTCCAATTTAAAACATGCATGTCCGATCCATGTAAGCTTCATACTTTATTAAACCTCTCTTTCCTGATTCAGAAGGTGTTTCCTGAATTTTATCAGCATTCAGAAAACACCTGTATTCAATATGAGGAGCCAGGGGGCAAATGGATTTCCCTCATGTGTCCCACAATCTACCGGTTTGCTTCCAGAATTCCCTGAAGAAGTTCTGCTGCATCTTCCACACAGCCTCTGCATGAACGAAGCTTTTTCTCTTTAATTTCCTTACATGCGGTGGAGCCGATTTTGACCGTAAACTGCTGTTCCATTTCTGCCTTCATGGCATCTTTCTTATCTGCTGGTGCTGCATGATCCAGTACCAGCTGTGCTGCCATGTAGGCACCGCATCCGATTTTGGCACCTTTGCTGTAGGGTGCTGCTTCTTCCTTTGCTGCTTCTGCAGAAAGTCCTGTCACATCGCAAAATGCCAGATTGACAGCCTGTGAACAGCTGCAGCCATTTTTATGATTCTCTGCTGCAAGTAACTTTTTGTTTTCCATGAAATATCCTCCTTTGTTTTTGTGTTTCATCTTTCCAGAACTGCATTCACAACCTTGCACAGATCCTCCAGAATAATACAGTGGTGAATCTGATTGGTATCGACCTGCTCATACAGAGTTGAGGCATCATACCAGCCGATCTCTGAAATCTCGCTTTCCTGTGGATAAAGTTTCTGATTCGCATTGTCCAATTCAAATAAATAGACCTGAATGATTTCATGATTGCGAAATATCTCTCCATGAAACGCATCGGTTTTATTAATTTCCTCCTGCCAGAGAAACTTTAGCTTTTCCGCTGTTGTTTGAATACCCAGTTCTTCCTGTAATTCCCGAAGGGCACCGGTCACAAAATCCTCTCCCGGATCCAGATGACCCGCGGATGAAATATCGTAACACCCGGGAAACGAATCCTTATCATCACTGCGTTTCTGCAGAAGAATTTCCTTTTTCCCCTGATTGATCCGATAAATCCATATATGAGCGGCTCCATGGAGATCACCATCTCGATGAACCTCTTTTCGCGGTTTTAAAACACCGGAGCCCGTTCCATCCGGATTTAAAATTTCAAATAATTCTTCCATATTTCCATCCAGTTTCATCTATCGCTCTTTGACCTGCATCCATTCCCAATACCTGTCTCCTATGGATTGCAGATACTCTATTCTTTCTTAACAAATGCACTGTAAATCAGTTTTTCAAACAGGTCCGACACCATACATCCGGTTGTTTCAATATGTACAAAATCGGTAATCTGTCTGTCCACAAAAATCTGAGCCTGTGCCGGAAACTCTTCGTCCCGGTCATAAAACTGCAGCTGAACGGAAACCTGCGGAAATATCTCAAACTGATAGGCCAGGTCAGCTTTGGATGAAATCTCCGTGCCATGATTCTCTCTGCAGGCCAAATGAAGGAGTTCTGTATGATCCGCAAACAGGTCTGCAAATTCAGTAAACAGCAATTCTTCCTTCGGGTTGCCCTTGCCGGTTCTGGGATCCAGATTGGTGTTGGGAATCCACTGACCGGACAGTTGTGGATTGTCCTTTACGTAACTGAGTAAATGATAAACCGCCATTCCTTCATTAAAATAGACCTGGTCGGTCCATCCATTCTTCTCTTCCATGATCTTTCGGCACTTTGCAGCCAGAGTCCCAGGATCTGTTGCCTCTCTGTCATTCAATTTCAAATAGGACGAACCTTTTGGAAGATTCTGCTTCCCCTGCGTCGGATTCTGCAGAATCTCTGCAATTTCCCGAAAAAGAGACTGCTGCTTTCTGCGGTTTTCTGCATGGCTTAAGGATTTTCGAAACGCATTTCTGACCTGATCCGCAATGGTCTCTTCCTGATTCAGCTGTTTCTCAATCCTGCCTGTTTTCAGATGAATCCGGAAAAGGGTATGCAGATAGTTCACATATACATACGTCTCATCGCAATCCAGATTCAGGATCCGGCAGACACGCTCCGGATCATAATTTTCAAAGGCTTTCTGCCACTGCAGACAGATTTCCTCATAATCGGATAGCAGATAGTCTCTGCACTGATAGGCATGATAGTTCACACTCATTGCTTTATCCCCTCTTTAACTCCGGTTCATCCATTACGTAATCAGCCCGGAAGGATTCATTGATTTCTGCAATTTCCCGTTTTCCTTTGATGTAATCATCATACATGTCCCAGAGATCAATTTCACAGTCTTCCAGACCATCATCCACCGGAAGCCACTCCCGAATCAGGGCAATCCGCTCTTCTTTAGTTGTATCTTTAATCAAAATGCTTTTCATTGCTATTTCCTTGCTTTCTCCTGTTTTATGGTTGTGAAAATCTGTCAGATTGTTCTGTCCTTTCTTCACATAGTTTATAGTAATAATATCTTTACAGCATGTCAAGAAAAAACTCCACTATCATGCTTCCATTCCAATCGACGCCTGTGAAGATTCGGCGCCGGATTCCCTTTGCAAAGCAAACAGTATCCGATTCGAATTCGTGTGCATAATAATGGAGTTCCTGCTCTCTATTTTGTGGAATCCACAGAGAGAACCTCTCCGCTGTACAGATCAATGCTCCAGCGCATGTCCGATGCTCCCAGTTCACTGTTTTCTTCGATGAACTGCACCACCCATGCAAATCTTGTGATCCGTTCCTTCCGATAAGAAACCGCCTCTTCTTGTTCCGGAATGGTAATCTGCTCTGTCACAGTGCCATTTTTCCCGGTTTCTGTTCCATTGTTTTGCGGCTGATTCTCTGTCGTATAGAATTGTACGTTTTCATAGTCGGGCAATACGATTCCAGTCCGGGCGGAGATCTTTACTTTCTCCCATTTTACAGACCGGTTTCTGGATTGTTCATAGTCTTCATACCGTTCCTTTGCCATTCGGATGGCTTCCTCCTCTGTCAGCGGTTTCATCCCCTCCTCATGATCATCCAGCAGGGGAGCATAAAAGGAATTACAGAGAATCATCTGACCATTGGTGGGGTCAACGGTAATCCTTGCCGTTTCCAGTTCATTTTGCAGGTTAATGGTTTTTCCGTCGATTTCCAGTGTATAGCTTTTTCCGAAATCATACATCCATGCATGTTCATCAAATTCACTCTTTTTTATGAATGTATAATTTTCCGGAAATGGAAGCTTCTGATACCAGGCTTCTGCTGCTGCCAGTACCTCCTGTTCACTCATGGGCTGATTGCTGCTCTGGTTTTCTCCTCCCCAGAAATCCATGCTTAAAAATGTACCGGACTCCCGGTCAAAGGTCACGGTGGTGATCCGGTCTTTGCCGGCAAGGGGGCAGGATACCATGGCTTCTTCCCGATTCCAGTTTTCATCGGTCTGATAAGTGATCTGCAGTTTTGACAGATCCAGAGAAAGTTTAGCTTTCTCATTCACTATAGATATAATCTCCCCGGCCTTCTCAAGAAAATATGCATCGGAAAAAGAGTTTTCCTGAGCACCATTTTCTTCCGGTTCGTTTTCTTCTATACCACCTGCTTCCATTCCAGCCCCTTCCGGAAGATTTGCATTCTCATATTTTTCATTTTCATCATCCCACACATAGGAAACTGTCTCGTTTATTTTAACGGTATCCCCGCTGTAGGTCCCCGGATTGCCAAGATGCCAGAGCCCCTTTGCCCCTGCCACGGAAATACCTGTAAATAAGGTGATAATCGCTGCAGGAATCAGTATCTTTTTCTGCACACTGTATTTCTTTTTTCTACTCCTGTTCCGGGATGTCCCATTATTGATTTTCTGATTCAGCCGGTTTTTAATGCCTTCCGAAGATTCATACCGCATGGACTCTGGCAGCATCTGCTCTGCTTCTTTCGCCCACTCTTCCTGTTCAAAAATCAAGTCTTTTTGTTCTGTCTGTTTATTCATTTCCGTCACCCAATTCCTTTTTCAGATTCTTTCTGCCCCTTTTTATGATGTCATACACGTCAGAAACCGGAATTCCGGTTTTCAGGGATATTTCCGAAGGCTTCAGTTCATATAGAAAACGAAGCTTCAGAATCTCCCGATCCGGTTCTCCGCATCCTGCAATCCAGGCGGCAGCCTTTGCCATCTGGTGTTTCCGATGAAAGTCCCGGAAGGTCGGATCCATCTCCATTTCCCCCTGATACCCGTTTTCCGGACCTGCAGACCGTTCTTTCTCCGTAAGTGTCTCAAGCGGAATCAGCCGCCGGTTTTTCCGGATCCAGTCAATGGACATACTTTTCGTTTTCAGACAAAGCCATGTCTTCAGACTTCCCCTCCGGGGGTCAAACTGCTCCGGTCTTTCATACAGTGAAAAAAACACATCTGCTATGATATCCTCCACATCCTCTCTGGTTCCCACCCCTGCAAGTATACCGGCTGCAATGGTCCAGAGAAGTCTGCCGTATTGTTCAGGCAGCTCCTGATAGTTTATCTGATTCATATTTACTCCTGTGCTGCTAAAATTGGAAATGATCATTTCTATAAGCACTACTAGTACAGCGAATAATAATTAACCAGCCATCTCACTTGCCTGATTTTTCATCTGCGTCGTTGTCGTCAATCGCCGTAGCCACCGCTACGCCTCATTCCTTCGCCTTGCATATGAAGAAATCATTCTGCGTGATATAGCAAAATATTTATTATTCGATGTACTAGATTCATTGTACTATATACCTTACGGTTTGGAACAGAAAATTAGGATCGGGATCAGGAAAATATCTTATGATGACTTTCCTGTCTTTTTATGATATGATACCAGAAGTCTGTTCATCATGTCATTCCGATGTATGCTTGATGATCTTTCAGGAGCATGCCGGCTCCATTTTTTCATCACCATGGATGACCTGACAAACAGGCAAATAAGTCTTACGTCGATTTTTCATGCTTTGCACTCTTAAAATCGACTCAAGAGAATTACAATAAAAAGGATAGCAGTATATGAGTATATTAACAGTAGAAAATTTAAGTCATGGATTTGGGGATCGGGCGATTTTTGATCACGTTTCTTTTCGGCTTTTAAAAGGGGAACACATTGGTCTGATCGGGGCCAACGGCGAAGGAAAATCCACGTTTATGAATATCATCACCGGAAAACTGGAACCGGATGAAGGCAAAGTGGAATGGGGAAAAAATGTCCGTGTGGGTTATCTGGATCAGCACACGGTTCTGGAGGCAGGCATGACCATCCGCGATGTGCTTCGCGGTGCCTTTAACTGGCTCTTTGAAATGGAAGCCCGGATGAATGAAATCTGTGATAAAATGTGCGATGCTTCGGAAGAAGAGCTGGCAGTGATGATGGAAGAGCTGGGAACCATTCAGGAAATGCTGGATGCCCATGATTTTTATATTATTGATGCAAAGATTGACGAAGTTGCACGGGCACTGGGTCTGATGGATATCGGTCTGGATCGTGATGTGGAGGACTTAAGCGGCGGACAGAGAAGCAAGATTCTCATGGCAAAGCTGCTTCTGGAAAAACCGGATATTCTCCTGCTGGATGAGCCCACCAACTATCTGGATGTCAGCCATATTGAATGGCTGAAACGGTATCTGAATGACTATGAAAATGCCTTCATTCTGATTTCCCACGATATTCCGTTCCTGAACAGCGTCATCAATCTGATCTATCACATGGAAAACCAGAAACTGGACCGTTATCCCGGTGATTATGATAAATTCATGGAAGTATACGAAATGAAGAAATCCCAGCTGCAGGCGGCCTACAACAAACAGCAGCAGGAAATTGCAGAACTGAAGGATTTTGTTGCACGCAACAAGGCCCGCGTTGCCACCAGAAATATGGCCATGTCCCGTCAGAAAAAACTGGATAAAATGGAGAAAATCGAACTGGCTCCGGAACGTGTGAAACCGGAATTTCATTTTAAAGAAGCCCGCACACCGGGACGCTATATTTTTGAACTCCACGATCTGGTCATCGGATATGACAGTCCGCTGTCTGTGCCGCTGAATCTTTCCATGGAACGAAACCAGAAAATCGTCCTGACCGGTGCCAACGGTATCGGAAAAACCACTCTGTTAAAAAGCATCCTGGGACTGATTCCATCCGTTTCCGGTTCCGTTGAGCTGGGTGACTATCTGGAAATCGGATACTTTGAACAGGAAATGGATACCTCCCATACCGGCAGCTGCATCGAGGAAATCTGGAACGAATTCCCCGGTTACACCCAGTATGAAGTCCGCTCGGCCCTGGCCAAATGCGGTCTGACCACCAAACATATCGAAAGTCAGGTCCGCGTTCTGAGCGGTGGTGAACAGGCCAAAGTCCGTCTCTGCAAACTGATCAACCGGGAATCCAATCTGCTGGTTCTGGATGAACCCACCAACCATCTGGATACCGACGCCAAAGCAGAACTTGCAAGAGCACTGAAAGCCTACAAAGGCAGTATTCTGATGGTTTGTCACGAGCCGGAATTCTATGAAAATCTGGCCGATCAGGTATGGGACTGCTCCAGATGGAGTCTGAAAGTAGTTTAATCTGTCATTGCAAACGAACACAAAAGTCAGAGCAGATATATCCACCAAAAGAAGGCATTTTCCACCGGGCACTAATATGATTTTTAGAAAGGAGCTGTTAAGCAGCTCTTTTTTTCATACCTGCCCGAAATGCAATCAGGGCTTCTTTTCCGACTTCCGTAACCGGTTTGATCCATTTGCCGGAATACAGGTGAATCTGCATCAGAATATATCGGATCGGCTCATCAATATAACAGCAGATAAATATTGCCCAGTAGGGAAGTTTCAGCACAAAGCCGGAAATCAGTACACAGGGAAGAACCATGATGTACATGAAAATGATTTCCAGAACGGTGCCGTAAACGGCGTCTCCCGATGCACGGTACGTATCGTTCTGCATCCAGTTGCCCATTCGTATGACAGAAACCACCCCATAGATAATTAAAAATGTCGTTCCTGCCCGGAAGGAATTTCCGGACAGACTCATGGCATGGAGAAGCGGTGTGTGCACGGAGAACAGTACCAGATTGACTGCCAGAATCACACCGCTGCAAAGATAAACCAGACGTTTTGCCCGTTCATAGGCAGTATTCAGTTTGCCAGCACCGACACAGGTTCCTACCAGAATAGATGCCGCACTGGAAAATCCGGCAAAAAATCCAATCAGTAATCCCTCCAGCGTACGGAAAACTGCCAGCGCTGCGATGACATGCTCCGGCTGACGGCCAAGGGTAATGTTGATCACCATATTTCCCACGCCAATCAGAATCTCATTGCACAAAATGGGGAAACATTTGATAAAATAAGCTTTGACATGATCTTTTTTCCATCGAAAATGTCCCCGGATATGGAACAGGTAAGGATATCCTGCCCTCCATGCCAGCAGATAAACAGCCAGCACATTAATTCCTGCCGCACAGGTGGTGGCCAGGGACGCCCCCTGAATTCCCATGGGTGAAAAGCCCAGATTCCCATAGATAAATACCCAGTTCAGAAAAATATTGGAGGCTACAGATATCATGGATGCAATCATGGGAATCCGCACCTGTTCTGTTGCACGAAGCAGGCTGCTCATGGCCATGGAAAAAACCTGCATCAGATAAGCAAAACCGACAATTCTCAGATACTTTACACCGATTTCCTGTATGGCTGTTTTATCCGTATAGATTTTCATAACCAGCTCCGGCGCAAAAATTGCCAGACAGCCGAATATGACGGCTACCGTCATCATACATGCCCAGGTCATTCCATAGGAACGTTCGATATTATCCTCTTCTTTGGAACCCCAGTACTGGGAGAAAAACATCATGCCGCCGCCGACAAAGCCCCAGTAACCGGCAAACATCAGGGATGAAAACTGTGCACAAAGCCCAAGAGCCCCCACAGACAGTTCACCCAGAG
>JALETI010000159.1 GCA_022781515.1 Lachnospiraceae bacterium
AACGATAATAATCACACCCTGTTTTTTCGCTTTCCTCAAAATGGAATTGAGGCTCTTCCAATGTACAGGGGTCAGTACCAGCACATCAATCCCCATATCCAGCATCTCATCAATCTGCTCAATCTGCCTGTCAGTATTAAGAGCAGGATCTCGGAGAACCATTCGGTAACCCTCCGCTTCCACTCTGGCAGCAATCTCTTCACTCAATATTTTATAAAATTCATTATTCATTGTCATATAGGTTGTTCCAATCAAACGGGAATTCTCTTTTTGACTGGCAGAATAATCATTACCGGGAGCCACCGCCCATATTCCAGCCGCTAATACGACAATATTTATCAATATAACAATACTCCTGATGATTGTAAAATACCGGTTATTCATCAGATAATCTCACTTCCTTCCCAGAAAACCATTCATCTGCTGATATCATATTACAATCAGATTTTTATTGCTACATATACACGCATTTTTTTACATTTGTATCGCTATTATTTTACATTTGCCCAATCGTGTATGATAATGACGTCATATGTCTTCCGCATACTCGATAGGTTATTTAAGAGGTGCTTTTCTTATGCCTTTTTTTACAAATCAAAACTTTCATCCGAAAGATTCCATTTTATAAATATTATGGTACAATAAACCCATCATTGGTTCATGAATACACTGAAATATGAATAGATTTCATATTCTGCAAAGCCAAAAAGGAGGGTATTATCATGCAGGCACTATTTGACGCCATCAACAGTGTGTGCGGAAAAATTCAGGTCGTTTCGGATCTGTTCTGGGATTTCCCCACAAACTTTGACTGGTACGCATCCATCCCGATTCTTGGGAACTTTTCACTGGCCATCATTTTACTGATTGGTTCCGGTATCTATTTTACCATTCGGCTGCGGTTTATTCAGGTACGTAAATTCCGTTATGGTCTTCATGTCTTGAAAACTGCGAAAGCGAAAACCGGTATTTCACCGCTGGCATCCTTCTTCCTGTCCACCGCCATGCGCGTCGGACCGGGCAATATGCTGGGTGTAACCGGTGCGATTTCCGTCGGAGGTCCCGGTGCACTGTTCTGGATGTGGATTTCCGCATTCTTCGGCATGGCTACTGCTTACACCGAATCCACACTGTCCCAGATTTTCAAAGAGAAGAAGGGCAGCGAATACATCGGTGGTCTTTCATTTTATGGACGGAAGCTTCTGAAAGGCTCTGCCTTCGCCGGTGTTTTTCTGTCACTGATGTACATCATCTATGCACTTCTGTGCTTCCCGGCACAGGGCTTTAATTCGATCTCTTCCGTGGGCCAGATTGCGGAAACCATTACAGGACAGACCATTCCTACAAACTCCGCTCTGTACTGGATTTCTTTCCTGGTTCTGATCGTGGTTGTAATTGCAGTTTCCTTTGGCGGAATTAAAAAAGTTACAAAGGTTACCGATATTCTGGTTCCCATCATGGCGGTAATCTATGTGTTCACAGTACTTATTCTGATCATTACCAATTTTACACGGATTCCCTGGTTCTTCTACGCTGTATTTACCGAAGCATTCAAACCGGAAGCTATTTTCGGCGGCGCGTTTGGTATTGCGCTGGTACAGGGTGTAAAACGTGGTCTGATGTCCAACGAAGCAGGTCAGGGTACCATTACCATGCCCGCAGCTGCTTCTGATGCAGCACATCCCTGTGACCAGGGCTGCGTGCAGGCCATCGGTGTTTTCCTGGATACCATCGTAATCTGTACTCTTACCGGTTTTGTGGTTGTTATGGCTCATGCATGGCAGGGTGACGGCGGTTCAGCCTGGATGGAACTGGGCAAACTTCCCAAATTTGTTGCATCCGCAGCAATTCTGACCAACGGCGGTATCTTTAACACCATCGTGTCTCTGCTGATTTCCGTATGTTTTGGTCTGTTTGCATTTACCTGTCTTCTGGGCTTCATGTCCTTTACAGAAATCTGTGCAAACCGTATTTCCACAAACAAAACCTTTATCCTTGTAATCCGTATTCTGTGTCTGGTGGTTATTTCCTTCGGCGTACTTACCAACATTGCCGGTATGGATCTGGGTTCTCTCTGGGATCTGTCTGATTTTGCAAACATTCTGATTGCTTACTGCAACATCCCGCTGTTGTATTTAGGCTTTAAGCATGTTATGAAAGCAACGGCCCATTTTGAGAAAGAGGACG
>JALETI010000103.1 GCA_022781515.1 Lachnospiraceae bacterium
ATTATAATTTACCAGTTCAAAAAGATCCTGTCTTCCCAGACCGTCCCGCAGGAACAGCAGGAAACCGGAATCAAAAAAAGTATCATCAATCAGATACAGATAATTCTGAAGAAAATAACTTAATTCTTCTATTGTATACAGACGTATTCCCGCTGACTTCACATAACAGGAAATTTCTTTGTTTTTTTTCTCGCAGCATCTGGTCAAACGTCCCATAATGATCCTCCGTTAAAATCTATATCTGAAATACATTCTGATAAATCTGCCCGGTTGAAGGAAATAACTCTCCAAATCCCATATCCTCTATTCTGACAGCCATTTTATTTTCTTCCGGAAAAACCAGCATCAGACGAATCTGGGTTCTTGGTCTTCCATCCGCCATAAAATCAGACAGATCACAGGTAATTTTGCGGGCGGATGCCGCCCCTGTATTTTTCACCAGAAGATCCACTGTATTCCTTTCAATCAGATTCAGTTCCATGGAAGTTCTGGATTCAAAACAGTTTTCCCCCTCCTTTGCAAGAATAATCTGCTCCTGATTCTCCTGATGATCCAGAACCATACGGACGGTGGTGCTGAGCCTGTTTCTGCAGATACATATGTAGGGAAATTTTCTGTTTTCTGCTGCAAGATGGTTTGCCGCATACCCTGCACCGAGAGCAAAAAGATGATCCACCTGAAATATTTTTCTGCTTTTCTGTGATTTAATCGTTCGGAAAAACTCCTTCGCCCATGACAAATTCCGGAAACCGTTTCCCGAAACAATCACGCTGGACACTATTTTTCCGTTCATCTTTTCAACTGCCAGATCTGCAAACCACCGATCCCGTTCTGCATCCCTGTCTGTTCCCTCATAAAACGGAACATCTTCTCTATGTTCTGTTGCAGCATGAACCATAACCTGACTGAGTCCATTCAGCTGATTCAGCTCATAACAGTCCAGTCCATCCGGTCCATAATCAAAAAGATAACTGGTATTGCTCCATATGTCTTTGGAATGACTCAGCATGTAATACAGAAAGCATTCTTCCCGATTGTAGATGTGAACCGATGCAGCCGGTTCCAGAGTCCGAATCATTTCTGTCATTCGATCCGCATCAGAAATGGAAAAACCTTCTGCACAGATGACCACCTGACCCAGATTCCGGATTCCGGAGCGGACCTTTGCCTCCTGAAACACCCCCTCCATATAATGCATCATCATTTCATCTGCGGTAAAAACATTTGAATTGACCTCCAGACTGTTCTGACTGAAAAACAGAGATAATATCCTATGAAAAACAAGATATCCGCTGTTTCCCTTCATCTGTTCCGCATCATAACCGGAACTCCATTGTCTGCTTTCCGGATTCAGAGCAAGATAAGATGAAAATACCGATTTCCCATTCTGATCCACCAGAATTTCCATGGCCCCTTTTCCGGAATGGTGCCATGCCATGGTACAACCCCGGTCTGTCAGATCAATTCCCAAGTTTAATCTATTCATTCATTACACTTTCCTTATTTTATATTTCTCCCGATAGAATCTGCCAGCATTACGGCAACAGAATAATTTTTCAGCTGTTCAACCGTAATATCCCTGTTTTTAACTGACACAGATATTCTTTGAAGATTCTGATATCGATTTCTTACTTTTGCCGGTTCAAAATTCCATTCTTCTGTGGAAATCCATGGAGAAGCTGCTTTTCCGCACAAAAACCGATACTGTATATTTTCTCCTGCAAAAACAGCTGCCGGCGCATAATAAAACTGTGCATATCCATGGTGGGCCGGCACCGAATAAGTCTGCTTTGCACCGTTGATTCTGTATTCAGCAGATACCGAAGCTCCTGTATTCCGTTCTGACAGCAGCGCACTGTTTTCCTGCAGTCCCAGATTGATCTGAAACATGGGAAAAACTTCCATACCGAGTGTTGCTGCCTGTCTGTTCAGGAAATCCAGATGAATTCCTGCCTCCAGCATACGCCGGCACATTTCCTTCACCATCTCTTTCTCCAGATCATGATCCATTCCGAATTCATAATTATATTTCAGACATGCCAGCTGACAGGGAACGGATAATTCTTCCATGCCGCCGGAATGAATTATTTCTGCTTCAATATAATCCGGGATTATTTCATTTGATACACTTTTTTCACATACATATTCATAACAGATTCGATTGATCACCGCTATGGAAAGCAGTTCTGCATTTTCATTATTAATAATCTGACCCAGAAGTTCCTGCATCAATTTCAGATCGGCTGTTTCCGTCATCAGGAGCCGGAGCAGAAGCCTGCACACCAGAGATGCACAGGAAATCTGCTGCTTGCAGCACCAATGATAAATCTGTATCATTGACGATATGGGACCCTGGTAACTTCTGCTGAGACATGACAGCAAATCGTTATCTGCGGCCTCCTGCTCCAACAGGAACAGCAGAAACGCTGTTTCTTCTATATAAATAGGTCTGTCAACCAGTTCTTTTGCAAGTTTCTGAAGAGAGTCCATCGCAAAATCATCCGGTGATAAATAAAACAGACAGCCGACTGCTTCCCGGTGATATCCCTTTTCAATCAGAGTACGTGTCCATTCCGTTATCTGATTTTGATCCATCCACTTTGTATATCTCATCAGGGTCTGAAAATCCTCTTCTCTGTATTCCACATGGTTCGCCTGTTCCAGAAGATGTGCAAGCAGAAGCTTATGAAAATCATCTGCCAGAGAATCATCTTTCAGATACTGAAAACACAATTGAAGATCACAGTTTTCTGCCATCCCCTGTTCCAGCCAGTAATGGGTTTTGAGCAAAAGCAGAAACGGATCTTCCGGACACAGGGATTCACAGCGATGCATTAAATCTTCATTCTCCATCAGTTTCATAACCAGAAGACGGACACCACTGACCGGATTTCCATTCCGATCTGCAATTCGGAATTCTCCTGTTCCGCCCGGAACGGAAAGGCAGGTTTTTTCATTCTGAATGATTCCAACCTGCGGTTCCTTGTATATTCCACTATCATAAATAATCCGGAACCCATCCGGCAGCTGAGCCTGAACCTGAACCAGATACAACATGGGAATCAGTGCCTGTGCCAGTTCTCCATCCACCTGATCCGGTTCCAGAATAATACCTGCCAGCATAGCCAGTTCCTGACTCCAGTTTTTTCGAAGAATCTGTTTTCTGACAAATAGATCCATTCCCTTTTGAAAAAACGCCAGAATCTGCGCATCATCCTCATAGAATTCCACAACATTCAGACAGATTCTTATATAAATCTGCGGATTTACATATTCATCCAATGAAAAATACAGCAGAACTTCTCTGTTAATGGGTTTGTCAAAATCTGCCGGCAGTGAATACATATAATAATCATACAGTCTGGCAATTTTCAAATCATCTTCCACAGCTTTTTCATAATAACAGAACACGCTTTCCCGTCTGATGTCGCACCGGATCAATGCCGTACAGAAAGCAGAAAAAACAGAAAGCTGCGGAAAGCTGAGATAAAGTTTTTCCAACAGATGCCAGTGATAATTTCTATAGACATCAGGTCTCATATCTGCCGCCATTTTAGCAGTATGCTCGGTAAGGAACCCATACTTTAATGCAGCCCGCAGACAGCCTGTCATCCACAGATCCAGTTTTTCCCGGACCATCACAGCACCTTCGGAATTATGAATCAGAGAAGCACCTGCCAGATAAAGATACGGACTGTTATTTTCCTGACGGTGCATATATTTCAATACTGCCCACAATTCCTCCGGATCCGGTTTTTCCATATCAATGCCATCGCTGCACAGCAGCAATGGCAGGTCGAAATCCGCCGGATTACGGTCCATGGCAAGCTGAATGTATTCCATCATCCTGATTTTCTTCTTTTCCGCTTCTTTCATCTGCCCATTGGCACAGGCAATCCGATACTGCAGATAAAGGAGATAACAGTATTCGATACTGTATTTTTTTCTGGAAGCCGTGACAACGTTCCGTACTCTGGATTCAATTTGAGCTGCCTGCCGCTGTTCCCCCAGCAAAACAAAAAAAACAGCACCATATAATTGATATCGTACCGTATTGGGCGAACATTGAATCAGAGTCTGTGCCATAGAACTTGCTTCCTGCATCAATCTGCCGGTTTTTTCCGGATTGTTCTCCAGTTTCCGGCAGGAAAACAGTTCCATTATCTTTCGGGTAAACTGTGCCTGGGTATGACGCAGATTTCTGTGTTCTTCCGATACAGAACGCGGTTCCGGTCTTATGCTGCTGTCATGGACAATGGAAGGATTACTTTCCAAATTGGATTCTTTGCTTTCTCTCTCAACGGAATCTGCAGTCTGAAACCGGATTGGAATGACAGATTCCCTTCCGTTGCAGCAGATCAGAATCCCTTCCTGAACCGAATCTGTTAAAAACAGAATCGATTCCGGCTGGCATTCATAATGTATAATAGTATTTCCCTGAAAACTGTTTTCCTTAACGAAAACTGCCGGGTGCAGGGAAGAAACAGTACCCATAACCGGAACATCATTTCTGCTGTAAACGGAAATAGTTCCATTCTGTCTGTCGATCTGATTCCAGACAATTTCTTCTTTGTCCATATGAATGACAACATCTGCATAAACATGTTCCAGATCACCTGCTGCCATCTGTTCAAGAATCGGTTTAAAAACTTGTGTCATTTTTCATCCCCATTCTTCCGGTTCTGTAAACGATATAATCTCTCTGCCATCACATTTTCATACCCCAGTTCCCCGGGATGGTAAAAATGTACACCTTCCAGTTCATCCGGAAGATACTGCTGCTCCACATAGTGTTCAGGATAATCATGGGCATACTGATAGGTCAGACCATGTCCAAGCTTTGCTGCACCACTGTAATGAGAATCCTGTAAATGGGGAGGAATCGTAACAATTTTCCGGTTCTGTACATCGGAAAGAGCTGCATCAATTGCAAGATAAGAACTGTTGCTTTTGGGAGCGCAGGCCACATAAACAGCTGCCTGAGAAAGAATGATACGGGCTTCCGGCATACCCAGTTTTTCAACCGCCTGTGCAGCCGATACTGCCAGAATCAATGCCTGGGGATCCGCATTGCCCACATCTTCCGATGCACAGATCATAATTCTCCTGGCAATAAAACGAATATCTTCTCCTGCATGCAGCATTCTCGCCAGATAGTACACAGCCGCATCCGGATCGGAACCTCTCATACTTTTTATAAAAGCAGATATGGTGTCATAATGGTTGTCTCCCTTTTTATCATAACGGACTGCTTTGCGCTGAATGCATTCTTCTGCCACTGCAAGGGTAATGTGTATCCTGCCATCCTTTCCTTTGGGCGTCGTCAGCACTGCCAGTTC
The DNA here is from genome assembly GCA_022781515.1 of Lachnospiraceae bacterium. Lineage (GTDB taxonomy): Bacteria > Bacillota > Clostridia > Lachnospirales > Lachnospiraceae > TWA4. The sequence goes on from JALETI010000103.1 coordinate 5,340, forward strand.
AATGGCGTTCAGTGCCATACGGGCATCTCCTCCGGAAACCTCTGCCAGAAATCTGCATGCATCCGGGTGAAGAACCGGTGAAAAACTTCCCAATCCCCTCTCTTCATCTTCAGCTGCCCGATTTAAAAGCTGTATGATTTCCTCCACAGACAATGGTTTCAGTTCGAAGACCATGGAACGTGACAGGAGGGCGCTATTTACTTCAAAATACGGATTTTCCGTTGTGGCACCGATCAGAATGACGGTTCCATCTTCTACAAAAGGAAGCAGATAATCCTGCTGGCCTTTATTAAATCGATGGATTTCATCAATAAACAAAATGGTTTTCTTTCCGTACATCCCTGAAAGGTCTTTCGCCCGTGCCACAACTTCCTCCATATCCTTTTTCCCGGCAGATGTGGCATTAATCTGCTGAAAACTGGAACTGGTGGTGTTGGCAATCACCCTGGCCAGTGTGGTCTTTCCTATGCCGGGAGGTCCGTAAAAAATCAGAGAGCTGATCTTGTCTGCCTGAATGGCACGATATAACAATTTATCCTCAGCCAGAATATGTTTCTGCCCGACCACCTCAGAAAGGGTACGAGGCCGCAGTCTGGATGCCAGAGGGGCCTCGCTTTCCTTCTTTTTCTGGTTCATATACTCAAACAAATCCATAATTCATCACTTTCTGCATTTCACTCATTTTATTCGTATGATTCACACGAATGGTAAGAGAACGGTTTCTCTGTATCTTATTATGATACCATTGCAGTTTCAATTATTCAATCCCAATCTCCTCCACCGTACAGAAGCGATATCCGGCTGCCAGATAAATGTCTGCAATTTTCAGAGCGGACTCCACAGACGTTTCGTAAATATCGTGCAGCAGAATAATTGCACCATCCTTTGTCTGCTTCATCACACTGGAAACAATCTGATCTGTATTCTGCACTTTCCAGTCCATGGGATCCACATCCCAGAGAACGGTTTTCAGCTCTGTCTCACTTTGCAGATATTCATTCCATGAACCATAGGGAGGCCGTATATAACGGGGATATATCTTTGCCGCTTTATATACAGCCTCCTGTGTTCGACTGATTTCCTTTATGGCTGTTTCCGGTCTGCATTCGGTCAGCTGTACATGGGAATACGTATGATTTCCCACCTGATTTCCATTTTCGATCATTTTCCGAATCAGCTCCGGATTTTTTTCTGCATTTTCCCCAATCACAAAAAAAGTGGCACAGATTCCTCTTTCTTTTAATCCGTCCAGCAGTTTTTCTGTCCAGACCGGATGTGGGCCATCATCAAATGTCAGGGCAATGCAGATATCCGTTTCCTCTTCTGATATTCCCGTATCCACAGCCTTAATCTCCTTTTCCATCCTCTGGTTCCGATTTTCTGTACAGAATCCAAAAAACACAATCACCACAGTCAGAAATAAAAGAAACAGTCTGCTCTTTTTTTCGGAATTCACCGTCGTCCTCCCCTGAACACAGAAATATTGTTCTTATGACAGATTATGAACAGCCGACATGACATAGAACCTGCATCTGCCGCTCCATCTCAGCTGACTGCTTCTGCCTCTGCATATTTGCGGCACTGTACGATACTCTCTCCTCCAAAAGGTAATTTTCGAAAAGAAGAAACGGATACATCCATCACTCCATTCTCTGCATCCAGCTGATAAATCTGAATTTCATACCGATATTCATCACCGTACATCAGCATCAGTTCTCCCAGAAAATCCGCATACATTTCTTCGTCATTTCCGATTACGCCTTCTGTCCCTTCGACAGCAGTCTGCAGACTGTGCCGCACTGCTGTTTCCACTGCATAATTCAGTTCTTCCATCTGCAGCTGTCTGCTTTGCCATTGATAAGAAATCCGGACTGCCTGTAAAAAAATCATGGTCAAAGCCATCACTGCTACGATTTGCCGCATATCATCCCCCTTTGAACCAATTCCTGATTCAGTTTCTTTCCTGCCATCCCGCACAATACCATTTGTCTGCGTATGGCAGAAACCTCCGCATCGGTATAAACATATTGTTTTTGTATCTCCCTGCATACCGGTTTCATAAAACGGATCCGATAGAATTTCTTCTTCCAGACCCCATACCAGCTGCAGTTTTCCTTCACCTTTACGTTTTCTCCCGGAAGAAAGATCTTCGTTTCTTCAGAATATCCGGTTTTACTGCCGGGTCCCTGCACAGGCAGGGGAACCCTGCACCAGCCAATCAATTCATAGTTTTTGTCCTCAACCATCGGAAACTGCAGTTCTGCTTCTTTCCAGACCGCATACAGCTGAATTCTTTTTTCATTTTCTTCGGTCAGATTTATTACTGTTTCGCCATCCTGATACTGGACCGGACCTGCAGAATCAAGACTCCAGCCTTCAAAAGAAGCAGACACGGTTCCTGAAAAATCATCCTTTCCCGACGGATCCAGGGGATGATTTACACAAAACGATACGGTAATATCGCATGTAAACCCATTGGACTGAATTTTCTGTGCTTCGTTCCAGATAAACTGCTGCGGTTCCATGGTTCCCTCTGCAGCATCTGCGTTTTTACAGAAATCCAGATACCATATGGAGGGCTGATAAATATGCATAAAAATACCAAAATATCCGTCGAATGCCTTTTTTGTGGCTTCTGTCCAGTTTGCTGCATGCCGGATGTCTTCTGCATTAACATAGACTGTCCCGTTCTGTTCAATAGAACCATCGTCTTTTTCCACAATATATCCGGAAGAAGACCCGTTTTTCACAATGGCCAGGTAAAAATCAATCTGAAAGGTCACCTGCCGATTATACATCATCCCATAAAAATCGGTCCGGGGATACTTTTTTTGAAACCGTTCCAGTAAATCATCATACCGGATCCGGTAAAGACTGTAATAATACTGTCCTCTTTTTTCATAACTGATTCGCCTGCAGCTTCCGAAATGTTTTTCCGACGACAGAGCAACTCCAATTTCATAGATCTGATCATTTTCCGTAATCAGAGTAAACTTCTGTCCTTCCACACCATACCGTGTTCCCGTATCACTGCCTGCTTTTCCCCTGGATCCATAATAGAAATTCCCGTCCTGAAAAACAATCTCACCGGTTCCATATTTGTCATAAAATTCCAATGCATCTGTAAAGGTGCTGTTCTGCTGGGCACAGACGAAAAACGGTGTATTCCAGAAGCAGAAAAACAGCAGTATAATCATTGCAATAATAATCACTCTCCTTTATCCAATCCTTGCATAAGCCTGCAGGACTCCTTCCCCTGCAGATATCCTATCCCCTTTATTCAGAAATTCCGGCATCGGAACCGGATAATAAAAGGAAAGGAAAATACAAAGATTCGAGTCATCCACAGGCTCCCATTCCAGACGATATCCCAGCGTCTCTGCCTGACTGACACATTCCTGAAGTACCTCCGGATCATTCTGACTGTACTCAATTGTTTCCTGCATATGATAAAAATAATTCCGGATCTGAAGCATCTGATAATCAGATGCCAGAATTTCTGTCATAATAATGCAGAACACTGCAATCAGGAAGGTTTCCATCAATGTTTCCAATCCCATTCGCATCCTGTTACACCCTGTCTGTCCGATTCCTTTCTGTTATTCCCAGCAGACAATCTTTTTCCTGGATTCTGTCATATATGTATGTCTGCTCCAGCACATAGGGAGCAGTTTCTGATGACAACAGTCCTGCAAGACAGATACATCCCCAGGCATCTGCTGCACAGACTCCTGTAAACAGCAGGAAAATACCAATCCAGCTGCCAATTGTCTGAAACTTATTACTGGTTTTCACTACTTTGCCTCCATTCATTTGCTATGTACTCTCGGAATTTTTTTATATGGTTAACAGATTCCGAGAATACATTTCTTTCGCCGATTCATCTCAAAGGCTCCATAAGGCTTTACAGATTTCTTTGAAGAAAAGAAAGCATACCAAGTCCCATATTCCACAGCATCAGAAGAATAGAAAGCATCATGGGGACTGCTGCCAGCAATCCGATTCCTGTTAATCGTTCCTCCAGACGAATCCGTTCTGCCTGTTCCTGCATCTGCCGCTGCTGTTCCAGCATGGCACATATCTGGTTCGGTATATCATCTTTTCCCATGGTATTCACCGCATACAGCTGCAGCATCATACTGTGTATCTCCGGGAGATCCAGTTCTTTCAGAAAGTCATGATACGGTTCCATGGAAACCGGATCCTCTTCCACCATCCGAAGCAGTCTGCACAGAGGCCTGATCAGAATTTCGGGAGCACTGTCCAGTGAATGATGCAATGCCGTCTGCAGATTTTCCGTCTGCAGACGCAGCAGCATATCAAAAAGCCAGTCCGGAAAAAACAATCTGACTTCCTTCTCCATCCGTACTGCCGCCAGATGCCATCCGATTCCGTGTGGTCTGTAAACCATCATCTCATACCATCGTTTTGCCTGTCTGATCATTTTCTGCTCTTTTTTTTCCGAATACTCACTGTCCGGCGGACAGATTGTCATCTGATAAAAAAACAGATATAATACCGCATACAAAAAAAATGCAGTTCCGTTTCCCAGCTGATAGACTCTTGTTTCCATAAGCAGATGCCTCTCCGGTATCATCCGCACAATCAGTATATGAATCAGGCAGGACAGCATAACGGACAGGGTCAGTCTGCTTCTCGTCAGCTGATATTTCTCTGTAAACAGCTTTCTGCTCTGTTTATTGCTTCGCACCTGTGCCAGAAGAATATCCAGTGCCGTGTCACACTCTCCCCCCTGTTCTTCCACGTGAATCAAAAATTCATGAACTCTTCTCATCAGACGGCTGCCATACCGCTTTTCAATTCTATAGGAAACCTGAAGAAACTCTCTTTCCTCTTCAAAACCGGACTCCAGTTCAAAAGAAGCCTCCCGGACCACTTCTCCCATCTTCCCGGGAGCAAGAACCGAAACATCTTTCCATGCTGCCAGAATCTTATGATGACGCCGAAAACTGAGCAGCAACTGTTCCATATAAAAACTTCCCTGTTCCAGTTTCATCCGCTCCTGCTTCTCTTTCTGTTTCAGCCGTATCCGTATGATCTCCAGAATTCCGAAACTGATCCATAATAACAGAAGAATCATCCCCTTCAGACCGGAATGCCAGGTGACCATCAGAAAAATAAAAGGAACAAAAGATATATCCTTTAAATATTTCATATGCTTTCCCCATGACCTCCTTCTGAAAAGGGATCGGAAATCCCTGCAAAGCGGAATTTCCGCTTCATGCCCTCGGTCAGTTCCGGTTTGTTCATCTGTCCATTTTCATAAAATACGGATATTGTATTGATTCCATCCTCACGGTCAAACAATGCTGCCTGCTCCACTCTCCGGAAGATACCTTTCCCAGGTATCATATAACACCCGATCAGTACACCGATATCCAGAAACGAATGTACCTCTGCAGAAACGTCCTTTTTCATCATATTGCAGATCCGGTCCGGAATTTTCCGCACATCATCCGTATGAATCGTTGTCATGCAGCTGATTCCGGTGGACATGGATTCCAGCAGATACTCCACTTCAGAGGATCGGGTCTCTGACAGAATCAGCCATCCGGGCAGCTGCCGTATGCAGGCTTTGATGGCCTGACTGTAGGAAAATGTGGAACCCACTTTGATTTCCATGCCGTCTTTTTCCGGATTCATGGAACAATATCGTATCTCCAGATTATCCTCCACCGTAATCACTTTTTTATCTGCCGGAATATAAGCAGTCAGTGCTTTCAGGTATTCTGTCTTCCCGGCCCCGGGCAATCCGGCTGCCATGACAGTAAAACCGGCCTTCACCGAATTGCACATAAAAATATCCAGTTCCCGGCTGCAGTATCCTGATTCGATCATTTTCCGACGATTCAGCCGCCTTACTGCCGGTGTTTTCCGAATTGATATACTTCTTCCGGTTCCTGTGACCGATTCATGGATAATGGAAATCCGAAGATCCTCCGTCTCTGCCTCCAGCAGCGGCTCATACTGATTAAAAGAACGGTTCATCAGATTGGCAAGCCGCATGCTGAATCGATTCAGAAAGCCATGGTCTGCCACATAAGAATTCACACAATAACGGCCTTTCTTCAAATGATCCACCCAGAGTGTTCTTCCGTTATAATTGATATCCGTGATCTGTTCATCCCGTATATATGGCAGCAGACTGCCAAACATCTCATCAGCAAGATATAAATCAGCCAAATGTCCTCCTATCCCTTCAAGGCACTGCCAGCGAAATCGGAAATCACACTTACCATCGCATCCTGAATCACGGAAGAAACCGGCTCCGCAATTCCGATCAGCAACAGAATCACACTGATTACAAACAGAGAGATACCATACTCTTCAAGAAATGCTTTCATAAAATCACCCCTTCTTTCTGATCTGTTTCCTTCTGCAGGGTGCGCCTCCCTGCAGCTCACATCATATAACAGAAATACATCCAGCTATGAATTACTGTTATATGCAAAAAAACACATGTATTACGTAAACGTTTACAGGTTTTACAATAACACATGTGTTTATGACTGTCAATATAGTTATTTACTTGTGACAATTTTTAATAAAATTTTTAGATTTCCCAGACCTTTTCCGGATACAGTCCGGAATTTCTCATGGATTTCAAAGCAGCTACCACGGATTCCTTATCTTCATGGTAAGTAACACCATACCATTTATCCTCAGACTTCAATACCTGGACATCAGCCTTGTTTTCATTCAACAGCTCTGTTACCACAGTGGGAAGATAATATTCGCACTTCAGCGGATTTTTCGGAAGATTTTCCGACAGGAAACCGGCAAAGCGTTGATCCACTTCTGCAATAAAACTGCTGCTGAATCCCCACATATTCATAGAAACAATGGTCTCCGGTGAAATATCCTGCCAGGTTTTTCCATCATCTTCTGAAAAAGCAGCACCGTCTCCTTTACGGATAATCCGGGTCCGTTCCGTTACGCTGATAAGATGCTCTGTTTCATCAAGAACACAGCATCCACGTGAAACGTATCCGTTGTCTGTCAATGTATTTCCCAGCCGGTATCCAACCATCACATAATGATATTTTTCATCATCTTCTGTGGAAGAAAGATACTGATAAATCTGACGGAATGCAGATTTTCCATAATAATCGTCTGCGTTGATCACCGCAATGGGACCATCCACCACATCTTTGCAGCAGAGAACAGCATGAGCTGTTCCGAAAGGTTTTACACGACCCTCCGGTACGGAAAACCCTTCGGGTATGTTCTCCAGATCCTGGTATACAAAAACAACTTCCGCATGCTTCATGACACGGCTGACAATACCGTCTCTGAAAAGCTTTTCGTTTTCTTTTTTAATAATAAAAACAAACTTTTTAAATCCGGCTTCCATTGCATCGAAAATTGAATAGTCAATGATGATATTGCCCCATTCGTCAACGGGGTCAATCTGCTTCAATCCGCCGTATCTGCTTCCCATACCGGCAGCCATGATTACAAGAACAGGTTCTTTCATTCCTTATGCCTCCTCTTTCATATATCCGTTTTCTTTCAAAAGTCTGTAAAGTGTGGGCTCTGCCTGAAATTCCTGCAGAATCTGGTTCACTTCCTCCAGGCATTTCTCTCTGTGACGGATATCCTGTCTGGATTTCATCCCATCTGGTTTCTGCCGGATCGCCCGGATCAACAGATTTTTCGGAGTGTTCTCCAGTTCAACAAATTCCAGAATCTGTGTTTTATAGCCACAATATTCCAGAAGATTTCCACGGATGGCATCTGTAACCAGTGCCGCAGTCCGCTCCTTTATAATGCCATATCTCTCTATCAATGGCAAGCTTTTCATTTTCATCCGGCTGTTTATCTCATGCTGACAACAGGGAACAGAGAAAATCATAGGTGTTTTCCAGCAAATTGCGTGGAACAATGCATAATCAGTTGCTGTATCACAGGCATGAAGGGTGATGACCATATCCGCCGGATTTTCATTTTTATATCCGTTAATGTCACCCATTTCAAAATGAAGATGATCGTAACCATACCGTCCGGCCGCTTCATTGCAGCGGCGGATCACCGCCTCCTTCAGGTCCAGTCCGATCATTTCCACCTGTATCTTACGGACTTCTGTAAAATAGTAATAAAGAATAAAGGTCAGATAGGACTTTCCGCACCTGAAATCCACAATACGAAGGGTCTCCTGATCCCAGTTTTTTACCGCACCATCGATTATTTCCACAAAACGGTTGATCTGACGGAATTTATCCTGCATGGAAACAGCCACTTTTCCTTCTTTTGTAAAAATACCCATATCCACCAGAGGAGGAATTACCGTTCCTTCTTCCAGCAGATACTGTTTCCTGCGGTTATGTTCCATCTGTCTGGACGGTCTGCTGCTGCTTTCTTTCAGTAATTTCTTTTTGAAGGAAATCTTTCCTTTTCTGGAAATCAGAAGGCTGAATTCCGCTTCATCGGACCATGCATTCATCTGAAGGAAGTCTCCTGCCAGGAACTGACAAATTCCCTCCAACACCTGATCCGGTGTAAGATTCTCATGAAACACCTGCGTTTCCGTATATTTTTCTGCCTGATAATATCCTTTTTTCAGCAGAATATTGATTTTTTTATAAACCGGAGTTTTCAGAACCGGTTTACTGATTACGATTTTATATGGATGTGCAGACAGTATTTCAGCTGCACATTGTTCCAGTTGAATCATAATTATTCCTTTCCGTCTCTTAATCCCATTGGAAAACCTCCTGCATCCCATGCAGAAGTTTTCTGATTCCTACAGTAAAAAACAGCAGAAGCGGTGCTGCGACAAAGGGACAACACTGTGGCTGCTTAACATCCTTCTCTGAAATCGGATTCCACATAATCTGACATTTCCGCCAGCTCCGGTAAAAGCAGTGCTGATAGCCAGAGATACAGTACTGCGCTGCCAAGCATAACGCCATGCAGAATCTGCACACTGATAAATGAAAAAGCTGCGGCCAGAAGGAGTAATGCCGGCATAACCAGAAGCATCAGATGGCGGAGTCTGTAAAAATACTTTCGTCTCTTTCCTGCCATAAAGGAAATCTTTGTCCTGAATCCTTTCCATGCAGGGTTACGATACAGAAAATATACAACAAGCAGTCCCGCTGCCAGCGCCATTCCTGCAAACAGCTGCGGCAGAAGTCCTCCATGATACTGTCCTGTCCGAAGTTGTACCATAAAGACATCTGCTGCAGCCTGAGCTGCACCGTACACAAGAAATACCAGCATCTGCTGCGCATCCCTGACATCCGGTTCATCCATCCGTTTTCGTATCAGAATCATGGTTCTATCAATTGTATTACAGATCACAAGGGTAACCGCTGCAAGAACAAACAAGCTGAATACAATACGAAAAACCGCATTGAACACATATCCGGATTTTATGGCAGCCAGATCTACACCGGCTTCGCTGCTGTGTTTATGTACAAAGGCCAGAGCCTCATTCCGAATCACATTCTTCCCTTCTGCCTCCATCTGTATTTCAAGAGTATCTCTGACCTCCATGGGATCTTCCGGGACTTCAATCCGGACAGCATCTTCTCCGGTCACAAAAATATCATCCATTTCCTCATTTTCTCCGGCAGTACTCGTCTCCTGCCGGGATGCTCTCCAGGCAACCGCCTGGGGAATCAGAAATTCTTCTTCCATTTCCTGCAGCTTATCCTGCATCTGAAAGGATTTTTTCAAATGGTACAGTCCATCCTCTTCCAGCTGATAGCTGTTCTGCCAGTCGGCCAGTTCTGCTGCGGTCATGTACATGCCGGCCTGACCAAAGGCATCATATGGAAGGGCAGTGGCAAGAGCAAATTCCATCCCCTGACTGTCCGCACCCGTATTTTTCAATCCGTAAACCGAATCTGCAATCCCACAGATACAATACATCTGAATCAGAAACAGTAAAAAAGCACCTCCCAGATACTGCCAGTATGCTCTGAGATTGCCCAGAATACGTTTCATTGGTATCAACCCCTTTCACAGGAAATACAGCCGCTTCTCCCTGACGGAATGATTTTGGAATAATCCAAAACAGCTGCCCGTAAAGTATAACACAGGCCTCTGCCCTTCTGCAAGAAAGAATCCCATTTCCGTAAATAATCGAAAATAAGGGAAAAATCATATGGGATTCTTGGAAAAATTAGTCAGTATGTCCTTTTTTATGTGGAAAACACAAAAAGTATCGGTAAATGTGTTTCTTGACACAAAGAAGCAATGCTTATTATAATTGCAATGTTATTTTTGTATACCTGTATCTATATGCAGCATATACAATCTGGAAAAAATAGGTACACATCGGTACTTATTTATGATTTAACGAGGAGGTTCAAGAATGAGTACAACCTTGAATAAAGAAACTTTCAAAGCTGAAGTCAAGAACTATCTGAAAAACCTTTACAGAAAAACCATCGACGATGCAAGCCAGCAGCAGATTTTCAATGCAGTTGCATATGCACTGAAAGAAACAATCGTTGAACAGTGGATGGCTACCCAGAAAGCATATGATGAACAGGATGCCAAGATGGTATATTACCTGTCCATGGAATTCCTGATGGGCCGTGCACTTGGCAATAACATCATCAACCTGCAGGCTTCCGAAGTCGTAAAATCTGCTCTGGAAGAACTGGGACTGGATCTGAATGTGATTGAAGATACCGAAAGAGACTACGCTCTGGGTAATGGCGGTCTGGGCCGTCTGGCTGCATGCTTCCTGGATTCTCTGGCATCTCTGGGATATCCTGCATATGGATGCGGTATTCGTTACAAATACGGTATGTTCAAACAGAAAATTGAAAACGGTTACCAGAAGGAAGTTCCGGATGACTGGCTGAAGAATGGCAATCCTTTTGAAATCCGCCGTGAAGAATATGCAAAAGAAGTTCGTTTCGGTGGTCATACATACGTTGAACACGATGAAAAGGGCCGCCCTCATTACAAACAGAAAGATTATCAGGCTGTTCGTGCCATCCCCTACGATCTCCCCATCGTAGGCTACGGCAACAATGTGGTAAATACTCTGCGTATCTGGGATGCGGAACCTGTCACAGCATTTGACCTGGAGCATTTCGGACGCGGCGATTACAAGAAAGCTGTTGAATCCGAAAATCTGGCAAGAAATATCGTAGAAGTACTGTACCCCAATGACGAACATTACGCAGGTAAGGAACTTCGTCTGAAACAGCAGTATTTCTTCATCTCCGCTTCTATACAGACTGCCCTGAAGAAATACCTGAAGAACCCCAAGCATACCGATATCCGCAACCTGCATGAGAAAGTATGCTTTCAGTTAAATGATACCCATCCTACCGTAACTGTTCCCGAACTGATGCGTCTGTTAATGGATGAATATCAGCTGGAATGGGATGAAGCATGGGAAGTAACCAACAAGACCTGCGCTTACACCAACCATACCATCATGGCAGAAGCACTGGAAAAATGGCCCATCGAGCTGTTCTCCCGTCTGCTGCCCCGTATCTACCAGATTGTAGAAGAAATCAACCGTCGTTTCTGCAACGAATTACAGAAAAAATATCCGGATAACTACAAGGAAAAAATTGCAAAAATGGCAATTATCTACGACGGACAGATCCGCATGGCAAACATGGCCATCGTAGCCGGTTTCTCCGTAAACGGTGTAGCTCAGCTTCATACAGAAATTCTGAAGAATCAGGAACTGAAAGATTTCTATCAGATGTATCCTGAAAAATTCAACAACAAGACAAACGGTATCACACAGCGTCGTTTCCTTCTCCATGGCAATCCCCTTCTTGCAGACTGGGTTACCAACAAAATCGGCGATGAATGGATCACCGATCTGTCCCGTATGAAAGGACTTGAAATTTACGCTACCGATCCCAGATGTCAGGCAGAATTCATGCAGATCAAGTACCAGAACAAGGTTCGTCTTGCCAAATACATCAAGGAAAACAACGGCATCGACGTGGATCCCCGTTCCATCTTTGACGTACAGGTAAAACGTCTGCACGAATACAAACGTCAGCTGTTAAACATCCTGCATGTAATGTATCTGTACAACCAGATCAAGGAACATCCCGATATGGACTTCTATCCCAGAACCTTCATCTTCGGTGCAAAGGCAGCTGCAGGATACCGTATCGCCAAGCTGACCATCAAACTGATCAACAGCGTAGCAGATGTGATCAACAACGATGCTTCCATCAACGGAAAGATTAAAGTTGTATTTATCGAAGATTACCGTGTATCCAATGCAGAATGGATTTTTGCAGCAGCTGATGTCAGCGAACAGATTTCCACTGCAAGTAAAGAAGCTTCCGGTACCGGCAACATGAAGTTCATGCTGAACGGTGCACTGACACTGGGTACCATGGACGGCGCCAACGTGGAAATCGTTGAAGAAGTCGGCAAAGACTATGCTTTCATCTTCGGTCTCTCCGCTCAGGAAGTCATCGACTACCAGAACAATGGCGGCTACAATCCGATGGACATCTTCAACAACGATATGGAAATCCGTCAGGTACTGATGCAGCTGATCAACGGCTTCTACTCTAAGGATAATCCGGAACGTTTCAGAGATCTGTATAACTCTCTGTTAAACACTTATGTAACATCCAGAGCAGATACCTACTTTATCCTGAAGGACTTCCGTTCTTATGCAGAAGCACAGAAACGTGTGGAAGAAGCTTATAAGAACACCAGCTGGTGGGCTGAAGCAGCCATCCGCAATGTGGCTAATGTAGGCAAGTTCTCATCCGACAGAACCATTCAGGAATATGTGGATGATATCTGGCATCTGGATAAGCTTACCGTGACTCTGGACGAAGAATAAAATTTCATTTTTTATCCAGTTTTCATGACGGTTCATACGATCTCCTTCCGGGCCCCACTCTCGTTCAGGTCCAATGGCATTTAGTTAAACATTGAAAGAGATTTTATTCAAAGGGGACTGTCACACTGATTCAATTCAGTGTGCAGTCCTTTTTGTCCTGCTTTCATATCCCTCCATACCGTCTTCTTCCGGAACCTGCGCTCATTTTGGATATTATTACACTTCTTCCGGCTATTTTAACCAATCCATTCTTTTCTTTTCATTCGATAGCTGTGTTTTTGGCTATATTTGACCTGTTCCAGCTTCTTTTAACCAATTTTCGTTTCACAAGACCGTATTTGGGGCTATTTATACTCTGATTTCCTGATTTTTTGGATATTCTGTCATTTTTTCAGCTGATTTGTCCAATTCAGACTTCTGTGCCAATGATGTCCCTGGATCGTTGTTTTTTTCCTACCATTTCAGCTGTTTTTATCCATTCTTCCACTTTTCAGTTCACTTTGACTGCAGCACCCACTCTTCGTTTCATACTCAATATCCTTTCCTGATACTTTTCCGATGGTCTTTTTGGTTGAGAAAATAGTGCTTGCAGGAGAAACTCTTGTCTTTAAACTGAAAAATCTGGCAATGAATATCATTACGATAAGAAAATAAAGCTGTTTTGGATATATGTGAAATAAAAAAGATTAAATATGCGCTAATATATTATTGCATATTTAAGTATAATATATTAGAAATATTAACACTAGTCAATATAAATACTAATATAAAAAGGTTCATTTGCCTTAAGAAACTTTTTGTGGTACATTAAAAAGAAAGCAGGTGTTTTATCTATTGAGAACATGGAGAAAGCAGAAAACGGCAGAACAGATCAGACAGGAAAAGATTGAGAAACTTCAAAGTTTTCGTTTGTTTGATGACACGTATATGACATGATTTTTTGACGAGAATATTCCCTGTGCAGAATTTGTTCTGCGGATTCCGTGCCAGATACCATTCCAGTATGATTGATGTTGATAATCTGCATGCAGGAGCGAATTTCGATGAACTTCCAGATTCATATGTCATTTTCATTACAGAGAATGACATATGGGGACAAAGTGATCCAGTATATCAGATTGAGAGGATGAACCTGACAACCGGAAAATCATTTGGTGATGGTTCGCATATCCTGTATGTAAACGGAATGTACCGGGATGACTCAGAAATCGGAAAGCTGATGCATGATTTTTCCTGTCCCAATCCGGCAGATATGTATAATAAAGTATTGGCAGAAAGAGCATCATTCTTGAAGGAAAAAGAGGAAGGAGTGACGGAGATGTGTAAGATTATGGATGAAATGATGAAGGAAGCGGCAGAAGATGCTGTACAGGAAAGAAATTATGAGTTTGCAGAAACATTACTCGCAATGAAGAAACTAACAAACGAAGAAATTGCGCGAGCTGCTGAGATTACAATAGAAGAGGTAGAGGAACTGGCAAAGGAACTTCAGGAGCAATAAAAGTATTTTTATAATCTTTTGTGTGGAAAACATTGTCGAAAAATATTCATGGGCATGCCTATGTCTGTTATGGAGGCATACAAAAACTCTGCCAAATTATTTGGCAGAGCCTTTTTCTTAATTCTTTATATCTGTTGGTGTCGCATTTGTCACAATAATCATTCCGTCATATAATTCTGCAGGGACATCATTGATTCTGTAGCTATTCGGTAAAATCTTATTCAAAAAGCTATAACTCTCTCCAAGTGATCCCATCAACATACTTTTATTGATAATTTCATTCATTTTTTCTGATTTGTGCAGTTTATCAAAATCAAGATACGTCATATCCATCCCAAGAGCATGCGCTGTATTTGCCAGAGGGTCAGCAGAATAAAATTTTCGTGTAATTCTTTTTCCATTTTTTCCAGGCAAATTACATTCTGTTTTATAAAAATCTGTGCCAATGACACAATAATCATCACCA
>JALETI010000185.1 GCA_022781515.1 Lachnospiraceae bacterium
CAATCCAGGGAAAGGAATGAATTATTATGATAACTCGTAAAGAAGGCAGTACCATATTCACAATTGGTGACAATTTCAAACATAATCTTGCCCTTCTGATCCGGGAAAGCGGCATGAAACAGAAGGAGTTTGCAGAAAAAATCGATATCTCCGAATCCACCCTGTCCGGATATCTGAAGGGAACCAAATCTCCCACTCTGTCTTTTTTATGCAAAATTAAAGAGTACAATCCTGCCATTGATCTGGATCAGTTTTTATTTGAAAAATCGGAAACAGCAGGTTTGACCACTTCGAAGGAACTGGAAAAATACTCCGGAATATACTATGTTTACTACCTGGATTCAAGGGAGCCGGAAAGAACGCTTTCCAATGAAATTATCCATGAAGATCCCGGATTAAACATAAAAAAAGCTTTGCTTTATGTTAATAAGTATTCATCCCGTTCCAAAGAAACGGACTGTATTGGTTTTTTTAATCTGAGTCATTATAAAAATATCAGCGAAGTTGTTGAGCAATTAAATGAAAAGACAAATTTCCATATTTTATCTGACCGGCTTCAGGCAGCCTATCCATACAGCTTCTATTCCGGGACATTCAAAATTTCACATGAGAACGTTTTTATTGCTCTGGAACGAACCACAGGAAATCAGGATCAGGTTTTAATTGCTTTGCACCATATAGAAAACGATCATCCCAATTATATCGGTGGTCTGGGAACGCTGAATTCCTCTTCCTCCGAGAAAACTTCCAATCCGACGGTTCAGATTGTTGCCCTTACCCGTGTGGAAGCCGATGATTTTCTGGTCAAACAGATTAAAAAAAATCTGGAATTCCATGTATCAAATATTGATATCAGCAAAAAACCGGCCGTATACAACATGCTCAATATCGTAAAACAAATTTACTCCAAGGATGAGGACAGCTTGTATTCTTCCTTTTCTCGGGCCACAATCGACAACATGTTGATGGCTTTGCTGCAATCTTTAATTAACGATGTTCTTTCCGAACACAAACTGAGCTATTACGAAATCACCCAGGAGACAGACAGCCGTTTTTATAAAATCCTGAAAGAAAGAGAAGAAAGAAACAAATACGGGGAACAACAGCAATGAATAAACAACAGTTTATAAGCAAACTTCGTCATATTGAAAATACAGTTCAAAAATATTATGAAGAGGACGATCTGGGAATTCGCAATATCAGAGAGGCATTTTCTTTCGTTCAAAACTGTTATAAAACAAAAAAAGAGGAGCATCTGCTCCTGCATGCGGTTTCTGTTGCAGAATTACTTGCAAAATGGAGACTGGATTACAGCTCTGTTACAGCAGGCCTTCTTCATGATGTTTTAAAAAATACTTCATTTGATAAGGAAACAATCATTGCAAATTTCAGTTCTCTGATCATCAATGAACTGGATCAGTATCAGGATCTCTTCGAAGAAGTGGGAAAAAAAGAGCCTGATCTGGATAAAATTTCTTTAAGCTCACCGGTTCCTTATTATATATTAATCGCAGAACGTCTGGATGATCTGTTATCCTGCCCGAATTTTCCCTCCAAAGCGCATTTTGAACTGGCAAAACAGACCCGGACTATTCTGATTCCAAAGCTGACGCAGTATCATGCATTTGAAATCATCAATGAGCTGGAAGAGGCATGTTTCAGAATCCTTAACAAATCAGAGTTTGAAGAAATGCACCGGATTGTTGATTCCATTTACTCCCAGTTTCAGAGCTATACCGACGGATTTCTTCAGTCCATGATCAGACTTTTTAAATCCGATTACAATATGGATAACAGCAAACTGAGCCATTATCAGCCTCATATCTCCATGCTGTACAAAGAAAAACGATCCTACATCAGCCTGTATCGCTTTATTACCCGTTTCGGCAAAACAACGCAGGAACAGCTTGCTTTATTAAAAAATACCTATGTTATGGCTTTCTGGGATTTTACTCTGGTTGTGGACGATAACCTTGATATCAACAACAGCCTCAATAAAGAAGAGCTTTTCTTTGCCTATTATCAGGAAATATTGCAGCAAAAAGGAATTCGTTTTTTCGGATATCATGCAACCTCTTACGGAGATTCCACTTATTTTCTGATTTCGGATGAACTGAAAAATATATACCGTTTTTTCATCAAAACCGAATCAGAATATCTTCGCTATCTGTGCGGTGATATCATCAACTATTGCGATTTCATTACGGACAACCCCAATTCCAGAATCTCACAGAAAATCCGGGTTTACTGTCCCGATGAACGCCCCATGTATTTCGATCCCGGTTCCACCGTTCTGGACTTTGCATTTGCCATTCACAAAGATATCGGATTAAATTTTGATCATGCCATCATCAATAAGGACCACTCCCACCGATACGGTATTCATCATATTCTCAACAACGGAGACCACATTCGTATTGTGACGGCAAAAGAACCGAAAGCCAGCCTGTTCTGGTTTCGGCATGTCAACACCGATCTGGCAAAAGATGTGCTGATCAAATACTTCAACACTCTTTTCAACGAGCAAAACAACAAAGAATAAGAAATGTAAAACAAATTCCCCCAATGCAGCAGATGATTGTATTCAACGCATGCATCGGGGGAATGCTGTTACATATTAAATTATTTCACGCAAGCAAAACACCTGCACGGTTCCTGAATTATGCTTTTTCAATCTTGATAGCACATACTTTGTATTCAGGAATACGGGCATATTTATCCAGTGCGGCATTGGTCAGCCAGTTTGCATTGCCATCCGGGAAGTGGAAAGGCATCCATGCTTCTGCAGGTGATGTCTTTGTGCCAACTCTTGCAGTTGATTCAATCTGTCCACGTCTGGAAGAAACCTTAACTCTGTCGCCGTTCTTGATACCGAGTTTTTCAGCATCAACGATATTCATTTCGATGAATGACTTGCCTTCGATTTCCATCAGACCAGGTGTACGACCTGTCATTGCTCTTGTGGTATAATGATACAGAATACGGCCTGTCATCAGAGTGATCGGATAGTCATCATCGGGAAGTTCCGCACTGGGAACATATTCTGCAGGATAGAACCATCCAAGGCCTCTGGTGAACTTGCCCACATGCATAATGGGTGTACCGGGATGATCTTTGGAGGTACAAGGCCACTGCAGACCTTTACCGGCAACTTCTTCGCTGTCCAGTCTTTCATGGCTGATACCGGCGAAAGAAGGAGTTAAGGAAGCTACTTCATCCATAATCTGAGCAGAGGTCAGATGAGGCTGAGGATATCCCATACGGTTCATCAGATCGATGATGATATCGGTATCTAGTCTCATATCGCCTTCCACTTCGATGGCCTTACGAACACGCTGTACACGACGTTCAGTGTTGGAGAAGGTACCTTCTTTTTCCAGGTAGCTCATACCGGGCAGGATTACATCTGCATACTGAGCGGTTTCTGTCATAAACAGTTCCTGAATTACGAAGAAGTCAAGACTCTTTAATGCTTTGATGATATGGGTGGTATCTGCATCCGTAACAACCGGATCTTCACCGTAGATGTACAGACCCTTGATTTCACCGGAGATCATCTTAGGGAAGCAGTCTGTAGCGTGAGTACCGTGATCCTTAGGCAGTTCAACACCCCATGCTTCTTCAAACTTAGCGATAACAGCAGGATTCTTAACCTTCTGGTAGCCAGGGAAGTCACCGGGCTGAGCACCCATATCGCAGGCACCCTGTACGTTGTTCTGACCACGGAGAGGGTTAACACCACAGCCGGGACGACCAAGCTTACCAACCATCATAGCCATGTTGGACATGGACATAACGCCTTCTGTACCGGTTGAATGTTCGGTTACACCCAGACAGTAGATGATGGGAGCCTTGTCAGCTTTTGCGTACATACGAGCAGCTTCTCTTAACTGATCTGCATCGATGTGACAGATTTCAGCAACCTTTTCAGGTGTGTAATCTTTTACGATTTCAGCAAGTTTTTCGAAACCTTCTGTTCTTTCTTCAATAAATTTCTTATCAATCAGACCTTCGCTGATGAATACATTCATCATACCATTTGCAAATGCAACGTTGGTACCGGGTCTTAATTTCAGATGGATATCTGCTTTCTTTGCCAGGTCGATATCACGAGGGTCAACTACGATCAGTTTTGTGCCTCTTGCAACTGCCTGACGGATCTGCATACCTACTACAGGATGTGCTTCTTCCGGGTTGGAACCAACCAGCAGGATTGCATCAACATCTGTTGTAATATCACCGATCGGGTTGGTCATGGCACCGGATCCCAGTGTCATTGCAAGACCTGCAACGGATGCGGAATGGCATACACGTGCACAGTTATCCACGTTGTTGGTACCGAAGCAGGTACGAACCATCTTCTGAACCATGTAAATATCTTCATTAGGTGATCTGGAACAAGCAAAACCTGCCAGTGAATCCGGACCGTATTTCTTCTTGATTTCCATAAATCTGGAAGCCACCAGATCCAGAGCTTCATCCCAGCTGGCTGCTTCGAACTCACCGGTTTCTTTATTCTTGATCAGAGGAGTCTTGATACGGTCATCAGACTGCGCGAAATCGAAACATCCGCTTCTGCCCTTTACACATAGGAGACCTTTATTGGAAGGACCATCCACTGCAAATGTATCAACAACTTTTCCATTCTTAACCAGAACTTCATACTGACATCCTGTTGCACAGTGAGGACATGTTGTTCTGACACGTTTTTCCACTTCAAACTTTCTGTAGGTTTCTGTACGCTTCATGGACAGAGCACCTGTAGGACATGCCTGTACACAGTTACCGCAGGATTCGCAGTTGGTGTTTCTCCAGTCAATACCAAATGAAGTACCGATTGTAGCTGCAAAACCTCTCTTTGTTGTATCAATTGCACCGCGTCCAACAATCTTCTGACAGGTGTTTACACAGCGGTGGCACATGATACACAGGTTCGGATTATAGGTGAAGAAAGGATTGGTATCATCAATGGGTTTCTCAATCATTTCGCCTTCAAAGGAAGACTTCTTCACACCGTATTTCAGACACAGGGACTGCAGTTTACAATCACCGTTGGAACCGCAGTTAAAGCAGTCTGTTTTATGGTTGGATAACAGCAGTTCCAGGATACCCTTTCTTGCTGCAACAACTCTTTCGCTTTCTGTAAATACAACATTACCGTCAGCTGCAGGGAAGGAACAAGCGGTAACCAGCTTGGGCATACCCTGGATTTCTACCATA
>JALETI010000204.1 GCA_022781515.1 Lachnospiraceae bacterium
AAAGAAACCATGTATAGAGTATGTTGCTGATGTGGCTCGTATCCTGGATAAACAGTTTTTTGAATAATCTGATATATGGGAGAAGTCAGTTATTATGAATCAATCAGATGAAGTTTGAAAAACGGGAGAATGCAGATTTCATAAATCAACCAGATAAAGTTTGAAAAGTGAAGGGAAATCCGGAATCCATTCGGATTGCTTTGTTTACATAAATGAAATGAACAGTATATACAAAAATGTGGGGCTGTCGCACAGTGCGGCAGCCCCATTCTTGTATGCTTTTTCTGCGATAAAGTTTACTGTTCCATTGCCTCACGGGCATGATCGATGAAGATTCTGCGGATGGCAGGATATTCTCCGATCCCTTTCAGATGGCATACCACTTCATAGCCTTCTTTTTCAAAAATTCGTCTCCAGGAATCCTCTTCATCACCGGCCATGTCGTTGATTGCATGGTCGCCGGCCACAATCATAAAAGGCGCAAGATGTACTTTTTCCGGTTTCAGTTCATTGACCATTTTTACCATGGTATCAATGGAAGGATATGCTTCCACTGTTCCCATGAAAATATTGTTGTGCCAGTAATCCTTCAGTGTGAAGTCCAGTGCTGCATACACCGTGTTGGTAAAATGCACGGTTCCGTGTCCCATGAAAATCAGTGCCTCATTGGAGGAAATTTCAGGGAATTCTTTTTTGATTGCGGAAATGACAGCCAGATTATCTGCCGTGGAAGACAGAAGGGCATTACCGAAGCGGATTCGTTCAAACTGATCCGCAAAACAGCCGGCTTCTTCGATCATAATATCATTCTCCACACCGTTCAGGATATGAGTGGGCTGAACGATTACTTCCTGTATTCCGTCAGCAGCCATCTTTTCCATGGCATCTGTGACGGTCATAATGCGGATACCATCCCGTTTCAGAATTTTGCGGATGATCATCTTACTGGTCCATGCACGATAAATGGCATAATCGGGGAATGCCCGGCGAAAATCCTCTTCAATTTTATCAATGGTTTTTTCACGGGCTTCGTTGATGCTGGTTCCGAAACTGACTACAAGAATGGCTTTTTTTGTTTCTGTCATAAAAATTCCTCCGTACAGTCGTACAGCGTAGAATAAGTTCTTATCAACTTATTTTACGCTGTACAATTCTGATATAGCTGTATAATTACCGCGGATTCGAATAAACTCATGTCTGCTTCGCAGATCGAATCCGGCGTTAAATCTCCGCATACGGTGATTTGAAAATAACGGACAAACTGTCCTGGAATCCCATCGCTCCGGGTATGTTTTTCACCCTGTTTTCATGGTGAAAATCCATAATTTCGATTCCGGACAGGAATGGAATACCATGAATGAAAACGTCAATATGTATAATCGTCTGCCCGAAAACTAATAAAATTGTAGCATTTTCCATTAGCAATGTCAAAATCTATTTGACAGTCCGTCTTTCTATGTTAGAATGTATTATGCTGATTTGGCATGATGGATTTAAGGGAATTACATCTGCGATGTGTTATAATAAATGTACTGTTCAGAGCCAGGCACATTTTTGTAAATCTATTTGGAGGATACGCCATACCGGGGAACACGCAGTGTTTTTGAGGTTGGTCTGAACAGTAGTGTGAGTTTCGGTATTTGTGAGGTTATTAGATGAAGATAGTTTATATTGGCAGCCGTGAGAGCAAGCTGGCAGTTGTACAGTCTGAAATGGTCAGAGATTATATTAACAGCCACAATGAAGGAATTCAGGCGGAGCTGGTGACCATGAAGACAACCGGTGATATCATTCTGGACCGCAGTCTGGATAAAGTAGGCGGCAAAGGCTTGTTTGTAAAAGAACTGGATAAAGCACTGATGGATGGAAGAACGTGTCTTTCCGTACATAGTCTGAAGGATATGCCCATGGAAGTGTCGGATGAACTTCCGCTTATTGCATTTTCCAAAAGAGAAGATCCAAGGGATGTTCTGGTGCTTCCGGAGGGAAAAACGGAGATTGATTTTTCATTACCGATTGGATGCTCCAGCCTGCGGCGTATGCTTCAGTTTAAAAAGCTGTATCCCCAGGCTGTATTTGAAGGTGTTCGCGGCAATGTAATTACCAGATTGAACAAACTGGACAGTGGAAAGTATTCTGCATTGATTCTGGCCGCAGCCGGTGTGAAGCGGCTTGGTCTGGAAAAAAGAATCAGTCGTTATTTTGATCCTTCTGAGATGATTCCGGCAGCGGGGCAGGGAATTCTTGCAGTACAGGGACGCGCAGGCGAGGATTACCGTTTTCTTGCGGGCTACAACGATCCGGAAGGAGAGATGGCAGCATTGGCAGAGCGTGCCTTTGTAACGGAGCTGGACGGCGGATGTACATCTCCTGTGGCAGCCCATGCTCAGATTCAGGATGGAGAAATCCATCTGACCGGATTGTATTATGAAGAATCGGATGGCGGGCATCTGATTGGTTCCATGTCAGGACCGGCGGACAAAACACAGGCAGCGGAACTGGGCAGAAAACTGGCAATTAAACTGCGTGAGCAGTATCGCAATAGATAAGAGAGGATTTACAGAATGAATAAAGGTAAAGTCTGGCTGGTGGGTGCCGGCCCTTCTGACGTTGGTTTATTTACATTAAAAGGCAAACAGGTTCTGGAACAGGCAGAAGTTGTTGTCTATGATGCACTGGTGGGACACGGCGTACTGGCCATGGTGCCGAAAACTGCAGAGCTGGTGGATGTTGGCAAGCGTGCAGGTAACCATACCCTTCCACAGGATCAGATCAATGAAGTTCTGCTGAAAAAAGCACTGGAAGGAAAACGTGTGGTACGACTGAAAGGCGGAGACCCCTTCCTGTTCGGACGCGGCGGTGAGGAACTGGAATTGCTGGTGGAAAACGATATTCCCTTTGAAATCGTTCCCGGTGTTACTTCTGCCATTTCCGTACCGGCTTATAACGGAATTCCCGTTACACACAGAGATTTCTGTTCTTCCCTGCACATTATTACAGGGCATAAGAAAAAAGAAAAAGAATACGACATTGATTTTGAAGCACTGGTTCGTACAAAAGGCACTCTGGTATTTCTGATGGGAATTTCCGCAATGGAAGATATCTGCAATGGACTGATGTCTGCCGGTATGTCACCGGATACACCGGCTGCTGTACTGCAGAAGGGTACTTCAGCCCGCCAGAAAAAAGTGGTGGCAACCGTTTCCACTCTGAAAGCGGCTTCTGACGCTGCAAAGATAGAAACACCGGCAATTATTATTGTTGGTAAAGTATGTACGGTTTCCAACCAGTTTGCATGGTATGAAAAGTTACCTTTACAGGGCTGCCGGGTTCTGGTGACAAGACCGAAGGAACTGGCTTCCCGTATGGCAGAGCAGCTTCGTGAAAAAGGCGCAGAGGTTGTGGAACTGCCCGCCATTCAGACCGAAGCTATTTCGGACAATGCAGAGCTGGAAAAAGCAATGGAAAAACTGGAAAGCTATCAGTGGGTTGTATTTACCAGCCAGATCGGTGTGCGGATTTTCTTTGAATCCCTGCGCAGGGCAAAAGTGGATATCAGAAAAATGAGCCGTGTGAAGATTGCTGTAATCGGTAAAGGAACAAAGGCAGAAGTAGAGAAATACGGCATGTTTGCAGATTTCGTTCCCAGCGTATACGATGGAGAGACACTTGGAAAAGAACTGGCAGAAATCTGTGAAGGAGGGGAACATATTTTGATTCCCAGGGCCAGAATCGGCAGTCAGGAACTGGTAAAGGAACTGCAGGCAGTGAAAGATGTAACCATTGATGATATTGCCACTTACGATACCGTACTGGTAAAATCCCATCTGATCGATGAAAGAAAAGAATTTGCAGCAGGCAACATGGACTATGCCATTTTCACCAGTGCTTCCACAGTACGCGGATTTGCGGCAGCAACAGAAGGCCTGGATTACAGCACCGTTGAGGCGGTATGTATCGGCAGACAGACAGCAGAAGAGGCTGAAAAACTGGGTATGAAGACCCATATTTCCAAAGTAGCTTCCATTGCGTCCGTGACAGAACTGACAGAAGAACTGTTTGCTGCAAAAAAAGCGGAAAATCAGGCAAAATAATAAAATGACAGCGGCTGCACGACAGCGCAGCTGCTGATGAAGAAAAGAGGAAATATTATGTTAATCAGACCCAGAAGATTAAGAAACGGTGATACGTTAAGACGTATGGTAAGGGAGACCAGAGTGGATAAATCCTCCCTGATCTATCCCATGTTTGTAAAAGAAGGAAACCAGATTGTGGAAGAAATCGGCACCATGCCCGGTCAGTACCGTTATTCTGTGGATACCATGGGAAGAAAACTGGAAGAATTACAGAAAGCCGGTGTCAATGCGGTTATGTTCTTCGGCCTTCCGGATCACAAGGATGCATGCGGCAGTGCGGCCTATGATGAAAATGGTATTATTCAGCGTGCGGTAAGGGAGGCAAGAAAGCAGTATCCCGATATGTACCTGATTACCGATGTCTGCATGTGCGAATATACAGATCATGGCCATTGCGGAATCCTGACACCGGATCACTACGTTGATAATGATAAAACCCTGGATCTTCTGGCACGGACTGCTGTATCTCATGTTGCAGCCGGTGCGGATATGGTGGCACCCTCTGATATGATGGATGGACGTGTACTTGCCATTCGGGAAGCACTGGATGATAACGGATATGAAGTAACACCGATTATGTCCTATGCGGTAAAATATGCGTCAGCTTTCTATGGCCCTTTCCGCGATGCAGCCGGTTCCGCACCTGCATTTGGTGACCGTAAAGCATATCAGATGGATTTTCATAATCGCAGAGAAGCATTGAAGGAAGCCATGCTGGATATTGAAGAAGGTGCCGATATTATTATGGTGAAGCCTGCTCTTTCCTATCTGGATATCATCCGGGAAGTAAAAGATATGACGGATCTTCCCATTGCAGCTTACAGTGTAAGCGGTGAATACTCCATGATCAAGGCAGCAGCCAAGCTGGGTTATGTGGATGAAGAGCGGATTATTGCAGAAACAGCGATCAGTATGTACCGCGCAGGTACCGATATTCTGCTGACCTATTTTGCAGAGGAAATTGCCGGTGCAATTGATAAAGGACTGATCGGATAGAACGTTTACAGAGGAGATTTTTTTGGAAAATACAGTTGATATCATCCGGACTTCCGTTCGGAATCTGGTGGAATTTATTTTTCGCAGCGGCGATATTGACAATCGCAGAACCGGTGCGAAGGAAAAACAGGCGATGGAAGCCGGCAGTCGGATGCATCGGAAGATTCAGAGGCAGATGGGAAGTACCTATGAAAGTGAGGTTTCCCTGAAATTCGGAATTAACCGGGATACATTCCAGATTCAGATCGAAGGTCGTGCGGATGGTATTTTCCATGAGAAAACAAATGATTGGCTTGAAAAAGTGAATTCTGCTCAGGATATGGAACAGCCTCCGTCACATGCGGAGGCTGTTTTTGGCAGTGGTCAGACGGATCTGCCGGAAGAACTGTTTATTGTGGATGAAATAAAGGGAATCTACCGGGATCTTCGGAAAGTGAAAGAACCGGTGCCGGTCCATAAAGCACAGGCCCTTTGCTATGCTTATATCTATGCACTCCAGAATAAAAAACAGGCAATGGGAATTCAGATGACCTATTGTCATCTGGAAAATGAAACCATAAAACGATTTTATGATACCTATACCTTTAATGAACTGGAAGCATGGTTCGGAAAACTGATGCAGGAGTACGAACGATGGGCAAAACTGGAATCGGATATGCGTATTCGTATGCGTCAGAGTCTGCAGGGGATGGAATTTCCCTTTCCTTACCGGAAGGGACAGAGAAAACTGGCTGTTTCCGTGTATCGCAGCATTGAACAGAAAGGTGAATTATTTATTCAGGCACCAACCGGAATCGGTAAAACCATGTCCGTGCTATTTCCCGCCTTAAAGGCCATGGGAAAAGGTATGGCAGACCGGCTGTTTTATCTGACGGCCAAAACCATCACCAGAACCGTGGTGCAGGAAGCCTTTGAAATTCTGAAAAACAGAGGACTGGAAATGCATTCCGTAACCATTACCGCAAAGGAACGGATGTGCCCCATGGAAGAATGCAATTGCAACCCGGATGCCTGCCCCAGGGCGAAAGGTCATTTTGACCGGGTAAATGATGTCGTATATAATATGATTACTGCTCTGGATCGGATCGGAAGAGAGGATATTCTGGAATATGCAGAAACCTTTCAGGTCTGTCCCTTTGAACTGAATCTGGATCTGACCAGCTGGTCCCAGGGAATTATCTGTGATTATAATTATGTGTTTGATCCCAATGTATATCTGAGACGGTTCTTTGGAGACAATATTCAGCAGAAATATCTGTTTCTTATTGATGAAGCACACAATCTTCCGGACCGGGCAAGAACCATGTATTCGGCGGATCTGGTCAAGGAGCAGGTCCTGCAGGTTTCCCGATA
>JALETI010000213.1 GCA_022781515.1 Lachnospiraceae bacterium
CATGGGTTTCTTCATTGCGGTACATACCGATATGGCCGACCTTTGCAGTGGGAACCAGGTTCAGGATACCGTCCACCATACCGAGACCTGCACGAAGAATCGGCACAATGGCAAGCTTGCGTCCGGCAATCATGGGTGTCATGCAGGTTTCCAGGGGTGTTTCCACTTCCACATTTTCCAGAGGCAGATCACTTAAGGCAACAAAACCCTGCAGCATGGCAATTTCACCCACCAGTTTACGGAACTCATTGGTTCCGGTGTTCTTATCTCTTAAAATAGAGATTTTGTGCTGAATCAGCGGATGATCAAAGATGACAATGTTTTTTTCATTAAAAAAGTCCATGAGACAATCTCCTTTCCAGGTATGTTTCATACGAACGACCGGCCTGTTTTACCGGTCATTCGCACTTTGTTAGTTGTCACTGTTTTTCAGAAAGATACCACGGCTCTGATCGCCCTTCGGATTTGCACCGAATTCGTAATCATTGCCGGGAAGAATTGCATTCAGGATGATACCTGCAACAGCTGCAATGGCAAGTGCAGTCAGTGTGATGGAGGTTCCGCCGATATGGAAAGTAAGGCCGCTGGAGAAACCGAGTC
Organism: Lachnospiraceae bacterium; assembly: GCA_022781515.1. Taxonomy (GTDB): domain Bacteria; phylum Bacillota; class Clostridia; order Lachnospirales; family Lachnospiraceae; genus TWA4. The sequence goes on from JALETI010000213.1 coordinate 601, forward strand.
CGCATACGAAGATAACGCCGGCAATGATCAGGTTGCGGGATTTGGTCAGATCCACCTGATTTTCAACCACGTTACGAACACCGATTGCGGAAATCATACCATAGAGCATAAAGGAAACACCACCGATAATGGCTGCAGGCATGGTGGATATAACCGCTGAGAACTTGGGAATAAAGGAAAGAACGATTGCAAATACAGCTGCAAGACGAATCACACGGGGATCGTATACTTTGGAAAGCTCCAGTACACCCGTGTTTTCACCGTATGTAGTATTGGCAGGACCGCCCAGCATTCCCGCAAAAGCAGTTGCAAGACCATCGCCCATCAGAGTTCTGTGGAGACCGGGTTCTGCAATGTAGTTTTCATCAACCGTTGCAGAAATGGCAGACATATCACCGATATGTTCCATCATGGTAGCAACCGCGATGGGAGCCATAACCAGAATGGATGTGATGTCAAATTTGCACATCTGGAAAGAAGGAAGACCGACCAGGCTGGAGCTTGCGATGGATGCAAAATCCAGAATCTGGCTTCCATCCGGATTGGTCATGCCGGACAGCTGCATAATCAGTGCAACGGCATAGGAAATGACAACACCCATCAGAATCGGGATGATGCGGAACATACCTTTGCCCCAGATGTTAAAGACAATAATAACTGCCAGAGCAACAATAGCCAGGAACCAGTTGGTGGATGCATTGGCAACTGCGGAACCGGCAAGAGAAAGACCGATGCAGATGATGATGGGACCTGTAACAACCGGCGGAAGAAAACGCATTACGCGATTTACCCCAACCAGTTTGATAATCAGTGCAAGTACCAGGTATAAAAGACCTGCGATCACAATACCGCCGCATGCATAGGCTGCCTTATCGTTGACAGACATCCCCTCGTAGATACCGGAGTTCAGGTTCGCACAGGTGTAAAAACCGCCCAGAAATGCGAAGGATGAACCTAAAAATGCGGGAACCTTGAACTTGGCACATACATGGAAAATCAAGGTACCGGCACCGGCACAGAACAGTGTGACAGAAACTGACAAACCCTTTGTCAGCGGTTCGCCGCATGCCTTTTCAAAATATCCCGACACTAAAATGGGAACCAGAATGGTTGCACCGAACATGGCAAACATATGCTGAATACCCAGAATAAGCATCTTAACAGGACCCAGCTCTCTGGCATCGCGGATAGCTGCAGTGTTTTTTTCACTCATAATGAATTCCTCCCTATGTAAAATATTCTCTGTTGGTTTCAGCAGATGCCCCACAGCAATGTGCAGTCTATTTGGTATGAAACAGAAGCCTGCTCACCGATGGATGGGAGATATACCAAAGCACAACAAATTTCATATATTATATAGGATAACAATCAATGATTCAATGGAAATTTGTACCTGAGCTTAAAAAACAGTTCTATTTGAAAGGTAAATCGAAGCATGCGGGAAATTTGGTGCAGGATTCGGTTTGCAAAGCATACGTTTTCCTGTCGATTCTTCTATCTGGATAAAGTATATCCCCGTCCGAGGACATTTCGTACCTGATCCACCACAACAAAGGCTGTCTGATCGATGGAGTGTATCTCCGGAATCAAAGGTGATGACCTGTTTTACAATAAATGAACTTAATGTAATGGCCATAATACCATATATGGATTTCAGAACGGGATGTCCGACAATCTGCAGAAGGATGACTGCCACATCACAGAAATTCATAATGGCAGCCCCTTCTCTGTTGTGCAGTCTGATGAAAAGAGAAACGGGAATCGACTTATGACAGCACTCCGAATCCCGGCCAGATCTGCATGGTGACAAAACCGACCAGAATGGCTACACAGACACGGGCCAGAGTAATCGGGAAGCCCTGCTTCATCAATTTGTCCGGATCCAGTCCGTAACCGACGGAAATGGCACGTACACTGACCGGAAGAAGGGATTCATAGTTCATACCCATAGCTGCGGTAAAGATGTAGGGGATCGGATTCAGACCGAGTTTTTCGGTTACCCCGATAACAATCGGAAGGGTAACAGCGGCAGAAACCGTACTGTTTGTCATTTCCGAAATGACGGATGCAAATACTGCAAAAATAACGATGGTTCCAAAACCGCCGGTCAGGTTCATGCCGGCAATGACACCGGCTATGGCATCATTGGCACCGGAGTAGGTAAGAATCTGTCCCAGCGCAAGACCACCGGCGAACAGAAGCAGCATACCCCACATGACTTCACGCTGTGCAGTATCCCAGCTTAACAGCATGTCCTTTTTGTTGGCAGCAACGATTACAAAGTTCAGGCATCCCAGGAAAAGGAAGAGATAAGCGGGGACGAGACCGGGCAGCAGATCTGCGTATAAAGGTCTTACGAAAGAACCCAGCATGGCAATGATAAACAGAACCAGACTGATTTTTTCATCTTTTTTCATGGGGCCAAGTTCTGCGTAGCATTTTTCAAAGTATTCTTTCGTACCGGAAAGCGAGTTTACTTTCATGGGACAGAAGATCATCATGCACAATACGACCACGGTTGCAAGTATGGTATAAGGAAGCATGCGGATCAGCCAGTCAATATACATAAATTCTTTTCCTGTGTAGTTTTCCAGAAAGGAAATGGCAGTTACGTTCATGGCGCCGCCCAGAGGTGTGCCGGCACCGCCCACCTGAGAACCCCATGCGATGGCACAGAGAATCGGAACCGCCGGTTCACATTTGGAAATATCGTCGTAACCTGCTGCAACCAGCATGGAAACCGCAATGGGTGTAAAGATGGCAACGACTACAACATTGGGCATCATATTGGAAAGGATAACAGCGGCAAGGAGCCAGACCGTAATCTGTGATTTCATGGAAGGTCCGATCAAGGACAGTGCTTTTAAGGAAATTCTTCTGTCCAGTCCGATTTCTGACCAGGGTGCTGTCAGCAGACAGGAACCGAAAATCAGGATAATACTGCTGGAAGAATACTGGGAAATGATATTCTCCATGGGCATAATATCGAACAAGGCATTTACAATGGCCGGAAGAAGGGCGGTTACCGTGATGTCAACCGGTCTGGTTACCCACCAGAAGATCATCCAGACTGCAACGCCAAGTCCTTTTGCTGCGGTTAAATCTGTCAGTCCTGCACCCGGAAGGGCAAATACCAATATAAAATAGAAAGCAGGACCCAACAGAAGAAATGTGAGTCGTTTTGACATGTTCATTTCGTTTTCCTCCTGAATAGTAAGTGAATTTTATTAGTTAAAAGTTTTAATCAACTATCTATATGGTATCATATCATGGAAAAAAACACAATAAAAACCTATTATGCAAGTCCTACAAAAGTTGATTAAAATATTTAAATAAAAGTGCCAAAAATCATTTTTTTTGTAAAAAATGGTTGACACACAGCGACAAAAGGGCAATAATTAGGGCATACGGAGAGGCGAGAAATACAAAAACATCTCAAATCCTGATGTTGATTAAAAAAATTAATTAAAACAAAGTAAGGAGGAAAAAATTATGAAATTTTTCTTAGACAGTGCAAAGCTTGATGAAATCAAGGAAGCTTACAATACCTTCGGCATTGATGGTGTTACAACAAATCCCAGACACATCATGTTAAGCGGCAAACCTTTTCTCACAGCGATTACCGATATTGCAGAGTGGATCAAAGAAGAAGGCCTGGAAGGCGTGGACAGATTTCCTGTTTCCGTTGAAATCAATCCTCATTTCACAAAAGCAGATGATATGGTAAAGATGGCTCGTGAAATCGCAGCAATCAGCCCCAACTTCGTTATCAAGATTCCCTGCATCGAAGGCGGTATTGAAGCAGCAAGAATTCTGGAGAAAGAAGGCATCAGAACCAACGTAACTCTGATCTTCTCCGCTTCCAATGCAATCCTTCCCGCAAAGAACGGTTCCTTATTTGTTTCTCCTTTCATCGGCTGGAAGGAAGCAAACGGCGAAGACTGCAAGCAGTACATCAAGGATATCGTTGACATCTACAAAAACTATGGTTTCTACGGCAAGACACAGATCATCTGTGCAGCCATCAGAACTCCCAAGCAGATCGCTGACTGTGCAGTAGCAGGTGCAGACATCGTTACAACCGGTCTTGCAGTATACAAGGATCTGATGAAGCATGCATACACCACACAGGGTATCGGAACTTTCTGTGAAGCATGGGACAATACGGAGGGCAACTAATATGAAAATCGGTTTTATCGGCCTTGGCATCATGGGCGAATCCATGTGTGAAAACATCGTAAAAAAACATGATGACACCGTATACGCCTTTGATTTTGTAAAGGAAAAAGTAGATCTTCTGGCATCCAAAGGTGCGGTTCCCTGCGAAAGCTCCGTTGAACTGGCAGAAAAATCCGATGTCATCATCTCCATGGTTCCCAAGAGTGAACATTCCCGTTCCGTATACGAAGGAATCCTCGGCAAACTGAACGAAACCAAAACATGTATCGACATGAGCACCATCGATCCCAGCGTATCCGTTGAAATTTCCGAAATGGTTAAGAAAACAGGCGCAAGATTCGCAGATGCTCCGGTTGTAAAATCCAAACCGGCTGCCATTGCAGGTACACTGGGTATCTACGTTGGCGGTGATGAAGAAACCTACGAATTCATTAAGCCCATTCTGCTTTACATGGGTGAAAATGTAATCCGCATGGGTGACAACGGCAAGGGTCTGGTTATGAAGATCTGCCACAATGCACTGGTTTCCCAGATTCAGAATGGTGTAAACGAAACCATTACTCTGGCAAAGGCAAACGGCATTTCCATTCCGGATTACGCCACAGCCATTTCCTACGGCGGTGCTTCCAACTGGTATCTGGACGGACAGGCAGCAAAACTGGAAGCAGAAGACTATACCACTGCATTCTCCATTGAAAATATGGCAAAGGACGTAAACATCTGTGTAAACCTTGCAAAAGAATGCGGCGTTAAGGTTCCCGGTGAAGAAAATGCACTGGATGTATACAGAACAGCTCTGGAAAGAGGCATGGGCAAAGAAGATTTCCGTGCAACCATCAAGGTTGTAAGAGATCGCTGATCACAGACAGGTGGACAGGCTTTTATGATTAATCGATTAAATGAAGTAAATGATGTAACAATCCTTTCCGTTTTCGATGATGCATTTAAGACATATGGCAATGTGGTTACCGGCATTGATTTCAGTGAGCTCATTTTCTATATGGAAGAGAAAACACCCATTCCGGAAAACGGAAACATTTACGTGGCATCCGTTCCGGAAATGGAAGAGATCAGCGCTGCAGAAGAAATTCAGAATTTCTTCTACGGCGGCATGCCGATCCAGATCGGATACTGCAACGGACGCAATACCACATATAATGGATTCGAATACCACAAAGGCAGCGAAATTAACGTTGCAGTGACGGATTTTATGCTGGTATTGGGTCATACCTGGCTGATTAAGGATAACACCTATGCGGTGGAAGATGCGCAGGTATTCTTTGTTCCGAAGGGAACAGCCATCGAAATGTTCCAGACCACACTTCATCTGTCTCCCTGCAGAGTCTGCGATGAGGGCTTTAAAGGGATTGTTGTTCTTCCCAGAGGCACCAACACACCTCTGGAAAAGAAACCGGAGAATCCTCAGGGTGAAAACAGGCTGCTTCTGCAGAAGAACAAATGGGTGATCGCACATCCGGAACGGGAACCCCTCATCAGACAGGGTGCATTTCCGGGATTACTTGGCAATAATAAGGAGTTAAAATATTAATGAAACTGTATGTTGATGGATTTCATTTTACATTAACACATGGCAATCAGGCTGTGTTCACATGTGCAGCAGACCAGCCGCTGTTATTTGTCGGATACGGAGAGGAAAATGTCCTCATGTACCGCGGCAATTACCGGATTGAAGATTACGTGATCGAACGGAAGGCGTTAAAGGTTACAGCCCTTCAGGAAACAGAAAACGGAATCGTGGCTGATTTTGAAGGCGAACTGAAAATGAGTCTTACCGTAAACGGAGATCTGGCAGAAATTCAGTTTTCCGAAGTCAATCCGAAAATCAACCGTTTCTGGATCCGTACTGTATCGGAAAAGAACGAACACATCTACGGATGCGGTGAGCAGATGTCCTACTTTGATCTGAAAGGAAGGCATTTCCCGCTGTGGACCAGCGAACCCGGTGTGGGAAGAGATAAAACAACCTATATCACCTGGAAGGGTGATGTGGACGGTATGAGCGGCGGCGATTACTACAACACAAACTTCCCGCAGCCCACCTACGTTTCCAGCAATCATTTTTATGTACACGTACAGACAACTGCATATGCAGATTTTGATTTCCGCAATGAAAAATTCAATGAACTTCAGGTATGGGAAGTTCCTGCATGGATTCGTATTGAAGCAGCAGATACCTTTACCGAACTGCTGACGAAAGAAACTGCATTCTTCGGACGTCAGCCGGAACTGCCCGAATGGGTTTACAACGGACTGATCATCGGCGCCCAGGGCGGCAATGAACGTTCCTTCGGTATTCTTGACAAATCCATTGAAAAGGGAATCAAGGTTTCCGGTTTATGGTGTCAGGACTGGTGCGGCAAACGTGTAACAAGCTTCGGCAAACGTCTCCAGTGGGACTGGCATTTCCATGAAGAAATGTATCCCGACCTGCCGGAGAAAATTGCAGAGATTCATGAAAAGGGAATTCGATTCCTGGGCTATGTGAATCCCTATCTGGTGGCAGACGGCAAGCTTTTTGAAGAAGGCAAAAAGAAGGATGTATTCGCAAAGAAAAGCGACGGAAGCATCTATCTGGTTGATTTCGGCGAATTTGACTGCGGTGTCATTGATCTGACAAAACCGGAAGCATACCAGTGGTTTAAAAATGAAGTAATCAAAAAATACTCCATTAATATCGGCATTGATGGCTGGATGGCAGACTTTGGCGAATATCTTCCCACAGATGATATCGTTCTGCACAGCGGAAAACCTGCCATGATGGAGCATAACCACTGGCCTGCACTGTGGGCAAAATGCAACTATGATGCCGTTTCCGAAAGCGGCAAACTGGGTGAAGTGGTATACTTCATGCGGGCAGGTGGAATCGGCTCTCAGAAATACTGCACTTTACTCTGGGCAGGTGATCAGTCTGTGGATTTCACCAGACATGATGGTCTCTGCACCGTTATCTGTGCAGCCTTAAGCTCCGGTATGATCGGCTGCGGATTAAACCACAGCGATATCGGCGGCTATACATCCCTGTATGATAACTGCAGAACAAAGGAAGTATTCCTTCGCTGGGCAGAGATGGCAGCATTTACACCGGTGATGCGGACCCATGAAGGCAACCGCCCGGACACAAACTTCCAGTTCTACGACGACGAGGATTGCATGGAGCAGCTGGCAAGACTGACAGATATCTATACCATGATTTCTCCTCTTATGAAGAGACTGGTGAAGGAAAATGCAGAAACCGGTATTCCGGTACAGCGTCCTCTCTTCCTGCATAATGAAGAGGACGAAAGAAGCTATACGGAACAGTTTGAATACCTTCTGGGTCCCGATGTACTGGTTGCACCGGTATACACTGAGGGTGCAGAAGACAGAGAAGTATATCTTCCTTCCGACGGATGGATTCATCTGTGGACCGGAAATGAGTATGGAAAAGGCATTCATACAGTAGAAGCGAAGATCGGTGACACACCGGTATTCTATAAAAAAGATTCAGCTGATGCAGAGCTTTTCAAAGCGGTTTATGAAAAGCATGCACTGAATCGGTAAACTTTCATTTATAAAAGGAGGAAAAAAGATGAAAAAGAGATTAGCAGCATTATTCCTGGCAGCAGCGCTTGTAATCAGCACACTCGCAGGATGCGGCGGCGCAAAGGGCGGCAATGAAGGCAGTGCAGAAGCACCTGCCAACGGCGGTGAAACAGTAAAGATCATCTGCGGTTACGGTGCAGGCGGTACAGCAGACCTGCTGGCACGTAAGTATGCAGAAGTTGCAAACCACATTCAGGACAAGTACAATTTTGTAGTGGAAAACATGACCGGCGGTGACGGTTTTGCAGCAGCTACATTCTTCGCAGATGAAGATGCAAATACAAAGGATCTGCTGGTATTCGGTTACGGTCTCTGCTACAGACATGACCTGGGCAAGACATACCAGACAGAAGAAGTTGACTTCGACAGAAAGGCTATGAAGCCCGTTGGTACCATCGATGACCGTACATGGATCCTTTACACAACTCCCGACCAGACACTGGCAGGCATTCTGGAAAAAGCAAAAACAGAAGGCATCAAGATGTCCGGCGGAAATCCTCTGTCTGACTGCCATCTGGAACTGGGTTCTCTGATCGCTCTGGAAGGCGGAAAACTGACTGTAGTTTCCGGTTACGAAGGCGGTGCAGAACAGAAACAGGGTCTGATCAACGGTGAAGTGGATGTATTCGTAGGAACCACACAGGCAGCACAGGATGAAGTAGAAGCCGGTACATTAATTCCGATCCTTGCATTCAATGACAAGGCATTCGAAGGCTTCAAAACACCCAATGGTGATCTCTCTGTTCCCACTGTAACAGGTGAAGCAAAAGCTCCTGAATTATCTGCTGATATTGATTTCTCCAGCTGCATCCTTCCTGCAGGCGGAACTCTGGCTGTTCATGCAGGTGCAGACGATGCATTCTACAATGAAATGATCGACCTGATGAAGAAGGTATGGGCGGAAGAAGATTACGCAGGCTGGATCGAATCCATTCTGCTGAACAACTTCCAGGTATACGGTGACGAAGCACAGGCATTCATGGATGATGCATGTACAAAGGCACTGACAGCTTACGAAAACCTGAAATAATTCAATATGTTCCGTGCAGCCTGCTGCGGCTGCGCGGTGATCGAAGACCGTATTGAGTGGGATTTAGGTCCCGCTCAATATTACTAAAAACGCTTTTTTCTATTAAGGGGAATCAATTAATATGAAAATTAAGATTAAAACAAATTTATGGTCCGGAATTATCATGGGAGCAATCAGTCTGATTCTGTTGATCCTCCTTCCCTCTCAGGTAAGAGTTCCCGCCTTCGATTCCGGCGCACCCAGTCCGAGAATCATTCCCGGTATCTGTCTGGTTATGATGCTGATCTTCTCTGTTGTACTGATCATTCAGAGCGTTGTTTTCAAAAAAGAAAAGATTGTTGAGTTTGACTGGCAGAAAGAAAAACCGGCTATTCTTTTAATTGCATTACTTTGTATCTATGTAGCATTGATCTTATTTATTGGGTTTATTCCTGCATCTGCAGTAACCTTCTGTATTATCCTGGCATACTGCGGAGAAAGAAAGCCCTTTATTTACATATTCACTGTGGCAGCAGCGATCGGAATCTATTTCCTGTTCAAGTATGTATTTACCGTATCACTGCCCACCGGCATGTTTTTCTAAAGGGAGGGTTCAAAAATTATGGGAGATTTTCAGATGATTGGACAGGCCCTGGTGCAGGTGTTCACAGTTTCCAATTTATTCATGATCCTGATCGGTCTCTGTATCGGTATGGTAGTGGGATGTATTCCCGGTCTGAGCGTTATGCTGGGTATTATCCTGATGCTGCCCATCACCTACAGTATTGAAGACCCTGCAACAGCCATCATCCTGCTGCTTGCAGTTTATATCGGCGGTATGTACGGCGGTTCCATCAGTGCGATCACATTGAACACACCGGGTACCAACTCCGCCATAGCAACGACCTTTGACGGTTATCCTCTGGCAAAAAAAGGTAAGGTTAAAAAAGCACTGGATACCTCCTTATTTGCATCCGTATGCGGCGGTCTTTTCTCCGCACTCCTTCTGCTGCTTTGTGCATCCCTGATCACGAAGCTGGTATCCAATTTTACTTCCGTAGAATACTTCTCCATGGGTATTCTCGGTATTTCCCTGATTGCAGGTGTTTCCGGCAACTCTCTGCCCAAGAGTATCATATCCGGTATGATCGGTCTGCTGATGGCCTGCGTAGGTATGGATGCCGTTACCGGCGTTACCCGTTTCTCCTTCGGTATGAGTACACTGAAATACGGTATCGATATGCTGCCTGCCATGATCGCTCTGATCGCTTTAACACAGGTGGTACAGAAGCTTCGTGACTTCAGACTTTCCGGCGGTAAACTGGATGATGCCAACAAGATTGACAAAGAAGGTCTTACCAAAAAGGAAACCAAAGGCATTCTTCCTGCCATCCTGCGTTCTTCTGCAGTTGCATCGATTTTAGGTGCAATGCCCGGTGTAGGCGGCGGTGTTGCACAGTTCTTATGTTACTCTGAAGCAAGACGTACCTCCAAACATCCCGAAGAATTCGGTAAGGGCTCTCTGGAAGGTATCGCAGCAGCAGAATCCTCCAACAATGCCGTTGTAGGTTCTGCCATGATCCCGCTGCTTACTCTTGGTATCCCCGGTGACGGTGTTACCGCTCTGCTGTTAGGTGCATTCGTCCTGCACGGCATCAACCCCGGTCCCACCATGTTTTCCAAACAGGGTGTTATGGCCTATACCATTATCCTGGGCTGTCTGATCGCCAATGTACTGCTGTTCCCCATCGGTCTCGGAATGACCCGTGGTGTGGCAAAAATCGTTCAGGTTCGTTATACCTATCTGGCACCCATTATTATCATGTTCTGTTTTGCAGGTTCTTTCGCTGCAACCGGCAATACAAAGGAACTGGTGCTTTGTGCAGCCATCCTGGTATTCAGTTACATACTGACGCTTCTGGATATTGATAATACGCCGCTGATGTTGGGTATGATTCTGGAAAGCATCATGGAGAAAAACTTCGTAACTGCGTCCATGGCATACGACCGTGACTACACCATTTTCTTCCGCCGCCCGATTTCTCTGGCCATTCTTGCCATTACAGTTCTTCTGCTGGTTTCTCTGATGAGAATGAACAAGAAGATTGAAGAACTCAACCGGAAGAATATCGAAGCCATGGAAGCAGAGCATGCAAAAATGGATGCAGCCATGCAGGCAGCAAAAGCAGAAACAACAGAAGAAAACACAGCAGAAGCTGCAGTGGAAACTGTAGAAGCAGCAGCTGTGAATCAACCCGGTAAACAGGAATAATCTTTTCGATCAGGAGATAAAATTATGAGCATTCAGGTAGTTTACGTTCCTATTGGTGTAGGAACCTATCATATGGAGACAGCAGCGGACCTTCTTGCAAGATCCATTGCCACTTTAAAAGGAATTTCCGAAGATGTTGTATGTCCGGAGCAGGTGCTTCTTACAGTAGATGCTGTGGCAGAATATCTTTCAGACAAGAATCCGGATCTGGTGATCCTTCAGAACATCACATTTGCAAATGCAGCATATGCCAGCGAAGTGTTAAGACGCTTCCAGTGCCCCATCATGCTCTGGACTTTAAGAGAACCCGTTATTGACGGAGGAAGACTCCGCAGCAACTCTCTGACCGGCGCATACTCTGCAGCAAACACCATCACAGCATTCCGCGGCGCAGGCAACTTCGAATTTGTATTCGGTGCGCCTGAAGAAGAGGAAGTGAAGAAAGAACTGGCATCTGTCATTGCAGCAGCACAGGTCAAAGCAGCATTAAAAGGACTCAAGCTTTCCGCCATCGGACATACCCCTCAGGGCTTCGGTTTCGGACGTGCCCTTGACTCTGAATTATTAAGCAGATTCGGTGTCACACTGGAAGCCATTGAAGCAAGAGAACTGATCAACAAGGCAAAAGCTTATACAGATGAAGAATGTGCAGAGTATCTGGAAGAAGCAAAGGCAACAGTTTGCGGTCTGGATGCTATGCCCGAGAAGAATGTAAAGGATTTTGCCCGCCTGTACAAAGCATATAAGACCTATGTAACAGAAAATAAAATCGGTGCAATTTCATCCCGCTGCTGGCCGGACTTCTTCGTGGACTTCGGTACACCCGTCTGCATGGTTCTTTCTCTGCTCAATGCGATGAACGTTCCTGCAAGCTGTGAAGCAGATGTATACGGCGCCCTTTCCATGTTCATCGGCACACAGTTCACCGGACAGTCCACATTCTTCGGTGACCCCGTTGCCATGGATGAAAACGAAGGAACCATCACTTACTGGCATTGCGGCATGGCAGCATGCAACCTTGCAAAATGCGATACCGGTGCACAGGTAGGCGTTCATCCCAACCGCAAGATCGGTCCGGTTATGGACTTTGGCTGCAAGGCATCCGAAGAAGCAACCCTGTTCCGCATCGGCCGGAAACCCGACGGCAGCTTCCGCTTCTTTATTGCAGAAGGGGAAATACTGGACAAACCGAAACAGTTTAACGGAACCTCCATCGTGGTAAAAACCGATACACCGTCCAAAGACGTTGTGACCGACACCATCAAAAACGGATGGGAACCCCACTACGTTGTTGTTTACAAACGCATCGGCAGCGAACTGGAAAAACTGGCACGGATGTTAAATGTGGAAGTTGTAAGATACTAAGTGGAGATTATAAGATATTAAGCGGAGATTGTCAGATACTAAGCGGAGATTGTAACACAGTAAAATGTTAAAATATCCATATCAGGGAACAGTCTGTCTGCTGCATCAGGCAGGCCGCAAACTGACAGGTATGACAGGAAAATAAGAAGGGGGTGCCGTCTGCGGCGCCTCCTTTTTTCAGCAGAAAACCATCTTGATTTCGGTCGAAAGAAATAGTATCATTAAATTAATCTAAGGATTTCATGAGTGCAAAAAGCAGAGAAATCCGTTTGTGTGAAAGTAATTAATCTGTTTTTCAACAAGTAAACAGGATTCCACCGCTTCAAACATCATTGATGTTAAGTGGTGGTGAGAAAAACAGCGGGAGAAAAGTAAATGAGGTGCTGACATGGTTCGCAGGGGGATGAATCTTGAAAACATCAAAAAAAGCAACCGTTCTGCCATTCTGCAGACCCTTCAGAAACATGGTGCACTGTCCAGAAAAGACATTGCATCTTTGGTGGGACTTACACCGGCCAGTGTAACGATTATCTGTTCCGAATTACTGGAAGAGGGAATTCTCGTGGAGCTTGGGGAAGCAGTGGAGGAAAAACGTGCAGGACGTAAAAAAATTCTGGTCAGTATTAACAGCGATTACAAATACGTGCTCTGTATGGGAATTGAAGAAAATGAAACGTATCTTTCAATTGTGAATCTGTCCGGACAAATCATCGGAAGCCAGACCATGCCTTCTGATCTGAACGGAGATCCGGAAGGCTTCCTGAGAAAAGCCGCCATGGGATGCAAGGCCATGCTGTGGGAATACCAGATACCGAAAGAGAAGATACTTGCAGTCGGTGTTTCCATACCGGGAAAAGTGGACCGGAAACGCGGAGTACGCATGAAAACCAGCGGATTATCCGGCGGGGAAATTCCCATTCGCCGGATTCTGCAGGAAGAACTGTGCTATGATGTAATCATTGAAAATAACGTAAAAGCCTATGCCAAAACAGAAATCGTATTCGGCAACGGACGAAGCGAAGATCATATCTTTATGCTGAAATGGGGACCGGGTGTCGGTTCCGCCATTATCATCAATGGTGAAATCTACCGCGGTTCCACAGGCACAGCGGCAGAAATCGGCCACACGATGGTAAGGAAAGACGGAAAACTGTGCAAATGCGGAAGAACCGGCTGCCTGGAAACGGAAATCTCAACCCATGCCATCATGAATGCCATTCAGGAAGCCTATGATTCCTGTTCCCGACCGGAAGAAGAGATGCCGGAGTTCCATGCCTGGCTGCAATCCGGACATCAGCTCCGTTATAACAATTCCGGAGAATGGGGTGCTCTGCAGGATAAGAAACTGCAGGCGATTTTGCTTAAAAAAGCAGAATACCTTGCTGTTGCTACACGGAATGCGGTCAGCCTGATAGATCCGGACAAGATCGTTGTCTGGGGCTATTTGTTTGATATACCAGGTCTTTTTGAGAAATTTCAGGAGTTTTACTGTTCCTTCGATCAGGAACGAACAAAGGAGTTCATCGTGAAATCCGAATTACAGGTGCGGAATACGCATACAGAGGCACTTTCCATTGTAATGGATGAATTGATTTGACTTGACACTGAGTCTGATGAAAAGGGCTCAGTGTTTTTTTAATCTGGAAAATTCAATCTTTGGAATTGCTGGCATACTATTTGCTTGATATTGGGGATATTGACAATACTTCGGTTAACCGATATATTATAAAAAAAGGAGAGATGACGGATGATCGTTAATGTATTACTTCAGAAAGAAAGAATGTCAAGATACCGCCTGAGCAAAGAAAGCGGAGTAGCGATGACAACAATCAATGACATATGCAGTGGAAAAGCAGAGCTTGAAAAGTGCGCAGCAGGAACATTATACAAAATTGCAAAAGTATTTGGTGTTACGGTTGATTCTCTTTTAGAAAATAATAAAGAATTACCAGCAGATTACAGATGTTCTTTTGAAACATTTAAAAGCAACACCTGCCATCGTGTGAAAGACCTTGGAGATCTTGATTTTATTATTGAAACTCTTGAAGAAGATGAAATCAGAAAACTATACAACAGACAATGGTATCGGGAATCCTTATATCTTTTAGCAATGGTTGATTATTTGTCCAGAATAAATAGTTTGCCGATTTGTACAAATTATAATGATATTCGAAGCAGGAAACTGGAAAAACCATATTTTTCATCCGGCATCATGGTATCTTATGCTGCAACAGGAGATGAACGTATTATAAATGATGCAATAGAAAACGCAATACCGGAGTTTATCCGATTTAATATCGTAGAAAGCGAGGTACGTGATGTCTGCTGATAAACCATTTACGAGAGAAAATCTGGATAGCTGTCTGAAAGAACTGGCAAAGGAATTCCGAAAGAAAAATGGAAATAGAGTTCCTGCTGAGATCGTTTTGGTTGGTGGTGCCTCTATATTAATAAATTATGGATTTCGTGAAATGACATATGATATGGATGCTATTATTAAATCATCGAGTGTTATGAAAGATGCTATTAATACTGTTGGCGATAAGCTTGGACTTCCAGTTGGATGGCTCAATACAGATTTTGTAAAGACAGAATCGTATACTCCCAAATTAATTGAATGTTCAAAATATTATAAGACATTTTCGAATATTTTGCAGGTTCGAACTGTTTCAGCAGAGTATCTGGTTGCAATGAAACTTATGGCAGGACGGCAGTATAAAAATGATCTATCGGATGTAGTAGGTATATTAGTTGAACAAGAAGAAACTGGAGAATTTTTGGCGTTAGAAACAATAAAGAAAGCTGTCGCTGACTTGTATGGCTCCTATGAACATCTTCCAGAGAATTCTCGTTTTTTTATAGAATCTGTTTTTAAAAAAGAAAATTTAAAAGAATTCTACAAAGAATGCAGAGAATTAGAGATGGAAAATAAGGATATACTGTTAGATTTTCAGGATGATTATCCGGGGGTTTTAAATGGTGATAATCTTGCAGATATATTAAAAGCAGCAAAAGCAAAAAAACAAAAACAGTGAATCAGGTTAATTTACGCAAATCTCTGCATATATCGATTTGAAATTCAATTTAGGGTGTAGTTATGAAATGGATGTTCCAAATGTATCGCGGCCTGAAGCGTGAGGTGTATATCCTCTGCTTCGGCCGTTTTGTCACAGCCATGGGCTCTCTGATCTGGCCCATGCTCACATTGATTTTAAAAAGTAAACTGGGTTTTGATGCCGAACAGGTGGCTTTCTGGTTCCTGATTTATGGCATCATTCAGATTCCCTTCGGCCTGCTGGGAGGCAGGCTCACGGATAAATACAATAAACGGAATCTGATTGTGGTGTTTGACCTGCTTTCCGTGGGGATGTATATGGCAACGGCTTTCCTGCCGCTGACCATGGGAAGTATCTGTATCTATTTCCTTGGATCGCTGTTCCAGCATCTGGAGTGGCCGGCCTACGATGCCCTGATAGCGGAGCTGACCAGTGATCATGACCGGGAAAAGGCGTATTCTCTGGAATATCTGGCATCCAATCTGGGTATTGTATTCGCCCCGACACTAGGGGGCTTCTTATTCCAGAATTATTTATGGCTGTCTTTCCTGATTGCCGGACTGGCAGTGCTTTCCTCCACGGTATTTATTTATCTTTTTATCCCTTCAACCGTTGAAAAGAAGGATAATCACAATACTTATGAGAAAAATGAGGAAGGTTCCCTGATTCAGATTCTGAAGGGAAGGAAACTGATGCTCATCTACATCTTCATCTGCTGCGTCGGTATGGTGATTTACAATCAGTTTAACTACCTTCTGCCCATCCAGATGGATGAACTGTTTCACGAACGGGGAGCGATGTTCTTCGGCATGCTGACCAGTGTGAATGGCATCGTGGTCATCACCTGCACCCCGATTCTGACGAAACTGACCCTGAAATGGCCGGATCTGGACCGCTGCATCTGCGGAGTGCTTCTGGAGGTTCTCGCCCTTACTTCTTATGTCTTCTACGATGAAACAATCGGATGTTACTTTCTATCCATGGCGGCATTCACCATCGGAGAAATCCTGAACACGCTGGGAATGAGTCCCTACATATCCAAACGGATTCCGGCATCCCACAGAGGAAGGTATACCTCGATTCACAATATCTGCACCATGACGTTCTCTTCACTGGGAAATACCGTGGTCGGAAAAATCGTAGTTCTCTATACATTCCGGCAGGGATGGTATCTGGTATTTGCAGCGGGCATGGCGCTGATGGGACTGATGGCTGTATACCGCAGACTGGATCGGAAACGCTTCCGGCT
The DNA here is from genome assembly GCA_022781515.1 of Lachnospiraceae bacterium. GTDB lineage: Bacteria > Bacillota > Clostridia > Lachnospirales > Lachnospiraceae > TWA4. Next base: position 17,334 of record JALETI010000213.1, read on the forward strand.
GCTTTATGAGAAGAGGGAAAAACAGGGGTAAAAGCAGAGGAAAAATCATCTGGGGATACAACATTTTGCAAATTCGTGAAGAAATAGCGAAAAACATTTTACAAATTCGTTAGAAAACACTATAAGACATTTCTCGAAGGAACAAATACTTACATTGTAAAAGGGAGTGTAAAGATGCATAATATGAGTATTATGGAAGCTATGAAGCAAAGGCACAGTGTCCGCCAGTATACGGATCAGCCGATTGATGAAGAAGTATTGAAAACATTACAGATGGAGATTGAAACCTGTAATCAGGAAAGCGGTCTCTCCATCCAGCTTGTGACCAATGAACCAAAAGCATTTGACAGCTTTATGGCACATTACGGCAAATTCAGCGGTGTGACGAATTATATGGCACTGGTTGGAAAGAAGAGTAATATGCTTGATGAGCTTTGTGGATATTACGGCGAAAGATTGGTTTTAAAGGCACAGCAGCTTGGACTGAATACCTGCTGGGTTGCATTGACTTACAAGAAAATTTCCGGTGCTTTTACGGTAAACAAAGGTGAAAAACTTACAGTTGTAATTGCACTTGGATACGGAAAAACCCAGGGAACGGCACACAAATCAAAATCGATGGAAGCTGTAAGTAATATGACCCCTGATTCTCCTGAATGGTTTAAAAAAGGAGTTGAAGCAGCACTTCTTGCTCCCACAGCAATAAATCAACAGAAATTCTCTCTTTCTTATGCTGACGGAAAAGTATCTGCCAGAGCCAGAGCAGGTTTGTATGCAAAAATGGATCTGGGTATTGT
>JALETI010000225.1 GCA_022781515.1 Lachnospiraceae bacterium
TTTCTACACCTTTATATGCACACAATTGCTTAATAATATCCCGAAGATCCTCACGGTATTGATTAAATATTATTTTTCGTCTATACTTAGTGTCTGCTGATTAAGCCCATTTCAGGCTTAACCAGCATATATTGCCGAATAATATCGACCGTACACGAAAAAGTGAAAAAAGTATCCGCCGCTGGATCTTAAAAAGATTCGCAACAAATACAGATAATGCAATCGAACTTAACTGGGTCTCCCTGGTTTTTTCATCAATCCTGCCCAGTCCGTAACAGCGTTTTTCCAGACTGAATTCACGCTCTACTTCGATTCGATCTACATTATCCTGATATTCTACTTTTTTATCCACTTTTGTCTCTGCTGTCGGTCTTCCCAGTTTGGGGCCTGATAACCGGATTCCATGTTCTTTGCAGTATTTTCGGTTTTCACGAGTCCGGTAAATCTGATCGGCAAGCACTCTCTCCGGATAATGTCCCGTCCGCTCATGATAGTATTCAACTGCCGTGATCAGACAGGTGCTTTCATTGTATGCGTCAAAGGACAGTTTTTCTATCCTTGCATAACCTTCTGTATCAATGCTTAAGTCCAGCTTGGCTCCGAATTCCACCGGGATTCCGGCCTTTCCCCTGACAATGGGGCGAATCCAGGGCTGACTGATACTGACGATCCGGTTCTCCACTATATGAGTCTTATGATCATACATGTATTTCTGCTGGTCATAAACTTTGCGGATGACTTCAAGAAGTTCTTTTTCCTTTTCAGTCAGGGAATAGCGCTGATGAACATAAACATCCACATAGATCAGATCGCGCTTCACATAATTCAGCTGTTTTCTGATTGCAGCACGGATTTTCTTTGCCGGATGTTTTCTGCTTTTTGCAAAAGCAAGATAGTCTTTCCTGGCACGTTTTTTATAGGTGCGTGGTCTGTAGATTCCGTTGTCATCACAGATCCGGAAAATGATCGCTTCCAGTTTTTCTCTGGCCTCATTCAACAGGGAAACATCCTGAGGGAAACGGACATTCACAGGAGTACAGCTGGCATCGAGGATCACAGTTCCGGAATTGACCGGTTCTTTCTCTGTTTCAACGGATTGATTTTCTGATCCTGAAGATCCGGCACCGGAAGGAGGATTCTGATCGTCATCTTTGTTATCCGTATCCTTCTTATCCGTTACCGCAGAGATCATGTAGTTATTGGTTTCCATAATGATCCGCTCATCCAGCCTTTTCCGGAACAGGACCAGTGTGGAAGCATCAAAAGGAGCTTCTTCCTGAAAGCCGGGGAGACCTATGAAATACTGATAATACGGATTTTCCGTAAGCTGCTCGATCAGTTCCCTGTCAGAATAATTGTATTTTTTCTGGATGATCAGAACACCGAGAGCTATGCTGAGAGGTTTGGCAACATTGCCGATCCTGCTCCTGAACTTTCCGGCATACTTTTCTTCGAAAACATCCCAGGAAATGTTGTCAGCCATTTTTATCCAGCGTTTTTCAGGATTCATACGAAGACCCGGAGGCTGATTGAAATCAAAGAAAGAATGCTGTGAATCAGCAGACACTATTGAAAACGTGTTTGTCAACTCGTCGTATCCCATAATCTCTGACTGACCCGCTAAAGATATTGTCGATATCTGTATGTCACCAGACAAAAAACGAGCCCGGAACTTAAATAAAGTCCGGACCCGTTAGAATCAGATTGAAGTATAGTATTTTTATTTTCCGCTTTTTACAGGAATTCTGATATTGCTGATATTGCAGATTACTGATTGCGCACATCAATGTTGAATGTAATAAATCCCTCATAAGTTCCGGCAGCAATACCATCAAAGTCATCTGCCTTAACGACTCTGCCAATGGAAGCAACTCCATCTGTTACTTTCTCATTTCCATAGAAACTTACCAGCAGATCTCCAATTGCATACGCATCGGATGGTCTGGTGCTGTATTTGCTTCCATAAACACCATATGTAGCTTCTGCTGTTCCGTTGCTCAGGGCAAATTTCCCTGCTGTGTCGCCATATCCTGCATCTGCAATGCTGACACTGACTTTCTTACCATCCGGAATCGCATTCAGACTTTCCTCACTCATGGTAAATGTAAGCTGTGCAGGATCAGCAGAAGTAATATTAACGGATGCAGGAATACCAACTGTGAAAGTGGGAGCAGGATTTTCCTTTACAAGGGAAACTGTTGTCTGCCCATTTACTGTATCGCCTTCTTTTAAAGATACGTCTGCTGCCGCTACATTCAGTACACTGCCCATCATCAAAGCACAGCTGAGTCCCATTGCTGCAAATTTCTTTAAATTACGCATGTTCGAATTCTCCTTCTTTACCTCATATTTTTATTTACTCTATATAAACCCTTTCGGGAGGAGTATTAAGATACAATCAAGTTCGTAGAAACGATGGCGTTGTTCAATGGAGTCTGTTCTGCAATCGAATACGTGTCAATGCGGATATCCAGTTTATACGTTCCACGATCCATTTTCTGATTCAATTTTACCTTTTCCAATGCCCTTCCTGATTCAATCAGATCAGACTGATAGATTTCCTCACTTGTCTCTTTCAATATAAAAGTATATGTAAAATAGCATTCATTCTCTTTTGGGTTAACAAGAATCATATCGATCGAATCGGTATCACCTTCCATATAAATATCACTGTAGTAAGGAATCTGTATCGCAGCACTTTCATCGGTATTTTCCAGATCCTGATTCCATTCCACCGTATTCTTTTCTATTTTCATGCCGCCGGACAATGTATCCCTGCCTGCCAGAAAAAATCCGCCGACTGTAACCATCATTACAATTGCAATGATGATTCCGATAAACCAGCCCTTCTTATTCATTATCTCTCCCCTTTCACGGTATCCCGATATGGTTTCATTTAATCACCCGTTTGTAAAATCCACAACGATGTAACAGTAAAATACTTGCAAAAAGCAAATTTTTATAGGTGTATCAGCTCTTGCTGCTGCGTTGATTTGGTATATAATCAGAAGGAAATCACCCCGAAAAATATGGAAAGGACTATCTTATGCGAGTTATCACAAAGGAAACCATCGTAAATGAATTAAAGAAAATCGGACTTGAAAAAAATGATATTGTCATGGTTCATACTTCACTGAAAAGTATGGGTTATGTCTGCGGCGGTGCCCAGACCATAATCGAAGCACTGATTGATGTGGTGGGATCAAAAGGAACCATCATGATGCCCACCCAGTCATGGAAGAATCTGGACCCGGAAACCGGCGTTCACTGGGATGCGGATGAATCCGACTGGCAGCTGATCCGGGACAACTGGCCTGCCTATGATAAAGACATCACACCCACCAACACCATGGGAGCCGTTGCGGAAATGTTCCGGACATGGCCCGGAAGTATCCGAAGCGATCACCCGGCAAGATCGGTATGTGCCTGGGGAAAACATGCTGCATATTTAACACAGAATCATGACCTGTCCGATATTTTCGGAGAAACCTCTCCCCTTGCAAAGCTGTATGAATTAAACGGCAAGGTCCTGCTTCTGGGCGTAGGATATGATAAAAACACTTCCCTTCATCTGGCTGATGTGAGAGCCGAATATCCCGGCAAACACAATTGTACCGAGTACAGTGCGATTATGGAAAATGGCATGCGTGTATGGAAAAAATACGATACCCTGTTTGTGGACGGTGAGGATTTTGATGCCATCGGAGCTTCCTTTGAAGAACACAGAAATGTGAAAAGCGGATCCATCGGCAATGCCGTGATCCGCCTGATGAACCAACGGGAACTTGTGGATTATGCCGTTCAGTGGATCGGGGCCAACCGGAAATAATCATTACTGTTCAGAGCCAACCATGTCCGTCAGCAAAATCGTAAATCTGATGAAAAGCTGCACGACATACCATATATGGGAACGGTATCCGTTTTATTTACGGAAACACTTTTGGAAAGAGCATACATTTTGGACGGACGGATACTTTGCATGCTGTGTCGGGAATGTTTCAGAAGAAATGCTGAGGGAATACATAGAAAATCAGGGCTGATGAGGGAGGCGACAGTTCATGTTAAAGGCATATAAATACAGAATTTATCCCAATAAAACACAGGAAGAACTTCTGGCAAAAACAT
>JALETI010000036.1 GCA_022781515.1 Lachnospiraceae bacterium
CGGCAGTTGCCTACAATACGGTTTCAGATGCTTTGTGCAGTGTCAGAAAAGAAAAAAAGCTTCGTTCTGACTGGAGCAGAAAGATAAAGGAAGACTATAGTAAGAGAAAATAGTACACACTGTTCCTTCTTTCTTTTACAAAAGAAATTCGGTATGATACAGGATGGAATGATTCCATCTGTACGAGGTGCTGAAATTGACAGGCATCCGGATAAATGATAAACTGAACAGGTTATGACAGAACCATATTATTATAATCAATTATCAAAAGCCGGACAATCCTGCTATCATGCCATGAAATCCGGATTGCAGAAGCTGGCCCCGTCCTTCCAGGTTCCATTGCTGGACGGACGGGATTTATCCAATATTTATTTTCTGCTTCGTATGGATTGTCCGGAAATCTTTTATTCCGTAACATTTCGTTACAAGTTTTATCAGGACAGCGGAAATGCAGAGGTGATACCGGAATATCTGTTTGAAAAAAAGAAGATTCAGGAGCATCAGAAAGCGCTGAAAAGCAGGGTGGAAAAGCTGGCAAGACCGGCCATGAAGCTGAACGAAAAAGAGAAACTGCTTTATATACATGACTTTATTTGCCGGAATATCCGTTATGATAAGCTGAAAAAGGCATATTCCCACGAAATCATCGGTTCTCTGGGACAGGGAGTGGCCGTCTGTGAGGGAATTGCCAAAGCGGTCAAAGTTCTGTGTGATGCGCTGGGAATCTGGTGTATTATCGCTTTGTCGGAAAATAATCCGGAAAAAGGGATCAAGTACCGGCATGCATGGAATATCGTCAGAATTGGTGGACAGTACTATCATTTTGATGCAACCTTTGACAATACCTTATCGTCAGATACAATAATCCGTTATGATTATTTTATGCTGTCGGATAAACAGATTTTCAGGGACCATGAACCGGTGGTCTGGAAGATACCTGCATGTAATGACAGCGATCATTTTTATTATAAAGAAAAGAAGATTTCTTTTACAAAGATGGAAGATGTCAGAAAGCGTTCAGCACAGGCTGTGAAAAAAGGAAAGACACTGCTGTTCCACTGGAGGGGAAGCTATCTGACCAGAGCAGTACTGGAAGAAATGCTCGCAATCTTCCGGGAAGAGGCTGAGAACAGGCAGAAGCATGCTTCCGTTTCCATCAACTGGTCTCAGGCTGTGCTTCTGGTTTCATTCAGAGATGAACTGCCGGAGCAGCAGGTCAGGATGGAAGAAGCAAACGAAGGGGAAAAAGAGCAGGATACCGTTTAAGATAATAAACGGGAATTCTCTGTAATTCGATTACCGATGTAGTTCACTTTATCATAAGATGATAATTACAGATCTGATAAGATGAGATCAGGATCATTCTGTGAATAATTGAAAGGGGATTTATAATGGATACAAGCAAACAGATTCCTTCCATGGATCAGTGGTTAAAGGAAGCAAAAGCACATGAAAGCGCATCACAGGTGGGGATGTATCTGACACACAATGGGGTGGTACGCGGTACCGCAAAGGCCAAAGTACGCCATGGAGCGGAGGACACCCTGCCGGTTACCGGTATGCAGTTTTCCTATGAGGAAGAAAGGGTCAATGCAATTATTGAAGAAACCTACCGGATGGACGGCATTTTCTACATCAGAGTCTGGCTGAATCAGGGCGAACTGCAGGTGGGAGATGATATTATGTATGTACTGATCGGAGGCGATATCCGCCCCCATGTGGTGGATGCCCTGCAGTATCTGGTGGGACGCATTAAAAATGAATGTGTTGTTGAAACGGAGATTCATGCATAAGATCCGTTCTGTGGAATTGGTCTGGATATATGTTTTGCAGCTGTCGATTGGAATAATGTGCTGATTTCAATATATCGGAAAAACCCCCTCATTAGTATGGCTTATACTATGTTCGGTATTCTGTAAAATACAGATATACAGACGATTATGAGGGGGTATTTTTTTTCGTTTTGTTGATAAAAACGGATGAAGCAATGTCCGGAAACGTGCAGATTGGTCAGTAACGCAGTTTGATACCGGATAAACGCACCGGAACTTCATATCCAAGGCTCTGCAGGTAGAGCATCATACCGTTTTTTGCCAGATCAATATGATTTTTCGGCGCAACGGTGATGCTTTTCAGCGGGACTTCTTCCAGTTCGGAAGCGATTCGGACAGAAATATAAGGTAGCAGAAAGCCGTCCTTTTCCCGAAAGAGAACCTGATTCAGATCGTTTTCTTCAAATACCATACGATATTCTTTTTCCGGGGCAAATTCTTCCTGTTTGAAAAAGAGGGCATAGATCAGCAGAGATTGTTCCACATAGCTGCAGAGATGGTTAAACTGTTCATGCTCCATGGTCTCAACACAGTGTTCCATAATATCGTGAAAACTTTCTCCCAAAGAAGCGGGGATATCCGTATAAATCAGTTTTCGGAGCAGTTCTTTCTGCAGATTTTTATCATATATAACATATCCGTGGTAGGCAATGGGGCGGTATTTACTGACCCGCTTCAATAACTCACCGCTTTGAAATTCCATATTATAGCCGGTATTGTCTCCGAACTCAGACCACAGTGTGAGGCTGTCGGGTTCCGTGGAAAAGGACAGTACGTAGTAATGCAGACGTTTCATGGCCATGGATGCCCAGTCAAATCCGGTCTGCAGTATGGACTGCCAGACCGGGTTTTTTACATCATGGATGACTTCCTGGGCAATGGTGAGGATATAACGGACTTCATTGGAATCGTTCAGAAAATCACTTTTGGTTGCCCGGATGAATTTGTTCTGCAGAATTCCGTGGGTTCCTCCGATTCCGGTATAGTGATACAGAGTTGAATCAGAGGATATTTGATTCAGATTTACAAAAGGACTTATCATGTTCAGACTCCTTCCTTTTCAAACTTATGTCGCACGTCGCACTCCGATAATTTTACCGAGCGTGGATTGAAACAATGATTTTATTGTAACATAAAAAGAACCTGTACGCAATTGTGAAAAAACAGATGGACATTTCTGTGATATGGTATATACTACTGTATATCAAAAAATGGTTACTGCATGACTCTGAACAGCAACAAAAAATGACGGAGGGAAAAATGGGTAAAGTTATAGGTATTGATCTTGGAACAACGAACAGCTGTGTATCCGTGGTGGAAAATAATACACCGGTTATTATTCCGGCTGCGACCGGCGGGCGGACAACACCCAGTGTGGTTGCTTTTACCAGAAACGGAGAACGTCTGGTGGGAGAACCTGCAAAACGTCAGGCAATTACCAATCCGGATCGGACGATCAGTTCTGTAAAGCGATATATGGGAAGTGACTGGACCATTCAGATTGACAGCACAGTATATAAGCCCCAGACCATCAGTGCACTGATTCTGCAGCAGATGAAACAGGAAGCTGAGGCATTTCTCGGGGAACCGGTGACCGATGCAGTAATTACGGTACCGGCGTATTTTAATGATATTCAGAGACAGGCAACGAAGGATGCCGGAAAAATTGCCGGTCTGAATGTACTTCGTATCATCAATGAACCCACCAGTGCAGCATTGTCCTATGGTCTGGACCATGGAGAATCCCAGAAGGTCATGGTATATGACCTGGGCGGCGGAACCTTTGATGTGTCTATTATTGAAATCAGTGACGGGGTAATTGAAGTGTTGTCCACGTCCGGCAACAACCATCTGGGCGGTGATGATTTTGATGATCGGATTACCGACTGGATTGTGGATCATTTCAAACAGGAGCAGCAGGTTGATCTTCGTGGGGACTTTTCTGCCATCCAGCGGGTCAGAGAGGCAGCAGAACAGGCGAAAAAGGAGCTATCCGCCTCCGAATCAGCGCAGATTGTGCTTCCCTATCTGACACAGAAAAACGGGGAACCTCTTCATCTGGATATGACCCTTACAAGAAGAGTTTTCAATGAATTGATTGCCGATCTGATCAATGAAACGGAAAAACCGGTGAAACGGGCTCTTTCCGATGCAGGTGTGACGCCGGCTGATCTGGGGCTGGTTCTGCTGGTGGGCGGATCCACCAGAATTCCTGCAGTTCAGGAGAAGGTCCGCATGCTGACAGGAAAGGAACCTTCCAAGAATATCAATCCGGATGAGTGTGTGGCACAGGGAGCCGCCATTCTGGGCAGCAATCTGAGCGGAGGCGGCCTTACCTCCGGTGAGACGGGACATCAGCTGCTTTTGATGGATGTAACTCCACTTAGTCTGTCCATTGAAACGGTGGGTGGTGTGGCCACCAGACTGATTGAACGGAACAGCCCGATTCCTACCCGCTTTTCCCGGATCTTTTCCACAGCAGCTCCTTTCCAGACGGCGGTGGATATTCATGTTCTTCAAGGGGAACGCGCCATGGCAAAGGATAATAAAACCATCGGCAAGTTTAAACTTTCCGGTATCCGCAGAGCACCGGCCGGTGTTCCGCAGATTGAAGTTACCTTTGACATCGATACCAATGGAATTCTGAAAGTATCCGCAAAGGATCTGGGCACCGGACAGGAGCAGTCGGTGGTGATTACTTCGGATGAAAGAATGTCTGATCAGGAAATTGATGAAGCAATCCGGGAATCTCAGATGTATGCCAGCATGGATACTGTTCGCAGAGATGCCGTTGCCATGCGGGATGAGGCTGCAAAGGCAGTGGCAGATGCACAGATGAAACTGAAAAATGAAGCAAAAGAGCTGAACTGGGGACAGAAAAAGCAGCTGAAGGCAGCGTACAGGGAAGTACAGAAACAGCTTTCCAAATTGAAGCTTGACAGGGTGACGGAAGAAGACATTGACCGGATTCGCCAGGCAAAGGATAATCTGCAGCAGCTGTTATAGCCAAACTGCGTATCTGGTCATATAAAATAACAGACATTTGAGCATATTTTTTCTTTGAAATAAAACAGCATTGATTCAGGAGGATAAGAATGCAGATTACAGAAGAAGTATTTGGTTTGACAAAGGATAAAACCCCGGTAAAACGTTTTCTCCTGCAGGATGGAGACTGCAGTGCAGCGGTGCTTACCTATGGCGGAATTCTTCAGTCCATGATCGTAAATGACCGCAATGGAAATCCCGTTGATGTACTGCTTGGATTTGACCGGGTGGAAGATTATGAAAATCAGGCCTGCTATATTGGCGCGCTGCTGGGCAGAAGTGCCAACCGGATTGCAGACAGACCATTTACGATTGATGAAAAGGAAGTAAGACTTGCCTGCAATGGCGGACCCTGTCAGCTCCACGGCGGTTATGTGGGATTTGATCAGAAAGTATGGGATGCAGAAATTACAGAAGAGGGGCTGAAGCTTTCCTGTGTCAGTGCAGATGGCGAGGAAGGATATCCCGGTGAGTTGAAGACAGAAGTAACCTACCATTTGAAGGATGGTGCTCTGTCCCTTCATTATCGTGCAGTATGTGATCAGACAACTCTTTGTAATCTGTCCAATCACGCGTATTTTAATCTGGCCGGACATGCATCCGGTGAGGTGGGTGCACAGCAGGTATGCGTTCATTCCGATTATTTTACACCGATGGCTTCCAACAATGCACCGGATGGACGGATTCTTCCGGTTAAAAATACGCCCATGGATTTAAACACCCTTCGTCCTTTGCAGGAGGATTGGGACTGTGATTACGATCAGATCGTTCTGGCAGGGGGATATGATCACAATTACATTATCCGCGGCTATGGTATGCGTTCATTTGCCGCTGCGTATTGTGAAGAAACCGGTATTTCTCTGGAGGTTCGCTCCGATATGCCGGGTATGCAGCTTTATACCGGTAATTTCCTGACAGATCTTCCGAAAGGAAAGGGCGGGGCAGACTATGGAATCCGCCATGCTTTTTGTATGGAAACCCAGTTTATCCCGAATGCAGTACACTGTCCCGGTTTTGAAGCACCTGTGCTGAAAGCGGGGAATGTGTATGATCGGGAAACCATATATCGTTTTACAGTGAAATAGTGAATAATTCATGAATCCTCTTTTTGCAGAACATGGGGAAGTATTCTGTAAAAGGAGGATTCATTTTTAAAATAATTGTTAACCATTTAATAAAAATAAGTTTACAATTGAAATGAAATGTGATACCATAAATGGCGTCGTTCAGAACAAAGGAAGTTTTCTTCTGTAAATGAATCTGAACAGAAAGGGTTGAAACAGATATGATGGATTCAAAAGAAAAAGGAAAGTTATTTACCACACAGAATCTGGTCCTGGCAGGTATGTTTGCTGCCATTATGGCAGTGATTTCCCAATTATCGATTCCCATGCCCGGTGGTGTTCCGATTACCATTCAGGTATTCGGGATTGCACTGATTGGTGCAATTCTTGGTTGGAAGCTGGGATTTTTTGCAGTTCTGATCTATATACTGGTGGGAGCAGCGGGTCTTCCGGTTTTCCACAATTTCACAGGTGGTATTCAGTCTCTGGTGGGATTGACAGGAGGATATATTCTTTCCTGGCCGATTATGGCTGTTTTTTGCGGGATTCATTTATTTCCGGAGAAGAAAGGACTGAGTCTGGTATCCGAACTGGTTCTTGCGGTAACGGGTCTGATGATTGTGGAGTTTATCGGGGCTGCACAGTGGGCATTCTTATCCAGTGAAAAGACACTGCCTGCCATTATGATTTATTCGTTTGCAGCATTTATTCCCAAGGATATTGTAATTACAATTCTTGGGGTTCTGATTGGAAGACAAATAAAGAAGCCCATGACAAAGGCAGGGCTTCTTTAAAAATCAGATAGGGCTTATACTAATCTTCGTCCAGCTGTCGTCTCAGATAGGTACCGACGATTTTTGAAAAATTGCTGATATTCCGGATATAGGCGAAATCCTTTCCATAAATCAGTTTTTCTGCGGAAAGATCGCTGGGTGCACCGGAGAAAATACCCAGTACGGAGATGCCGTTGGCTCGGGCTTTCCGGACTTCAAAGGCAGTGTCTTTGACCGCTTCTTCTCCATCATATTCCTGTATGGGTTTCACACCGGGGCGATGAACTCCGCAGTCATTGGGGCGGCCATCACTGAGGATGATCAGAATCTTGTTGTCTTCTGACCGCTGCAGAAGATCGTCATGGATTGCCTTGATGGCCAGACCGTCCCGGTTGTTGGCAGCGGCACGGAATTCAAAGATACGAAGATTCCGTTCTTTCCCCTCATCATAGTCCCGGTAACGCTGCAGGATCGTATGGCCCCAGAATGTGCTGTAACCGGTTACCCGGTGGGGAATGCCCACAAGACTCAGCGCTTCACTGATGATATATCCCTGAACGGCAACCTGTGACTGTCGCCTGGATTGGGATCCGCTGGAGTCCAGCATGATGTCCACAACAAATTCTGTATTTTCCGAACGGAGAACTTTGTTAAAAAGCTTTGGGTCGGTGGTGCGTCCCAGTTTCCAGAGTCTGGAAGCCACCAGTTCACCGGAAACAGAGCGGATAACACAGTCATCATTCCGCATGATCAGAGCTTTTTTCAGCGTATCTGCCAGAACCGCAATGTTTTTCTTCACAATACGGTGATTGGCATAATAGTACATTTTGTTTTTTTCGTACTGCATCTGATGGAAACGATACTGGTTATTTTTCATAACCGGATTATGAAGGATCCCTTCCGTATAATGGAGGGTACAGTTTTTGTGGATACCGCGGCAGAGACTGTAATTGCGATGCTCCCATTCAAGGGGGGAGAGGTATGATTTTCCATAATTCAGATCCACAAAATCATGCACCTTTTGTACGGCATGTTCATCCACTGCATGCTCTTCAACCGGCAAATCCGTGTCAGGCCTTCTGGAAATGAAACGGGGCTTTGAACTGTCGTCAATTTCCAGACGGGTCATACGGCGGCGAAGGTTCTGCAGATATTTTTCCAGAATTTTTGCCATCTGTTCATCGGTGAGACAGTCCCGGCGTACGTCTTCGGCCACGGCTTCCGGTGTAACCGAAAGCACTGCATGCAGGTCACCGTGTTTTTGTTCAAAAGCAGGATCAAAGAACCAATTGTATATTTCTTCAATTTTTGCAATGATGACATCGGTATTTTCTGCTCCTTCCAGCGACAGGATATCCTGAACCACATGTTGGATGGTTTCATTATCTGTCGGATCCGGAGTGCCGAGATAGCGATTCATAATCGTGTTTCTGACCTGACCGAACAGATTGTCCGGTCGCTTATTTCTGGAATCGGCCAGAAAATCCGTAAAGGCATGCCGGCGGATCTCATCAATGCCCAGACGTTCGTTTTTGAGGATGGGATAGACAGCAGCATCAATACAAAGCTGTGCCAGTTCCATCAAAGGTTTTTCTTCTGCCAGAAGGTAGAGCTTTTTCATAATATAAAGCCCCAGCTGTTCCGAATCATAATATTTGGCAAAGGCACCCTGTTTGATGGCATCATACAGGGCAATATATTTGGAACGGGTAAATGCATCCACATCCGGGTCAACCTGTTGGGAATAGTCACCACTGATGGTCCAGAACAGATTTCGAATCCGGTTTTCAATTTCCATACGATGTTCATCCAGCTGCTCTTTGCTGAGTCCTGCATAACGGTTGTTCATTTTACTCCCCACCTGTTACCAGATTGCATTTTTCTCTGCAATCTGCATCATTTTTTCGTAAATTTCATCGCCCATGCATTCACGGGCATGCTCGCACCACATCACACAATTGAGCGTATCATTATAAATGACGGTATTGCAGTTATCACATGCAACAGAAATATCGGTAGAAGCAATTTCTACAATTTCTCCGCAATTGGGGCAAGTCCGTTCTTCAATTGTCACTTCATTGGCTCTGGACTGACATCCTTCCATAATCTCCATTGAAATTTCCTCCCTGAATAGAACTAAAAATAGAAAAGCATACAGATTTTGCGAATTATTTGATTAACATGGTAATTATAACCGGAAAATGAAACTCTGTCCGTTGGATAAGCAACAAAAAAGATGTTTTAATCCAGCAGCAGTCTTTTTTTGACGAATTTCTGGAAAATCTGTACAGATTCGTTTACGACTTCTCCGCTTCGGGTAATCATACAGACATCCCAGTGAAGATCTTCATCCGGATGAAAGGGGATTTTCACCACATTGGGGGCCTGCATTTCATGATAAATATCATCCACAACAACAGAAATACCGCTTCCTCTGGAAACCACGCTCCGGCAAAGACTGAAGCCGCTGGTCTGGAAAACGATATCCGGCTGAAAACCACGTTTATTGCAGGCATCCTTGATAATGTGGTGAATTTTGAAGGAATCGCTTTCCAGATAGAGATCATTTTCCATCAGATCCTCCAGATAGACACAGTCCCTTTTTGCCATGGGATGATCCTTATGTACAATCATACTGATGGGAAAAGTGGCAAGGGGCGTCACATCATATTTGCCTTTGTGAACTACCCATTGTCTAAAGCCAATGGGCTTCCTGCTTCATCGACCTCGTAAC
>JALETI010000114.1 GCA_022781515.1 Lachnospiraceae bacterium
TTCTGCGTTTTTTTTGCAGGGAAGAATATGTTCGAAAGAAAAAAAGTTTTAACAGAGCATTAAATATTTAGCCTGGCTTCGTGAAACAACCCTGCTACTTTGTATATATTTTCTTGAAAAAAACACACTAGTATGTTAAGATATCCAATATACAATCTTTCATGAGGTGATATGTTCCACAAATGTCAATTTGAAAGATTTTACAGAACAGTTAGTATTGGAGAAAGTAATAATATGTACGAAAAAACAAAAAATCGCTGGTTCAAACATCTCGACTTTATGATTCTGGATATGATTATTTTGGAGTTGGCGTATTTATTATCATATTATATCCGATTAGGAAAAGGTGTGGGGGCACACAATAATCTGTATCAGAATATGCAGATTATTGTGCTTGTTTTTGATATTGTTCTGATGCTTACCCTGAAGGTGCATAAGAACATTCTGAAGCGCAAGATTCTTCAGGAAATCTGGGAATCCGTAAAAAATATGACAGTACTGGTCATTATGATTATGGGATACCTGTATTATATTCAGCAGTCATTTTATTTCTCCAGATTGATTTTTACCATGTTCTGGATTCTCGGTACCGTTATGCTGTGTGTGATCCGGACTGTGTATAAGATGATTGTGAGAAAACGTCTGATGGATAGAGGTAACTTCCCGCAGATGCTTCTGATTACAGAAAATCAGAAAATGGAAGATACAATTGCAAGAATGCAGAGGCACAGTGTCAATCGTTTTCAGTTGTGTTCTGTTATTCTGAAGGATTACAATGCAGAGATGGATTATCAGGCTGTTCTGAAAAAAGTGGGTGTTAATGATAACTGTTATATCATCGGCGGCTATGAAAAACTTGAGAATTATCTGAAAGAACACGTAGTTGACGAAGTTATGATGGACATTGATGATCCAATGGAACTGGAGTATTTGTCGCAGGATTTTCTGACCACAGGTTTAGCTGTACATATCTGTCTGGCTCATACCTTTGGCAATCTGCCGAACCAGATTATTGAATGGGTTGGCGGCATGCCGGTATTAACTTCCAGTATCAGTATTGCATCTCCTATCCAGCTCCTTTTTAAACGATTAATGGATATTGCCGGTGCGCTGGTAGGTCTGCTAATTACCGGAATTGCATTTCTGATTTTTGCTCCGATCATTAAGATTCAATCTCCCGGACCGGTTTTTTACTCGCAGGAAAGAGTAGGAACAAACGGACGTCGATTCAAGATCTATAAGTTCCGTTCGATGTACCCGGATGCCGATAAAAGAAAAGAGGCATTATTGAAGGAGAATAAGATTGAAGGGGATGGATTATTGTTTAAAATGGATAATGATCCACGTATTATTCCGATCGGACGTTTTATGAGAAGAATGTCGATTGATGAATTGCCGCAGTTTTATAATATCCTGAAAGGGGATATGAGTCTTGTGGGAACGAGACCTCCGACAGTAGATGAATGGGAGAAATACAGTCCCCATCATAGGGCAAGATTATCTTTCAAACCCGGCCTGACCGGCATGTGGCAGGTAAGCGGACGCAGTGATATCACAGATTTTGAAGAAGTTGTTGCACTGGATATGAAATATATTCGTGAATGGAATCTGGGAATGGATATTATCCTTCTTTTCAAGACAATTCAGGTGGTATTGACCAGCAAGGGAGCTGTATAGTACCTGCTTTAGACAATTGAATACTTTCTGCTGGAAATGACAGCAGAGTATAATGGGTGCATCCGGTTTCTGGATTGTTTTTTAAAGCAGAAGCCGGATGTTATTTTCTTTATAAATATAAAATAGCAGTTGACGCTATTTTCAAGATTGTCTATAATATAAAAAATTGTTAAAAAACAGCATTTGGAGAGGTCTATGAAAAAGAAATTGCGAAGTCTGATTCTGGCATTTGCAGTGTGCATGGCAAGTTTAACAATACCGGTTTATGCAGTGTCAGGTGATGACCTGGAACTGGCTGATGTTCAGGAAACCGAAGTACGTGAAGGTATTTGTCAGGCAGAAGACGGCAATTATTACTATTATCTGAATAATGAGATTGATATAACCAGAACCGATGTAGTGAAGGGAACCGTGAATGGTGTTTCCGGCTGGTGGTGTGTTCAGAATGGAAAGCTTAACTATGCCGGCTTATGCAGCGTCAGAGGATGATTTGGAACTGGCTGATGTTCAGGAAACAGAAATACGTGGAGATATCTTTCAGGCAGAAGATAGAGGATTATTGTTCTGCATTTGCAGGAGAAAACAGCTCAGTAATATCAGACTGGGCTGTTTTCTTTCTATATTCATTTTATATATTTTCAAAATGAATTTTTTGATATATGATAGAAATAGAAAGGGTATTTATATGCAGGAGGTCATTATGCATTTACAAAGTAAAATAAGTGTTTCCAATCGTATTGACTGGATTGATTGTGCCAAAGGTGCTGCAATAATACTGACCATTGTCAGTCATACCGTTCAGAATCATATGTATGGCAATATCTTGCGAGGAGCAGTATTTTCCTTTCATATGCCTTTGTTTTTTATTCTGAGCTGTATGACATTTCGATGTTCATTCGATCAAGAGCAATTCCGGCAGAAAACGAAAAAAGGGTTTAAACATTTGCTGATGCCGGCGTTTATTACCTACATAATATTGACATTTGCTGCAGTACTGGAAAATACAGACTTGTTATTTTCTGCAGAATACTGGAAGGCAAGAATTTTTACGCTGATCTTTGCCAGTGGAGTAAAAACAGTTTATGGATCGATGGAAGTACCGGCATTGGGCATGGCATGGTTTTTCTTTGCATTATTTTTGGGAAGAACCTTGTTTGATTTTCTTCATCTTCAGTTAGATGATTTTCAGCTGGCTGTAAATTGTGTCATTCTTTCGCTTGTCGGAATTATTCTGGGAAATAATCAGTGGCTGCCGTTTTCTTTGGATATTGTATTTGCAGTCATGCCATTTTTATATATTGGTTATTACAGCAAAAATTGTTCTTTTGAAAAGCATGCAGTCAGAAAAGCATGTATCTGGTTTGCTATTTGGATGGTGACGCTGTGGATTACATATCCGGATTACAGTTCCCGTACTTATCTTGAACTGGCGTGCCGGAGATACAGTGTATGGCCTATTTGCTATCTGACAGCGGTTGCCGGTACATTTTTTGTCGGAGAATGCAGCGTTATCGTGCAAAAATTTACAGTTCTGGCGAAACCGATTAATTATCTGGGCAGGAATTCCCTGTACCTGCTTTGCATCCATATTCTGGATAAATTGTGGAATTCGTTCTGGCTGGTGGAAGGACATCAGTTTGTATCTGCTGCAAAACGACTGGGCATCGATCTGGCTGTTTTTGGCGTATTTATGCTGATAAAAAATCAGATTCGAAGGTTTACATCGGATTCGATAAAAAAACAGGTTGTATCATAGAAATATCCTGACGTGTGATAATGACAAAGCACGTATGATACAGAAAAAGAAACCACATACAAAGTCACATATGTAGATGGTGTAGAAGAATCCAGAGAAAAAATTCTATGATTGTGATGGTTCCGGACATGGATACTATGAGATCAAGTACACAGACGGCAGTGTGGTATATGAAGATTTTTAATGTACTGGTACATATATTTTAAATGGTTTTGGGAGCAGCATTATGAAAAAAATGTTTTTGAGCATTGTGATTGCGGCAATCATGCTTCAGCTTACGGTAATAACGGCGAGTGCAGAGGAACCGGCCAGCCTGTCACCGGATTCTATGGATTCTGTGTCAGAAATGGTCTGTGACAGGACCGAAACGGAGTTTATGAATCATACAATACAAACGATTAATGGGTTTGGTGAATTTGATATACAGAGCAATTACATATACATTTCGGCAGTGAATAAACCGAAAGAGGATAAACTGATATCTCAGATGCCGGAAACTCTGGAAGTGTATCTGGATGATTCATCAGAAGCCGTATCGATTCCTGTTTCCTGGTACTGTGTGGGTGATAACTATGATACCGATGTGTATTATTATCAGTTCAGTCCCCGTTGGGACAGTGAATTATACACTTTGAATCAAACCATCGATCTGCTGACAGAAGCTCCTTATATTGGAGTTTTTGTCACAGAGAACAGTCCCCTTCAGACATACAGACTGAGCAATGGAACTTATGGAGATGGTGTAACCGGAATAGCAAATGAAACAAAGATATTTGAATATCTGGTTAAAGAAAAAGGCATCAATGTCGCAGCAGCCTGCGGCATTCTGGTAAATCTGTACGCTGAATCCAGTTTTCTGCCTGATAATCTGCAGAATGTGTATGAAAAAAAACTGGGATATACGGATAAAACTTATACGGAAGCAGTGGATTCCGGTACATACACCAATTTTACCGGTGATTCAGCTGGATATGGATTATGTCAGTGGACAAGCTCTGCAAGAAAAAAGAATCTTCTGGAATTTGCCCAGGGAAGAGGAACAAGTATTGCAGATCTGGAAATGCAGCTTGATTTTATGATGCAGGAATTAAAAAGTTATTCAACGGTATACAAAAAAATTACATCAGCGGAAGAAACGGCGGATGGTGCATATGATGTAGCCTATTATTTTTGTTATTATTATGAGGTACCTGCAAATAAAGAAACATATGCGGTTGCGCGGGGAAATCTTGCCCGGGATACCTATTGGGAATACTACAAAGAATTCATTGATTATAAGGTGATTGAACCGGGGGACCCGATTGCAGATACAGATTTTACCGGGCTTGTAGAGTATAATAATGAGTTGTATTATGCGAAAAACGGAGTATGGGATTCTGCTTATGCAGGTTTTGCAGAGAACGAAAGCGGCTGGTGGTACTGTGAAAACGGAAAGGTAAACTTCGATAAAACAGAAGTCATCAAAGGAACGGTAAACGGAGAAATCGCATGGTGGAATGTATCAGGCGGAAAGGTCGTATTTACAGATACGGTGGCGAAAAATGCCAACGGCTGGTGGTGCATTCAGAATGGCAAGGTAAATTTCAGTTTTACGGG
Organism: Lachnospiraceae bacterium; assembly: GCA_022781515.1. GTDB lineage: Bacteria > Bacillota > Clostridia > Lachnospirales > Lachnospiraceae > TWA4. The sequence continues at coordinate 5,030 of JALETI010000114.1, forward strand.
ATTTGCAAAGAACAGCAGCGGCTGGTGGTACTGTAAAAACGGAAAAGTAGATTTCAATAAAACAGAAGTCATCAAGGGCACCGTAAACGGAGAAACCGCATGGTGGAATGTATCAGGTGGAAAGGTCGTATTTACAGATACGGTGGCGAAAAATGCCAATGGCTGGTTCTGTATTCAGAGCGGCAAGGTAAATTTCAGTTTTACGGGAGTTGCAAAGAACAGCAATGGCTGGTGGTACTGCGTAAACGGAAAGGTAAACTTCAGCAAAACAGAAGTCATCAAGGGCACCGTAAACGGAGAAACCGCATGGTGGAATATATCAGGCGGAAAGGTTGTATTTACAGATACAGTGGCGAAAAATGCCAATGGCTGGTGGTGTATCCAGAATGGCAAAGTAAATTTCAGTTTTACGGGATTTGCAAAGAACAGTAACGGCTGGTGGTATTGTGTAAATGGTAAAGTTAATTTTAATGCCAGCGGTGTGTTCAAAGGTACTGTAAATGGAACCACTGACTGGTGGTATACAAAAGGCGGACAGGCAGACCTGTCATTTACAGGTATTGGAAGCAATTCCAATGGAAACTGGTACTGCGTAAACGGCAAAGTGGCCTGGAGTTTTACCGGAACAGTTACTTTTAATGGCCGGAAATGGAAAGTTGTTAAGGGTGCTGCAACCTTGATTTAGGAAGTGTGTGAAATATGAAAAGAATATTTGCCGGAGTATTTCTGATTATTGAAACAATTATGTTGTCTCTGGTTATGGTTTCATTTGTGTACAGCCATTTTTTTAAAGAAAGATACACAGGCACATCGGTATTTTATGGTGCAGAAAAATATCCGATTACAGAAGAGTATGAAACGTATCGGACCCGAGTTCTGGAGACACTTGAAAATGCTGGTTCAGCGTTGGAAACAGATATGGATAATACAGACGATCATGTGAGTAATACCAATCTGGCAGGCAGCTCCGATTCAGAGAGCAATCTGCTCATGGCAGTTTCCAGCAAAATTCGTTCTGCTGAAGATAAAATTGAAAAATATACAAATTCCAATAGTATTATTGGAAAAAGAAAATTTGTTGCGGCAAAGAAGAAATTGGATAAGTTTGCAGGACTTGATGGAAGTTTATAAAATACCAAAATATTTTATGTCTGTGACAAAACTGCCGCGAAATCAGATGAAAAAACTGGATCGAAAAAAACTATATGAATATTGGAATCAGACCGGTACCGAATCAACAACCAATCCTGTCATTCGTGCGATTCTCGGCAGACAGAGTATTCGCGATTTTACAGAACGTAAAATACCCGGAGCCATTCTGGAAGAATTACTTCGCTGCGCGATTGCTGCTCCGACTGCAAACAATATGCAGACATGGCGTTTCCATGTGATTTCAGATCAGGAGACGATCGAAAGACTGAAATCTGTGATAGAAAATGTCATCCATAATATGGAAGGCAGGAAAGTGAAATTCTATGGATTTAATAATCCTGCAGCAATCATTTTGATCACAAATGACAGAAGAAATGAGAACGGTATGCTTGACTGTGCAGTGGCAGCAGAAAATCTGATGCTGGCAGCCCATTCTCTGGGAATCGGAAGTGTCTGGAATAATGTATTGAAGTCATTGAATGATGAGATAAAAATTCGAGCTTTGCTTGAAGAATTCGGGATTTCCGGCAAACATGATGTTTATGCAATGATTTGTCTTGGATATCCAAAAGGAACAACAAAGAAAATAGAAAGAAGAATGGATGTGGTTAACTGGGTAAAATCCAGATCGTAGAAAGAAACATCCATAAAAGAAGGATGTTGGAGGTTAGTGATGTCAAAGAAAAGATTTGCGATTTTTTTTGCAATTTCCATCACATTGCTTTCATGTTTGTTGATAATGCAAATAAAGTGAGTCGGAGGTGTATGCCATGCCTAAATGGAAATGGAATCTGAATACCATCTGCATTTCCGAGCGTTTGCAGGAAAGCGTCTGTTGGCATTCCTTTCGAAAAAAACTAGTTAATAGTATTCCATGACATCTACCGTACAATAACTATGTAGAGGTTTGATTCTATCTACAGAATGTATGTTCTTTATCGGGTTATTGTAAAAACCGGAAACAAACTGAAGTCAGAATATTTTTTACTCTATCATTATTGAATAAAAAAATGATTTGTGATACTCTATTACAAAAATAGCTGCCGATTGTAACCAGAAAGGGAAATATTTAAAGAAAAGCCTGAATAATTAATGATTTAGGGCTTGACATTATAGGAAGGAAAATTAATTTATGAAAAAAACCTCTTTGAAGCTTTATAAAATTATTCTTTTTTTCATTTGTTGTTTGTTATTAAATATTTTTTCATTGTATGTAACAGGAATAACAACTTTGGCAGCTACCACTTCTACTACGTCTGAAAGAGCTGTTACAAGCAATTCGACATCTGTCAGTTATATAACACCGGAACAATTTGGCGCAAAAGGCGATGGTGTAACAGACGATACAGCGGCATTTGAAAAATGTATGGAAAATGCAGAAAAAAATGTACTGTTAAGTAAGACATATCTTATAAAAAAGTATCTAATTGCAAATACAGAAAAGCATTTTTATGCACCACCCAAAGGTAATGATCCAGGAGCAACTATTATCTGTGAGCCGTCTGGTGATAGTAAGTCACTTGCATTTTATTCAGGTGTAATATTTGAAAATATTCAATTTTATAGTACTTTCCTGAGAACCGGGATCAGTCCGCATGGAGAGAAGTATCAGCGAACAAGTAATGTTGTTTTTGTTGAAGTCTGGAATAAAACAGGAACATTCAACAACTGTTCCTTTCTAAATGCCCTTATTGCTATTAGAGGAAGAAAATCGACATCATCAACAGTAATTCCGGAAAATATTAGTGTCAATAACTGCTCGTTTACAGAATGCAAGATTCCAATTCAGGGATATTGTGAAAACACTTCCGTAAAAAGTAGTATATTTACCAATGACGGTGAATTGTATCGCAAGCTTGATGGAGCGAAGGAAAATGTCTTCCGTTACAATGGAGATCTGTATAGTGGCGACCACTGTATTTATATGGAAAGATATGGATGTGTTAGTCTTTCTGTTACTGATTGTACAGTAGTAACAAAAAACTGTAATTCGGGAGCATCATTTCAGATATATGGAACGGCAAGAAAAGGAGATTCAGTGCCATCCTTAGCTATTGTTGGATGCACGATTTCTTCAAATGGTATTGTTTCTGTGAACGAAGCAAATATTCTGATTGAAGATACATTATTTAATGAACAGCAAGATGCACAGTATATATGCAGAGCTGATGCCGGAAAAATTGTATTGTTGGATTCAGAACTAAATCATTCATATGCATTTTGCTATGCTGATTCAAATGCTAATATTTATGCAGTTAATTGTAAATTTAGATTGATGACATCGATTTCAAATACAAGATGTAATTTTCCACTTGAAAGCTACAAGTGTACTTATATTAACTGGGGAGGAAATATCAGAGCGAATAAAACCATTTTCTCTGATTGCATATTTACACGGGATGGAAAACATGTGTTGAACAGCTTATATATCAGCAACAGTTTCGGATATAAGATTTCTTTGATTAATACATCTTTTAAATCAGGAGATGCAATTACAAACAACACTTCTGCTGTGGAGAAAGTAACAAATTGTATAATATTTGATTAATAATTCTGGAGATAGTTATAATGTATATAATAAAATACGTTAATAATCAGATGGAATTAGATCTGATTGAAGTATTCAAATTATTACTTCGCAAGGCATGGATTATTATGCTGTCAGGCGTTGTATGTGGAGTTTTTTCCCTTCTCTGTACGTTTTTATTTGTTAAGCCAATATATACAGCTTCTATATCTTTGTATGTCGAAAATACGAATAATATGTCAGATAAGTATAACATTACAACAAGTGATTTATCTGCTTCTATTATGCTGATTCAGACATATGCAACGATTATCAAAAGCGAAACGATGCTGGATAAGATAATCAAAATTTCCGGTGTGAATTACGATGTAGAGGTTCTTTCTGAGATGATTAATGCAGGTTCAATTGATAATACAGGAATTTTGGTTGTACAGGTGTCCGGTAATAATCCAGATGAGTCTGCTTTAATAGCGAATGCAATAGCAGAGGTTGTTCCGGAGGAACTGCCAAAGATTGTATTAGGTAGTTCTGTAAAGGTTTTAAGTTCGGCAAGGGTTCCAAATGCACGTTCTTCACCGAGTTATAGTAAAAGTATTATGTTTGGAACAGTTTTAGGAGTGTTATTTGCTTCAATAGGAATTGTTCTTTTGGCAACTATGGATACTAAAATGAAAACAGTTGATGATTTGAAAAAGTGGGGATATACTGTTTTAGGGAAAATACCTGTTTCAACTGCAAATATTAATGGCCGGAGCAGTTATACGAATATTATTGCAAATAGGGCAGCAGCCACAAAAGCATATGATAACTTAACGAGAAATGTGGTTTTTTCTTTTTCAGGAAGCATGAAAAAAACAATTCTATTTACCGGTTCAACTGTAGATTGTGAAAAAAGCATAATTTGTTTTAATCTTGCGAAAAATTTAGCAGATAATGGAAATAGAGTGCTTATAATGGATGGAAATTTGCGTATACCGCATTTATCGAATTTGCTTGAAATAAAGGAGTCTCCAGGACTTTCAGATGTTTTAGTTGATCTTATAAGTGTAGAGAAATCCATTCGACATTTAGAAGAGAAACTGGATGTAATTACAGTAGGGACAATTGCACCAAATCCATTAGAGTTGCTTTCTGCACAGGACATGGAAAAATTGATGAACAAACTAAATTGCATTTACGATTATATTTTGATAGATTCAGCCCAGATTGATTTAAAAGAAGATGTAATCGCATTGGCAAAATATGTAACTGGTTTTGTCCTGATTGAAAAGAAGGGCAGGACAAAGAGAAGTAAGTTGGAAAAAAATGTGAGTGATTTAAAGGCAGCTAATGCACGGATGCTGGGAGTAGTCGTTGTATCAGAATACTAGTATGATCCACCCTAAATAACACTATGTTTCGATGGCCTGCTTTCTCGATAGCACAGTTGTAAAAGCCTCAGCGTAGCCCGCTACGCCTGCGTTTTACAACTGCACTCTCAAAAAGCATTCGCATCGAAACAGTACGGTATTTAGTGTGGATCATACCAGCAATTGAAATTTGACAGGAAGGATTAAGGAAAATGTGGAATACCAGTCGATTTATGTTGAGATGTCTGAAAGGACTGGATGCAGTGTTGGTTACACTTGTTTTTTCAGTGTGCTTTTATATTTTTTCCTTTAACACGATTCAACAGGCAAATAGATATTTTGTGTTTTGTGGAATGATTATTGTTTTCTTTCTATTGTATTGTATTTTCGGAAAAATCTACGATGCATTCACAGTATCATTGTTTCGAATTTCTGAGTTGGTATACAGTCAGGTACTTGCCTATTTGCTTACAGATACAATCCTTTATATTTGTATTTGTCTTATGCAAAACAAGCTGATATCACTTTATTTTCCTTTTCTTATGTGTGTGTTTCAGTTTCCGGTTGTGATACTCTGGTGTAAATATGCACATAAATGGTATTTTAAGTCCTATCCACCCAAAAAATCTATTGTTGTTTATGATATGAGAGAAGGACTTGAAAAACTAATTGGAAAGTATGAACTGGGGCATAAGTTTAATGTCGATAAAGTGGTAACCTCAGAAGAGTGTTTACAGCAACTTGATATGCTTCAGAATTATGAAACGGTATTTTTTAGTGGTGTTCACAGCCATGAAAGAAATGTTATTTTGAAATACTGTATTATGAACAGGATTGTTTCATATGTTATTCCGCGTATTGGTGATGTAATCATGCGCAGTGCAAAGCCTGTACATATGCTTCATCTTCCTGTAATGAGAGTGACCTATTACAATCCATCTCCTTTTTATCTGTTTATCAAAAGAGTATTCGACATTCTTGTGGCTTTTTGTGCATTGCTTGTATTGTCACCAGTTTTTGTAATTACAGCAATTGCAATTAAGGTATCGGATGGAGGACCGGTTTTTTATAAACAGGAACGAATGACAAAAAATGGAAAAAAATTTATGATTCACAAATTTCGCAGTATGAGAGTTGATGCGGAAAAAGACGGTGTAGCCAGACTTTCCTCAGGTGAAAATGATGATCGAATCACATCGGTTGGACGTTTTATACGAAAGGTACGTATTGATGAACTGCCTCAGCTTATTGACATTCTTGCAGGGAATCTTTCTATTGTCGGTCCAAGACCTGAAAGAGAGGAAATTGCTCTTCAGTACGAAAAGGAGATGCCAGAGTTTCGTTTGCGTCTTCAGGCCAAAGCCGGATTGACAGGTTATGCACAAGTTTATGGGAAATATAATTCTACTCCATATGACAAACTGCAAATGGATCTGCTGTACCTTGCAAATCCGAGTTTTGTAGAAGATCTTCGCATTTGTTTTGCAACCGTTAAAATACTTTTCATGTCAGAAAGTACAGATGGTGTTTCAACTGAAAGTACCACTGCATTGATGAAATAGAGGTGTCTATTTTGAAGATATTAATACATACAGACGAGTATTATCCAACTGCGCAGGCATGTTCTTACAGAATGCGAGTGATGGCAGATGCATTAATTGATCAGGGAAACGAAGTAGTTGTTATATGTAGTTCAGCAAATCAGGGAAATGGAAGGAAAGAATTTCGTAGAGAAAAAATAATTTATTCTCCGGCTTTTCGAATGAAAAAGAAAACTACAATGGCAAGACTTATGAATAATATGAGTTTCGGTGTGTCTTCTATATTTTCTTCATTAAAAGCTGGAAAGGCTGATATTGTAATTACAACATCACCACCGCCGTTGGTGAGTATCTCGGGATGGATTATTGCAAAGCTGAAAAGGGCGAAATTGGTTTATGATGTGCGAGATATATGGCCGGATGTGGCTCTTGAAATGGGAAGTTTTTCTGAAGACTGTGCTTTCTGCAAAATATTTCGTTGGATCGCTTTGTTTATGTATAAGAATGCAGATATGATTACAACTGTCTCACCTGGGAAAGTTGCAAAAATTCAGGAATATGTAAAAAACATAAAAGGAAGGAAATGCGGTTCTATTAATGTTAGTAAAGTACGTTTGGTTGGAAACGGTTTTGATGAAAGCGTTGAAAATCATCGTATCAATTTTGATCTGATCAGGCGGTATGATCTGGATCATATCTTTACCTGCGTTTATGTAGGAAATATTGGACTTGCGCAGGGTCTGGGAACCTTATTGAAACTTGCAGCAGAAACAAAACATAAAGAAGTACAGTTTTTGTTGTTTGGGATGGGGGCAGAAAAAGAAATTCTTGAAGAAAAAGTAAGGGAAATGGGACTTGATAATGTGAAATTTTGTGGAGTACTTCCCCATGAGGATGTATATACATTATTGAGCTTTGCAAAACTCAGTTTTATTTCTCTGAAAAATTCACATATGAAAGATAGCATTCCTACAAAAGTTTATGAGGCATTGGGAATAGGATGTCCGGTGTTGTTAGTCGCAGAAGGTGATTCCTGCAAAATTGTTGAAGAGGCAAAGCTTGGAAGATGTGTTTCGCCTGATCATGTGGAACATCTGGCAGGAGTGTTTGATGAGATGATCGATCATTATGACCAGATAATTATTCATAAGGAAGCAGCAAAAAGACTGATGCATGATCAGTATTCAAGACAACAGATTGCAATTAAATTTGAGAAGCAGCTGCGTGATTTTTGTTGAATTCAGAGAAATGAGAGGATAAATAAATGGTTAATGTGATAGGACTTGGTTATATTGGATTGCCGACAGCTTTGATGATGGCATCGCATGGTGTAGAGGTAATCGGTACTGATTATAATGAAAAACTGGTAGCAACACTGAATGCGGGAAAGACGACTTTTAAAGAAAATGGTCTGGAGAATCTCTTTCAGCAGGCAGTTGAAATGGGGATTCAATTTACAACAGAGTACCAGAAAACAGATACTTATATTGTTTCTGTTCCAACCCCATATGATAAATTCAGCAAAAAAGTGGATCCACGATATGTGGTTGCAGCTGTCAAAGATGTAATGAAAGTTTGCCAAAAGGGTGCAATAGTTGTTGTGGAATCAACAGTATCACCAGGAACGATGGATAGATATATTCGACCTGTTGTAAAAGAGTATGGCTTTGTAATAGGAGAAGATATCCATCTGGTGCATGCACCTGAACGGATTATTCCAGGAAATATGGTATATGAGTTACTTCATAATAACAGAACAATTGGTGCTGACAACAGAGAGATAGGTGAAAAAATCAAGACTTTGTATGCTTCATTTTGTCAAGGAAGTATCGTGGTAACTGATATTCGCACAGCTGAAATGACAAAGGTTGTGGAAAATACATTTCGTGCTGTCAATATTGCATTTGCGAATGAACTGGCTAAAATCTGCAGACATGACAACATGGATGTATATGAAATTATCAGAATTTGTAATATGCATCCGAGAGTAAATATTCTTCAGCCAGGTCCAGGTGTTGGTGGCCATTGTATCAGTGTAGATCCATGGTTTTTAGTGGGAGATTATCCTTCTCTTGCCAGGGTGATTGACGAATCTATGAGAACTAATGATGGAATGCCAGATTTTGTATTAAATCGGATTTACGAGATTATGAAGACAGAGGGGTTGGAGGATATCACAAGAGTAGGACTTTATGGATTGACATATAAAGAAAATGTAGATGATATGAGGGAATCTCCGACACTCCAGCTACTGCAAAGTCAGGCACGGCATCTTGCATCAGGATTAAAAGTATATGATCCATTTATCACTGAAGATATTTTTAAAAATCAGTACCATGATTTAAACACATTTTTAGCTGATATTGATATGATCGTCATTATGGTAAAACACGCTGAAATTCGAGAAAATACCGATTTGCTGGCAGATAAGGTTGTTCTGGATTGCCATAACATTATTGACCTTCCCGGCGTTTATCACATTTAGTACAGCGAATATTAAATGACTGACTATATTATGCAGCAGATAAAAAATCAGACAAGTGATATGGCTGGTTAATTCTTATTCACTGCACTAGTCTGAGTGGAGAGAGAAATGAAAAAAGTTATGTTGGTTTTCGGGACACGCCCTGAGGCTATCAAAATGTGCCCGCTAGTTAAAGAATTAAGGAGAAGTTCTAAATTACAGACGATAGTATGTGTTACCGGGCAGCATCGGCAGATGCTGGATATGGTGCTGGAAGCTTTTTCTGTAATACCGGATTATGATCTTTCTATTATGAAAGACAGACAGACTTTGTTTGATGTTACCATAAATATTTTATGCAGCATAAAAGAAGTAATGATGAAAGAGAAACCAGATGTGGTTCTGGTTCATGGTGATACCTCTACGACTTTTGTTACGGCACTTGCCTGCTTTTATTTGCAGATTCCGGTAGGACACGTGGAAGCTGGACTTCGTACATATAATATTTATAGTCCATATCCGGAAGAATTTAATCGGCAGGCTGTATCTATTATAAGTCATTTCAATTTTGCTCCAACCGAATTATCCAGGCAGAATCTTTTAAAAGAAGGAAAAAGAGAGCAAACTATTTTTGTCACTGGAAATACTGCCATTGATGCTTTAAAAACTACAGTTCAGGATGATTATACACATCCGGAACTCGAATGGGCAAAGGGGAGTCGCCTGATTTTGATTACGGCTCATAGACGAGAGAATCTTGGCGATCCCATGCGAAATATGTTTCGGGCTATTCGACGTGTAATGGATGAACACCCTGATGTTAAAGCAATTTATCCGATTCATATGAATCCGGTAGTGAGGGAGATTGCAAGTGAATATTTAGGAGGCGATGATCGTATTCATATCATTGAACCTTTGGATGTCATCGATTTTCATAATTTCCTTGCACGTTGCCACTTGATTTTAACAGATTCTGGAGGAATTCAGGAAGAGGCCCCTTCTCTTGGTAAACCGGTTCTTGTGATGCGGGAGACAACGGAACGTCCAGAAGGAATTAAAGCAGGAACATTAAAACTTGTTGGAACAGAGGAAGAAATGATTTACAGAGAATTCAACAGACTTCTTACTAACCAGGATGATTATGATGCCATGGCACATGCGTCCAATCCATATGGAGACGGAAGGGCATGTGAGCGAATTGTTAGAATATTAGAAGAAAAATTGTAATCTTTTTATACCATTTATTCTTATCTGAAAACAATGGAAGAGAGAATATGCTCATGATAAAACCTAGTCTATATTTTCATACAGTAAAATCAATGAAGCCGGAACAGATTTTTTACAGGATTTGGAAAATGATTGGTCAAGATTGTTCAATTGGATGTAATATTCGGGAACAAGTTAATTCCGTTAATCCAATCAAAGTAATTCCGGAACTGGATTTTGATTCTAAATTTCTGGCACGTTTTTCTGTTGATGAATGGATGGAAGATAAGGTTACTTTATTGCATTCATTTCATCAAATGACTTGGAATCAGAGATGGGATTGCGAACAGAAATCAACCTTATGGAATTTTAATCTACACTACTTTGAGTTTCTCTTTCCGATTTTTTATGCTTATCAGAAGACCGGAGACAGACGATATCTGAACAAAACGACGGATATGATACTGAACTGGATTAAATGGAATCCACAGAATAAGGGCGGCAATGGCTGGTCGCCATATACAATAGATCTCAGACTGACAAATTGGATCAGTTTTTATTCCTATGCGGAGCATTATCTGAGCGATGATTTTAAAGAGAAAATGATAGCGTCCGTACATGAACAATATCGTTTTCTTTCCAAACATCTGGAAAAAGATATTCAGGGGAATCATTATTTTGAAGATTTAAAAACCTTAGTTCTATGTGCAATTTTCTTTCAGGATTTTACTATGCTGGACACAGCATTGAGAGAATTAAAAAAAGAATGTAAAGAAGAAATTCTGAAAGATGGGATGCATTTTGAGCTGAGTCCTATGTATCATAATCTGATTTTGGAAGGGATAATAAAAGTTGCAGTAGCTTTAAGAGGATATTCACATCCGGATTCAGATCTGGAGGCATATATTCAGCCTATGATAAATGCTGCCTGGTCTTTACAGGAGTCGATAGAACGTATTCCTCTATTCAACGATGGAGGGGATAATGTATCAAAAAGTCTGGAAGCTCTGGTTACAGCAGTGGAGGTATATTTTAATATTAAGCCGGTCTTTAAAAATGAGTTTTATTATGCCGGATACTATATTTTTAAAAAAAATGATTGGAAATTAATTGTAGATGCAGGGCAGCCAGGTCCTTCTTATATACCCGGACATGCACATTGTGATGCACTCAGTTTTGAATTGTATAAAGCTGGAGTCCCGGTGATAACAAATTGCGGAACCTATGCATATCAGTCTGAACTGAGGAATTTTTTCCGGAGCACTGCAGCTCATAATACAGTTTTAATTAATCAGGTGGAACAATCTCAGTGTTGGGGCATTTTTCGTATGGCAAAGAGAAGCAGGGTTCGTGTGCTGGAAGTCGATTCTCATAAAATTATAATGGAAATGCAGGATCAATGTGGAATGAAAGTCAGGAGAACAATCAATATTGCGGAAAAGCTGACTGTAACTGACGAAGCAGAAAATGAAGAATTAACTGCATATCTTCATCCATTGATTCCTGTTTCTGTTTCTTTTATATGCGATAACTTAGAAAAACAGCAACAATTTTATGCACCGGAGTATGGGAAATATGAAAAAATATATGCAATTGAATATCGGGGAAAAGGAAGGCTGACTCTTGAAATTCAATTGGATGATAAAACGGGAGGTAACCATGAATAAAAGCGTTTTGTTTGTTGGTCCGATTGCAGAACAAGGAGGACCGGCAATTAAAAACAGAATATTGGTAACTTACTTGAAAAAATCCGTTTATTTAAAAATATGGAACACGTATGACCGTTCGATTAAAGCAAGAATTGGTGCCATTTTTTCGATTATTTTTTCAAAACAGAAATATATTATTGTTGCGGTTAGCAGAAAGGGAAGAAACATATTATATCCTATTCTTCTCTTGAAAAGTCTGTTTGGAAAAATACAGTATTCCTGTATTGTTATTGGAGGCAATGCTGCCGGCTCTTTTAAAACAAGGGCAAGCATCAGAACTCTTCAAAAAGCAGATGTTGTTACAGTGGAAACATCAGGTCTTAAAAAGCAGATGCAGGATGCATATGCGCTTGATAATATATACTATATGCCGAATTATAAAGAAATAGAACAGGAAGAAATTAAGGTTCCTGCTAAAGATCATTTTCAGGGCAAAGAACTTCGTTTTCTCTTTCTTTCCAGTATGCGAGATGCAAAAGGTGTTCACGTATTGTTTCATGCTTTCAAAAAAGTATTAGAGGAAGGATATATTGCCAGTTTGGATTATTATGGGCCAATTAAAAGTGATCTTGATCATACTTTATTAGAAAAAATTAAGAGTACTGAGCATATCAATTATTGCGGTGTTGTGGACAATAACGATGTTATAAAGATAATGGGGAAATATCAGGTATTTATTTTTCCTACAGAGTACACTGGTGAAGGATTTCCGGCAGTATTGGTTGAGGCACTGGCATCAGGATTACCGATTATTGCAAGTGATATGAATTACAATCCAGAAATAATTACGCATGGGAGAAACGGATGGATATTTGAGAGAGGTAATGAGGAACAACTCACAGAGCTGATTAAATATTGTATTCGGCATAGAGAAAAGTTATGTGAAATTTCCGGAAATAATATTCATGATGCAAAACAATATGAAGCTGCTGATGTGATTGATAACTACAGAAAGAAATTGCAAAAAGCAGGGTGGCCGGTATGAAAAAGGCATTGATTTATTATCTGTATGGCACAAAAAATGCAGGTGACATGGCGATTTGTGTCGGTGCTGTTGAAGTATTAAAAAGACTCGGTTATTCGATTACGATGGTTAATCGTTTCAGTGAAGCAGAGAGTGAGTATGAGAAGAGCAGACAATATATAGAAAATTATTTTCCAGATGTGAAAGTATTTCCAGGACCGTTTTCTTTTGAACGTGATTTTTCTCTGAATCGAAAACTAATGACATTTGCAATATCATTTGAAAAAGTGTGTGGAGTGGTACCGGATCAAAAAAATCTTTCTTTGATAAAAGAGCATGACATAGTATTATTCAATGGCGGAAATCTTTTACGCGGAGAAACAATGAAGGATTATATGAGATTGATGGCTTTGTTTTATCCAATTGAACTGGCAAAGAAAGTGGGTACTCCCGTGTATTGTCTTCCACAATCAACTGCGGGAATCAGTTGGTTTGGGAACTTGCTTTTAAAGAGGTATCTGAGAGGAATTAGAACCATATACGTTCGTGAGAGTAATTCATTTAACTTACTTTGCAAAAAATTTCCAGACATAAATTTCCAGTTGAGTACGGATTTAGCGTTTTTCTGTCAGGATTGCGAAAAAGCAAAGGAAAAATTCAGAGAAAAGTTTGGAGATATGTCTGATTCCAGAAAAGTAGCTTTGATATTACGTAATTCCGGAATTGGAGATATAGGTCAACTGAATTCTGAAACAGAAGAAAAACTTCTTACTGAATTAAAAACGTATGTTTTGCAACATCGGGAAAATGAATATTGGGTGGTAGTTCAAACTTTGAAAGACAAAGATGTGTCGGAAGCTTTTTTTAATTCAGTCACAAATCATGTCAGGATTCATATTACAGAATGCCACGATCCGCTGGTGTTAAGGGAGCTTTATAAAAATATGAGTTTAACAATTACAATGAGACTGCATGCAGGAATTCTTTCACTTTCGGCGTTGACACCTGTTGTTGGCCTGTTCAGTCAATGTTGGGGACCTAAAAATCCCGGAGTGATGTCTTCTTATAATATGCCGTATCTGCTTGTTGAGCAGAATACAGAAAGCATTGAGCAGCTTGTTGAGCAGATTCCTTCTGATGCTTCAGAAAAGATACATGAAATAATAAGTTCCTATGGTAATTCTATAGTATTTGACACAATATAAGGAAATAGATTATGAAAATACGAGTGGCGATTGTACTACCATATTTTTCCAATGGTGGTGCACAGGTTATGGTATCCAGACTTGCTTCACATTTAGATTTAAAAGAAGTCGATGCTGAAGTTATCTGCATCTATGGAAAACCGCAGAACAATAAATTGGAACAGATGATTCAGGATCATGGTATTCCAATCAGATTCATTGGGAAAGGTAAAGGATTTTCGGCGGGTGCAATCAAAGCATTAAATGATGAACTGAATCGCTTCAGACCTGATATAGTGCATACTCATTTATCGGCAAGTGTATATTGTGCTTTCTGGGTGATCTTTCATCATAAAAAGATGCTGCATACTGTACATAATATGCCGCAGCATGAATTGATTAAACCCAAAAGAGTCATTATGAGATTGCTTTATAAGCTGGGTTATGCAGTACCGGTTGCAATTTCTCATGAGATTCAAACTATGATGAAGGATTATTATCATCTGAAACATGATACGGAACTGGTATACAATCCTGTAGAGGTTAAGTTGTTTTCATCAGTGAAAAAAGTTCCTCATGATTCATTTGTTATTTTAAATATCGGGAGATTGTCAGAACAGAAAAATCAGCGTTTTCTGATAGAAGCATTTTCACAGATGGTGAAACAGTATAACAAATCGGAACTCTTTATCCTTGGTGATGGTCCGTTTAGAAGGGAACTGCAGGAGATGATTGAACAGCAGGGATTAACAGAACATATTCATCTGGAAGGTAATGTTGAGCATGTGGAGAGATATTGTGCAAAAGCAGATGTTTTTGCATTGAGTTCAATTTATGAAGGTTTGCCATTGGTGATTTTAGAAGCTATGGCAGCATCTCTTCCGATTATTGCTACTGATGTCGGAGGAGTAAAAGACATTGTAACAGACAATGGTATTTTGGTTGAAAGCGGAAACAAAGATCAGATGGTTAATGCTTTAATTACTCTTGTGGAAAATCAGAATCTTCGTTGTGATATGGGTAAGAAATCATATAAAAATGTACAGCAGTTCGATTCGGAAAAGATTGCGGACCAGTATATCTGCTTATACAGGAAATACTCAAAGAAAAAACAATTATAGAATGATGCGAAAATAATTCGGAAGATGGAGGCTGCTCATATGTTGAAAAATCAGTTAGTAGAAAAGGAAAGAGTAAAAATCAGTATTGTAGCTATCTGTCTGGGAATTTACTTTATGATGATGCCATTTGATTCTTTTTCCATGTTTGGAATGGGGTCTTTACTTCGCATAATTGTGTTGCTTCCAATAGGAGCAATTATTGGAATCAAACTGAGGTCTTCTGTTCAGCTGAATCCATTAACTGTAGTTTTCCTTCTTTATTGTCTATCTTTGGTTGTAACCTCATTTTATTCAATTAACCAATCAATATCTTTTCAAAATCTAAAACGAATTCTTCTGAACATGGTTGTCATTGTTTGTGTTGGAGGAATGTATGATTATAACGAAAAGGAAATTGAATTTCTGAAAAAATGTCTGGTAATTGGAGGTATGGCTACGCTGTTTCTGACGTTGTACTTCGCTGATTTCAGTGCAGGTGGAAGATTAACATTGAGTATTAATGGTGATACGCAGGATCAGAATTATCTCAATGGATATCTGTTTTTTGCATACGTATATTTTTTGGAAAAATTAGTTGAAAAGAAAAAGCGTATTATGCTGCTTCCGGTAGGAGGAATCCTTTTTTTTACACTTATGACCGGATCAAGAGGCGCTCTGCTTGCTTTGATTGGTATAAGTGCGGTATCTATATTTTTTCTTCTATGGAAGAATCATATATTGAACTTATCAACGATCATGTTGGCTGCAGTTGTATTATTTTTTTTAGTTCTTTTGTATGAACCGACGCTTTCGTTACTTCCGGAAACTGTGGCTGAGAGATTTTCCCTGGATTATATTGTGGAAAACGGAAGCACTGGTCGTTCAGCCATATGGAAATATCTTTTGAATCGATATATAAATTCAAATATATTTAGAATGCTATTTGGCTATGGTTATTCAACTGTAGTTCTGGTTAATGAATATAACCACCTGGTGGCTCATAATCTTTGGATTGATCATTTGATTATGGGCGGTTTATTTGGTGAATTGATTTTTTTGAGTATGCAGTTTACTTTTTTAAAAGCTGCCTGGAAATCAAAAGATATTTTTTTTATTGGCAGCTATATTGGGTATCTGATTATGATGATGACCTTATCACTTCTTTCTTATAAACCAATATGGAATTGCATGATAATGATAATGATCATTACAAGATATCAAAGAAATAATCTGGAAATGGGAGGTAGCAGTTCAGAGCTATGAACAATAGTACATACGATGAAAGTATTCAAATATTAAGGAATTGTTATTCTGATCAGGGAACATCCTGTATCCGGACAGAAAAACTTAAAAATGAGCAGCCGGGAGATTGGATGCTGGATATTATAGTTCCTGCCTATAATGTGGAAGCATACATACATGCTTGTATTCGTTCTATTTTGAAACAGAAAACAGATGTTTTGTTTCGTGTCATTATTGTAAATGATGGATCAAAGGACCGAACAGGCGAGTATATTAATCAATACAGAAATGAAAAGAATGTGTTGATTATTCATCAGGAGAATAAAGGACTGGCAGGTGCAAGGAATACGGGATTACTTCATACACGGGCGAAATATGTTATGTTTGTTGATTCAGATGATTGCCTTACGTCAGATGCTGTGGACAAACTGGTATCAAATGCTGAGAAAACGGGTGCAGATATCGTTGCCGGAAGTTACTATAATTTTAGAAAATACTGCTGGTTTCATAAAAAATATATTCAGAAAGCAGGAATTCTCTTATCTGAGCAGGAATTAAAAGGACACACTTGGGGAAAGGTGTATCGTAGGGAATTATTTGGAAATGTACAATTTCCAGAAAACTACTGGTTTGAAGATAGTGTAATGCATCAGATTATTTTTCCGAAAGCGAGCGTGCTGTTTGGAATTAGTGATGTTATATATGAACGAAGAGTAAACAGAAAATCTATAACTCAAACAAGTGCAGGAAATCCAAAAAGTCTGGATTCATTATGGGTTACATTAAAACTCATGCAGGATAGGGAAAAGCTTGGCATGAGAGTGACACAATCTTATTACGAATATATGTTAAATCAGATCAGGCTTACATATACAAGGGTTAGTAAACTTGGGAAAGAAATTCAGAAAGCTGTATTTATAGTAATGGCGTATGAATTAGAAAGGAATTTTCGTGGTTATTCTTCAGAGAACCTGTCAGGAAGAAAATTGGAACAGGCAATTCTTGCATTTGAATTTGAACAATTTGATGCTTATGTCAGGAAATGAAAAGATATGAGTCATAACACTCATCAATGAAAAGAGGAAGACTGTATTGGAACGTGAAATCAAAGTTAGTATAATTTGTTGTGCATATAATCAGGAAAAATATATTGCAGATGCGATAAATAGTTTTCTGAATCAGAAAACAGATTTTTTGTATGAAATATTAATAAGCGATGATGCCTCAACAGACAGAACAGCTGATATTATCCGGAATTATGAAAGAAAGTATCCGGATTTGATAAAACCGGAATATTTCTCAGAAAATCAGTATTCAAAGGGAAGATATCCTGGAAATATTCTCATTGAAAGAGCAAAAGGAAAATATCTGGCAATATGTGAAGGAGATGATTACTGGACATCAAGCCTGAAGTTGCAAAAGCAATATGATGCAATGGAGAAACATCCTGAATGTGATATGTGTGCCCATAGTGCATATATGGTTAGTGCAGGAAATCAAAAGACCATTGGTTTTGTTGAGCCAATGAAGGAAGATGGAATCCTGACCATGGATCAGATAATTACTGGTGGCGGAAATTTTCTGGCAACGAATTCCTTGTTTTACAGGCGGTCTATGAAAGAACAACCTGCTCGATTTGTTGAAAAATATCCAATTGATTATGCTATCCAGATGAATGGAGCAATGAGGGGAGGCATTCTCTTCCTGCATGAATTCATGTCTGCTTATCGGCGTGGAGCGGATAATTCATGGACGCTTCATATGGAGCAGCATCAGAATGTAATGGTTCAACATGTGAAGCAAATGATGAAACTTCTGGATATGGTGGATGATGAAACTAATTATAAATATTCTGAAAGCATTAAGTACGCACAATTGAAATATGAGTTTCAGATTGCATCCTTAAATCGGGATAGAAGGCAGATATATGATAAAAAGTTTTTGTCATTGAGAAGGGAAATGACACCCAAAAAGAAACTGATTCTTTTTTTGAAATGTCATGCATTCTGGGCTTTAAAGTTATGGCAAAAGGGTCGCGGGCACTAATGAAAAAAGAGGTTTCTGTCAACAATGAATAATAAAAAAGTAATTACAAATTTTTTGTGGCGTTTTGCAGAGCGATGTGGTGCACAGCTTGTTACGTTCATTGTATCTGTAGTTCTGGCTCGTCTGCTTGATCCAGAGGTATATGGAACGATTGCTCTTGTAACTGTTTTTATCACTATTCTGAATGTATTTATTGATAGTGGAATGGCGAATGCACTGATTCAGAAAAAGGATGCAGATGATCTGGATTTTTCGACCGTATTTTATTTTAACATTACGGTTTGCAATTTGCTGTATTTGTTTATGTTTTTAGTGGCACCCGCAATTGCTGATTTTTATAAAATTCCATCGCTGTCTCCTGTTATTCGTGTCTTGAGTCTGACACTGGTTATTTCCGGGGTGAAAAATGTTCAACAGGCTTATGTATCACGGACAATGCAGTTTAAGCGTTTCTTTTTTTCGACACTTGGTGGAACAGTTGGTGCAGCCATAGTTGGAATTATTATGGCATATATGGGAATGGGAATCTGGGCCTTAGTTGCACAACAGATTATTAATATAGCTGTAGATACATTTGTTCTGTGGATAACAGTACGATGGCGCCCGAAAAAAATGTTTTCTTTTGATCGGTTAAGAGAACTATTTTCGTATGGCTGGAAACTTCTGATTTCGTCATTGTTAAATACAGTCTATAATAATGTACGTCAGTTGATTATTGGAAAGCTGTATTCTTCATCAGATCTGGCTTTTTTTAATCGAGCAAAGCAATTTCCAAATCTGATCATTACAAATGTAAACACATCTATTGATAGTGTTCTTCTTCCTGTTATGTCAAAAGAACAGGATGATAATGTCAGGGTAAAAAACATGACGAGAAGAGCAATTACAGTGAGTACGTATATTATTTCTCCAATGATGATTGGACTATCAGTTTGTGCATCTCCTCTTGTGAGTCTGATTTTGACAGATAAGTGGCTGGATTGTGTACCTTTTATGCGTATTGTGTGTATTACGTGTCTGTTTTACCCAATTCATACAGCGAATTTGAATGCAATTAAAGCAATGGGGAGAAGTGATCTGTATCTGTTCCTTGAAATAGTAAAAAAATTTGTGGGAACCATATTATTGATTACAACGATGTGGTATGGTGTATATGCAATGGCCTGCAGCCTTCTGGCAGAAAGCGTAATTGCACAGATTATTAATGCGTGGCCAAATCGGAAACTTTTGAATTATGGATATCTGGAACAACTTAAGGATATTTTACCGAACATTATGCTGTCTGTTTTTATGGGAGTATGTATTTATCCAATGTCGTTTCTTCATTTTCCATTATTTCTGACTTTATGTATTCAGGTATCAGGAGGAGCTGTCGTTTATATTGCTGGATCCATTTTGTTTCAAATGGAGGCGTTTCAGTATCTATATTCCATTGTTTATCCGGTAATACATAAAATAGTGAAGAAAAGAACGATGAAAGGATAAGAAATATTGACACGAATACTTTTTGCCTGTATTGTGGTTGCGGTGGGTTTTTTGATCCTGATAAAAGTGAGATGTGACGAAAGATTCTATAGAATAATACTTTTTATGATCAGTATTATTTATATTCTTGGATTACTTTATTTTACATTGTTTTCAAGAATTCCTTCCGGGGATAATGTTACCAATTTTATCCCGTTTTATACGATTACACGATCTCTGCTGCATCCGATCAGGATAAGTAATTTTTTTTCTTTTGTTTGTTCAAATAAATCAGGAGCTCTGTTTACAACAACAAAACCAATTGAAACAGCAATATTGAATATTCTTCTTTTTATGCCTGTGGGATATATCCTTCCAGAGTGGATTGGAAAATACTACTGTTCATGGATAAAAATTACTGTATGCAGCCTGTTTTGTTCCTTGTTTATTGAAACGATACAACATGTGACAGGACTTGGCTGGTTTGATGTGGATGATCTCATCTGTAATTCGGCAGGCGGTCTGTTGGGATATTTGCTGTATACGAAAGTTCGAAATGAATCTGCAGGGGGGGGATAATACATAATGAGTGAAAAAATATTTGTTACACAATCAACAATGCCGCCATTTGAAGAATATGTGGAGGAAATTCGGGAGCTTTGGAATACACATTTGCTTACTAATATGGGACCAAAGCATGAAAAATTTCGAAAGGCATTAATCAATTATCTTGGTGTGGAGAACCTGGATCTGTTTACGAATGGCCATATGGCACTGGAACTGACTTTGCAGGCTATGAATCTGCAGGGGGAGGTCATTACAACTCCGTTTACATTTTCATCGACTACTCATGCCATTGTAAGGAATGGTCTTGAGCCAGTGTTTTGTGATGTGGATCCGACCGACTTTACGATCGATGTAAGAAAAATTGAGGGTTTAATCACTGATCGTACTTCTGCAATCGTTCCTGTTCATGTTTATGGAAATGTTTGTAATGTAGAAGAAATTAATCGGATTGCAGAAAAAAATGGATTAAAGGTTGTGTATGATGCAGCACATACATTTGGCTGCACATATAAAGGTAAGGGAATCGGTACTTTTGGAAATGCATCCTGTTTCAGTTTTCATGCAACAAAGGTATTTAATTCGATTGAAGGTGGCGCAGTATGCCACAATGACAGTGAACTGGGATACAGAGTCAATCAATTAAAAAATTTTGGAATCCGCGATGCAGAAACTGTACTTGGAATCGGTACAAATGCAAAGATGAATGAATTCTGTGCAGCCATGGGAATTTGCAACCTGCGTGATATTGATAATAATATTATGCTTAGAGGTAAAATTGTTCAACGTTATCGGAAACATCTGGATAAGGTTCCAGGACTTCAGTTGAATCCAATTCAGATGAATGTTAAATCGAATTATGCGTATTTTCCTGTGATCTTTGATGAAAAGATATTTGGATGTAGTCGAAATGAAGTTGCAGCAGCACTTGCTAAAGAGGGAATTTATGCAAGAAAGTATTTCTATCCATTAACAAATATGCTCGATTGCTATAAGGGACGTTTTGACCCAGAAAAAACACCGGTAGCCAGATACCTGAGTGAACGAGTATTAACGCTTCCATTATATCCAACGCTCTCAGAAGCAGATGTTGATCGAGTTTGCAGAATTATTATTTCTTGTAAAAAGTAAGAGCAGAAACAGTTTTAAGAAAATCAATGAATTGGAAGCCTTTTTTAGATTAACAATTGTATTCATATTTATGATAAGAAGGGCAATGATTTGTTGATTTATATAGATGACTATTATGAAAAATGGAAATCGCATATGAGAAGTGGAGATGGTGTGGTATGAACAAATATAAAAGAATTATCATAATCGGTATTCTATCAATGATGGTTTTGAGCAGCTGTATGAAAAAGAATGATCAAACGGATGATATTCCGGTTATTACACCTACACTGACAGTTGATTTTTCAAATACGATCGGAAAGATCAAACCGCTTAATGGTATCAATAATGGTCCGAAATCAAATGCTTCAATAAAGGATGATAAAATTGAATGGGGATTAGATATGACCAAAATGTACAGGGAACTTGATGTTCCATATGTCCGTACCCATGATATGGAATATCCGGATGGCAGTGATATGTTTATTGATATTCATTGTATTTTCCCTGATTTCAGTCGGAAAGCCGATGATGCGGATGCTTACGATTTTTCAGGGACGGATGAATACATAGCAAATATACAGGATTCTGGTGCAAAAGTATTTTATCGTCTTGGGGAATCGATTGCGACTTCTGTAAATGAGGCAAAATATCAGTATCCACCGGAGGATTATGAAAAGTGGGCTGAAGTTTGTGGAAATATTATAGCTCATTATAATGAAGGGTGGAATGACGGATTTGAGTATGGTATTGAATATTGGGAAATCTGGAATGAGCCGGATCAGAGTCGCCAGTGGATTGGTAAAATCGAAGATTATTATAAGTTATATCAGGTGACTGCACGTTATCTGAAAGAATTATATCCGGATATTCATATTGGGGGAGGTGTTTTGGCTTCAGCTTCTGAGGAAAGTGTACAGGCTTTTCTTGATGGAATTACTGATGATGGTGAAGATACTCCATTGGATTTTTTTAGCTGGCATATATATACAGATACTCCTTCTGATATTGCTCATCGAGCTGATTTGGTGCGCAAGATACTTGATCAAAATGGCTATAATGATACTACGACATTTTTAGATGAATGGAATTATGTAGATGACTGGACAAATATAGAGACAACCTGGGAGAAAATACAGTCGCCTGAAATGGCATCATTTTATGCAGCATGTATGATTATGATGCAGAATTCTAACGTAGATGCAGCAATGTATTATGATGGAACGATGACAGGTGAATATGCGAAATGGTGTGGATTATATACGTCAGATGGGAAAAAACTTCCAGGTTATTATGGTATTTGGTCATTTAGCCAGTTGAGGAACTTGAAAAACCAGGTAAAAATTTCGTATAAAAGAGATCCACTGGATCAAGGCGTATTCGCATGTGCAGCCTCTGGAGAAAAAGATGCTATTTTGCTGGCTAACACAAGCAATAAAATAGTTCGTTTCTGTCTGTTAAGTAATTCCGTGCACTCAAGTGCTACTTATACGCGGGTAAATACAGAATATCCAGATGGAATTGTTTCGAAACAGGAACAATTTACAGGAGAAGAAGTTCTGGAAATGCAGGCTGGTGAATTGTTATTTATTTCGTTATCTGAAGAAAAATAATCCATATTTTTGAAAGTATTTAGACAAATCGGCAAACGGAGTTGTATTGATTTTTTCCTAAGAGGTGATAGAAAATGAAGGGAATTATTTTAGCAGGCGGTTCAGGTACAAGATTATATCCGCTGACTCTGGTTTCTTCGAAACAGCTGCTGCCAATTTATGATAAACCAATGGTGTATTATCCTCTGTGTACTTTGATGCTGGCAAATATTAAAGACATTCTGGTCATTTCAACACCGGAGGATACACCCCGGTTTCGGAATCTTCTGGGTGATGGGCATCAGTTTGGAATCAAACTGAGTTATGCCGTACAGGAAAAACCGGAAGGACTGGCACAGGCATTTATTATTGGTGAGGACTTTATTGGTGATGACAGCTGTGCAATGATTCTGGGAGATAATATTTTCTATGGAAACGGATTGGGATATATGCTGAAAAATGCAGCGAAAAGAGCAGATGACGGAAAAGCATCCGTCTTTGGGTTTTATGTAGAAGACCCCAGACCTTTTGGAGTAGTAGATTTTGATATAACCGGAAAAGTATTATCTCTTGAAGAAAAACCGACAAATCCGAAAAGTAATTATGCAGTGACAGGGCTTTATTTTTATCCGCCCGGTGTCAGTAAACTGGCAAAGAAGGTGAAACCGTCTGTCCGGGGAGAACTGGAGATTACATCGTTAAATACAATGTATCTGGAACAGGATCTCTTATGCTGTTCTGTAATGGGACGGGGTTTTTCATGGTTTGATACAGGTACAATTGACAGTCTGATGCAGGCGGCATCTTTTATTCAGATGATTCAGAATCTTCAGGGAATTATTGTTTCAGCGCCTGAAGAAGTCGCCTATCGTTATCAGATGATTTCAAAAGAACAGCTGGTTGCGGCAGCACAGGCATATGGAAACTCCACGTATGGAAAACGATTGCTTGATGTTGCATCAGGCCGGTTTATAAAGTAAGGTGTTTAGTATGAAGATTGTAGTAACCGGAGGAGCCGGTTTCATCGGAAGTAATTTTATTTTTTATATGAGAAAAAATCATCCAGATGATAGAATCATCTGTATTGATAAGCTTACATATGCAGGGAATCTTTCAACACTGGAACCTATAATGGATGACCAGGAATTTCGATTTGTAAAAGCAGATATTTGTGATAGAGAAGTGATCCACAGACTGTTTGAAGAAGAACATCCGGATATGGTAGTGAATTTTGCTGCAGAAAGCCACGTGGACCGTTCCATAACCGATCCGGGAGTATTTCTTCAGACCAACATTATGGGTACAGCCGTTTTGCTGGATATTTGCCGGGAATTTGGTATAAAACGATTTCATCAGGTTTCAACGGATGAAGTTTACGGTGATCTTCCCCTGGACAGGCCGGATCTGTTTTTCAGAGAAGATACACCGATCCATGCGAGTTCACCGTACAGCAGTTCGAAAGCATCTGCTGATTTGCTTGTGATGGCCTATTACAGAACATATGGAACTCCGGTTACCATATCCAGATGTTCCAATAATTACGGACCGTATCATTTTCCTGAAAAACTTATTCCGCTGATGATAATCAATGCCTTGCACGATAAGCCATTACCGGTTTACGGCAATGGCTTAAATGTACGCGACTGGTTATATGTAGAGGATCATTGTAAAGCCATTGACCTGATTCTTCACAGGGGACAGATCGGCGAGATTTATAATGTGGGCGGACATAATGAGATGCGTAATATTGATATTGTCAGGAAAATTTGCCGGATACTTCAAAAGCCTGAGAGTCTGATCACACATGTTGCAGACCGAAAAGGGCATGATATGCGCTATGCAATTGATCCCACAAAAATTCAGACAGAACTTGGCTGGTATCCGGAGACCTCATTTGATGAGGGCATTCTGAAAACCGTTCAATGGTATCTGGATCATCAAACCTGGTGGGAACCGATCATCAACGGTGAATATCAGAGTTATTATCGAAAGATGTATGGAACGGATTAAAAATGGTGGAAATTAATATTTAAAGATAACAGAGAGGAGAAACGGGATGAAACTTGGAATGATGCAGCCGTATTTTTATCCATATCTCGGATACTGGCAGTTAATGAATTATGTTGATGAATATATTATTTATGATGATGTGAATTTTATTAAAGGAGGATGGATTCATAGAAATCGTATTAAAATAAATTGTGAGGCGCAGTATTTTGGCATAAAAATAAAAAAGCCAAGCCAGAATCGAAAAATCTGTGATCATGAAATGAGTATGAGTGAAAAGGATCGGATGGATCTTTTGAAAAAAGTTCAAAATGCATATGTGCATGCTCCATATTATAAAGAGGTTGCAGAACTTTTTGAAAAAACTGTAATGTATGATGCTGTGGGAGTGGGTGAATTTCTTGAATATTCCAATCGTGCCATTGCAGATTATCTTGGTATAAAAACAAAGATATATACGGCATCCGGTTTGAAAATGAATCATGAACATCGGGGGCAGCAGCGTATTCTGGATGTCTGTAAGGAAAGAGGTTGTGATGCCTATATCAATGCGATTGGCGGCACAAATATATATAGTAAGGACGAGTTTGCAGCAGAAGGTATCAGACTGAATTTTCTCCGTATGAATCCGGATATTGTATATGAACAGGGAAAGGGCGATTTTTTACCGGGATTATCCATTCTGGATGTTATGATGTATAACAGCAAAGATGAATTATCAGAATTATTGAATCGCTATACGTTGGAATAATCATGAAGGAGAATCATATGAGACCCAAAGAAAAATTATTGTTTCTGGGTGTTGACAGTTCAACAGAAGCAGCACTTGCATATGCAAAGGAACTTGGCGTAAGCACTGTTATTACAGATTATTACGGTCCGGAAAAAGAACCGTTAAAATCAGCAGCTGATGATTATTGGATGATTGGTGTTACAGATCTGGATTTATTGGAAGAAACGTGTAAAAAAGAAGAGAAGAGGAAATTGACATGAAAACTCGTTTATTATTTTTAGGAGTTGACAACTCTGTTATGGATGCCGTTACATATGCAAAGTCAAAAGGAATCCATACAATTGTAACGGATTTTAATCCTCCGGAAAAAGTAAAAGAAAAACAATTGGCTGATGATTACTGGATGATCAGTGTTGCAGATCTGGATGCACTGGAGCAGAAATGCAGGGAAGAAAAAGTGACTCATGTTTATGCAGGAAATCATGAATTCTGCATTGATCAGTGTAAAAAAATATGTGAGCGGCTTGGTCTGCCTTTTTATGCATCGGATGAAGGATGGCGTGCTTCCCGTGATAAAGCGTATTATAAAGAGAAATGCCGGGAAGTCGGCCTGGAAACTCCGAAACGCTATGCTTTGGATGAAAATTTCAAACGGTCAGATTTGGATAAAATTCATTACCCGGTTATTGTGAAACCCACTGACTCCTGTGCACAACAGGGATTGGCTGTGGTCAGAGAAGAAAAAATGCTTAAAGAGGCATATGAGAAAGCACTTCCATTTTCAGAAAAGAAAGATATTCTTGTTGAAGATTATATTGATGGAGACGAAGTATATCTGTTCTGTTTCCTGAACGATGGAAAACTGACGATGTTTGGATTGTCAGAAGACATGATGACTGAAATCAACGGAAGAAAAAATTTTGGTTTTGGCATTCATGTCAGTGCGTATCTGCAATATATAAAAGAGGAATTGCTTCCGAAGTTTGAAAAGCTTGCAGATAATCTGGGATGTCGAAATGGAGCATGTGTTTTCCAGGGAATTTTCAAAGATGGTATCTATTATAACCTGGAGTACGGATATCGTCTGGACGGCATTCGATCCTGGAGACATTTTAAAAGACTTTATGGATTCAGTCAGCTGGAATTGATGGTCGATCTGGCAGCCGGAATGGATATTTCAGACCGGGACTGGAAATCTGTTGAAATGAATGATCAAAAAGAAATCAGTGTGGGATATATGATCTGGTGTAAACCGGGGGAAATTGATCGGATAACAGGAAGAGATGAAATGTATCAAAGGGATGATATTGTATTCCTGCTGGATAATTTTAATGAAGGAGATGTTGTGCAGCCCAATGACAATATGCGCTCCATTGCTTTTGATATTACGATTTATGCAGATAATCATGAAGAAATGGATCAGAAAATCAGAGAAATAAATGAGATGCTTCATTTTTATGATAAACAGGGAAATGATCTGCTGATCCATATTAATGGATACTATGAACAGATAAAGAAAAGATGGAATAATTAACAAACAGAGTGATGATATGAAAAAAGAAAAGAAAATGTTATTTATGGGAATCGACAGTGCAACGGCATTTGCATTAAAATATGCAAAATCGCAGGGCATATATACAATTATTACAGATAACAATACACTTGAAAAAGCTCCTTTAAAGAAAGAAGCAGATGAATACTGGATGATCAGTGTTGGCGATATCGATCTTTTGGAGAGATACTGCAGAGAACAGCAGATTTCATGGGTATTTTCCGGAAATCATGAGTTTTGTCTTGATATGACAAAGGAATTATGCAGAAGACTGGATCTTCCATTTTATGCTTCGGATGAGGGCTGGCTTACAGGACGTGATAAAGAACGATTTAAAAGACATTGTATAGAATGTGGAATGGATGTTGCACATTGGTATCACATGGATTCATCATTTCAAGCAGATATTCTTGAAACGATAAAATATCCGGTGGTAGTGAAACCTGCCGATGCCAGCTCACAAAAAGGTTTTTTTATCTGCCATAATGAAGAAGAACTGAAAGCTGGATATATGAATTCTCTGCAGCATTCACAAAGCGGCAAAATTATTGTTGAGGAATACCTGGAAGGAGTGGAAGTAGATATCATATATTATGTTCATGAAGGAATTCCATATTTAGTGTGCATGAATGATAAGCTTCTTGTCAGGGTAAATGAACGCATGAATCAGACGATGCTGTTAAATCAGAGTCGATATTATGATGAATATGTAAATGAGATATCGGATAAGATCAATCAGTTGGCTGAACGTCTGAATTATAGAGAGGGAGCTATGTTTTTACAGGCGATTCGTAAAGATGGCAAATACTATTTTTTGGAAATGGGATGCCGTATGGATGGAATTGGCTGTTGGGTCTCCACAGAAGCGAATTATCATTTCAATTATCTGGAGTGTATGGTAGATCTGGCCATGGGACGAAAGCCGGAAATAAACTTGAGTGAAATTGATTTTTCACCAAAAGGAAAATACAGTGCTACATATTTATACTGGGCGAAACCAGGATATGTAAAAGAGGTTGTCGGGAATGAATTCATCGAAAAAATGAATGGAGTTACGGCTGCAATGTCAAGATTTCATCCAGGGGATTATGTACAAAAAACAGATAATTTAATTCAGGTGGGATGGTTTCTGGAGATTGTTGCAGACAGTTGTACAGAACTTGTCAATAAAATAGTTGCGATTAATAAAAATCTTTATTTACTGGATGATAAGGGTAAGAATCTTATGATTCCATACGAAGATTATGATTGCATCCGGAAATATTATTCATGACTTTTATTTTAGATTCCCTATGTTTTGCCAGACTCTTGACAATCATCCTCTCTTTCATTATAATATTTACTTGATTAAAAACGTTGACGGAGACAGTGCAGATAGGCAAAGGACTGACAGCGAGCCGGGGCTGGTGGAAGCCGGTGAGTTACTTTATCTGCAGAATCACTCCCGAGTTGCAGGCTGAGAGAGAAATTGCGTAAGCCGTGCCGGATTCCCACCGTTACAGGGAACAGACTTGTTAGAGTTGGTGGTATAACGAAGAGATATTTTCAGGCTTCGTCCGATTGCGGGCGGAGCCTTTTTTCATTGAATGACGTACTATATCACCCGGGAGGTCAAAAACTCTGACCTCGGCATCATAGTATTTATAATTTGGAGGTAACAGATTATGTATCAGAAAGTCTCCACCGATCTGAAATTCGTTGAGAGAGAACAGGAAGTGTTAAAATTCTGGGCAGACAATAAGATCTTCCAGAAGAGTATTGATTCCCGTAAGGAAGGTCCTGTTTATACCTTCTATGACGGACCGCCTACTGCAAACGGAAAACCCCACATCGGTCATGTGGAAACCCGTGTAATCAAGGATATGATTCCCAGATACGCAGCAATGAAGGGTGCAATGGTTCCCAGAAAAGCAGGATGGGATACGCACGGTCTTCCTGTGGAACTGGAAGTGGAAAAAATGCTTGGACTGGATGGAAAGGAACAGATTGAAGAATATGGTCTGGAACCTTTTATCAATCACTGTAAAGAAAGTGTCTGGAAATACAAAGGTATGTGGGAACAGTTTTCCGATATTGTCGGTTTCTGGGCTGATATGGACAACCCTTATGTAACCTATGAAAATAATTATATTGAATCCGAATGGTGGTCACTGAAGCAGATCTGGGAAAAGGGCCTGCTTTATAAGGGCTTTAAAATTGTTCCCTATTGCCCCCGCTGCGGGACTCCTCTGTCCAGCCACGAAGTAGCCCAGGGCTATAAGGCTGTGAAGGAACGCTCTGCGGTTGCACGTTTTAAGGTAATTGGAGAAGATGCTTATTTCCTGGCATGGACCACAACTCCCTGGACACTGCCTTCCAATGTGGCACTGTGTGTGAATCCGGAAGAAACCTACAGCAAGGTAAAGGCTGCAGACGGTTATACCTACTATATGGCAGAAGCGCTTCTGGACAAAGTTCTGGGCGGTCTGGCAAAGGATGGCGAAAAGGCATATGAAGTTCTGGATACTTTCAAAGGCAAAGATCTGGAATACAAAGAATATGAGCCGTTATTCGCATGTACAGGGGAAGCTGTAAAGAAACAGAATCTGAAAGCACATTTTGTTACCTGTGATGATTATGTAACCATGTCAGATGGTACCGGTATCGTTCACATTGCTCCCGCATTCGGTGAAGATGATGCCAACGTAGGCCGTCATTACAACCTTCCTTTTGTTCAGATGGTAGACGGAAAAGGTGAGATGACAGCGGAAACTCCCTATGCAGGTAAATTTGTAAAGGATGCGGATCCGCTGATTCTGGCCGATCTGGATAAGGAAGGCAAACTGTTTGACGCACCGAAGTTCGAACATGATTATCCCTTCTGCTGGAGATGTGATACTCCGCTGATTTACTATGCAAGAGACAGCTGGTTCATCCGTATGACAGCTGTAAAGGATCGTCTGATTGCCAATAACAATACCATCAACTGGGTTCCTGAATCCATTGGTAAGGGACGTTTCGGCGACTGGCTTGAAAATGTACAGGACTGGGGTCTTTCCCGTAACCGTTACTGGGGAACACCGTTAAATATCTGGGAATGTGAATGCGGCAAGAGACATGCCATCGGCAGCATTGCGGAACTGAAGGAAATGTCCGATAACTGTCCGGAAGATATTGAACTGCATCGTCCTTACATTGATGCGGTGACCATCAAGTGTCCGGACTGCGGCAAAGAAATGCACCGTGTACCGGAGGTAATTGACTGCTGGTACGATTCCGGTTCCATGCCTTTCGCACAGCACCATTATCCTTTCGAAAATCAGGATCTGTTCAAGCAGCAGTTCCCTGCAGATTTTATCTCCGAAGCCGTTGACCAGACCCGTGGATGGTTCTATTCTTTGCTTGCCATTTCCACACTGATCTTTGATCAGGCGCCTTTCAAGAACGTTATCGTTATGGGTCACGTTCAGGATAAAGATGGACAGAAGATGTCCAAGTCCAAAGGAAATGCGGTGGATCCCATGGAAGCTCTGCAGCAGCACGGCGCAGATGCAATCCGCTGGTATTTCTACACCAGTTCTGCACCCTGGCTGCCCAAGCGCTTCCATGACGGTGCGGTGACAGAGGGTCAGAGAAAGTTCATGGGTACTCTGTGGAATACCTATGCATTCTTTGTACTGTATGCAAATCTGGATGAATTTGATGCAACAAAATATACACTGGAATATGATAAACTGTCTGTAATGGATAAGTGGCTGCTGTCCAAACTGAATCTTGTGGTAAAGGGTGTGGATGAAAACCTTGCTGCATACAGAATTCCGGAAGCAGCAAGACTTCTGGAAGAATTTGTGGATGATATGAGTAACTGGTATGTAAGACGAAGCAGAGAACGTTTCTGGGCAAAGGGTATGCCTCAGGACAAGATCAATGCGTACATGACACTGTATACCGCTCTGGTTACCATTTCAAAAGCTGCAGCTCCCATGATTCCTTTTATGACCGAGCAGATCTACAGAAATCTGGTTTGTTCTCTGGATCCGACCGCTCCGGAAAGTGTACATCTTTGTGACTTCCCGAAAGTAAATGAAGATTTCATTGATACAGAGCTGGAAGAATACATGGAAACCGTTCTGAAGATCGTTGTTATGGGCCGTGCATGCCGTAATGGTTCCGGTATCAAGAACAGACAGCCCATCGGCCAGATGTTTGTAAAGAGTGAAGTAGTTCTTCCTGAATTTTACCAGTCCATTATTGCAGACGAACTGAATGTGAAGAAGGTTGCATTTACAGATGATGTAAGAAGCTTTACATCCTACAGCTTTAAACCGCAGATGCGTACCGTGGGACCGAAGTACGGCAAACTTCTTGGTAAAATCAAGGGCATCCTGGCTGATCTGGATGGAAATAAGGCCATGGATGAACTGAATGAAACCGGCTCTCTGAAATTTGATGTGGACGGCAATGAAGTGGTTCTGACAAAGGATGACCTGCTGATCGATACCGCTCAGATTCCCGGTTTTGTATCCGAACAGGACAAGAACATCACCGTTGTTCTGGATACCAACCTGACTCCGGAACTGATTGAAGAAGGTCTGCTTCGTGAAGTGGCAAGCAAGGTTCAGACCATGCGTAAAGAAGCAGATTTCCAGATTACAGATCATATCATCGTATATGCAGATGGCAGTGAGGAAATTGCAGGACTGTTAAACCGCAATACCGAAGCGGTGAAAGAATACGTTCTTGCAGATGATGTGGTAACCGGTTCTGTGGATGGTTATACAAAAGAATGGAATATCAACGGACACAAGGTGACACTCGGTGTAAAAGTAAACAAATAAAAGCCACGATAGAAAGGAATTATTCCCTATGGTGAAACTGGATAAAGAACTGTTTAAAAATGATATTGAGGAATACCTCAAAAATTTCTATCGCAAGACCATTGAAGAAGCGGATAACCATCAGCTTTTCAATGCAGTTGCCTATGCGTTAAAGGAAATTATTGTGGAAGACTGGATGGCTACCCATAAAGCTTTTGATGAGCAGGATGCCAAAATGGTCTATTATCTGTCCATGGAATTTTTGATGGGCCGTGCTCTCGGCAACAATATCATCAACCTGCAGGCACACGAAGTGGTGAAACAGGCACTGGAAGAACTGGGTCTGAATCTCAATGAAATTGAAGATTCCGAGCGGGATTATGCACTGGGCAACGGCGGCCTCGGACGTCTGGCTGCATGTTTTCTGGACTCTCTGGCAACCCTGGGATACCGGGCATACGGCTGCGGTATTCGTTACAAATATGGTATGTTCAAACAGGAAATCCGGGATGGATATCAGAAGGAAGTACCGGATGACTGGTTAAAATATGGAAATCCATTTGAGATTCGTCGTGATGAGTATACCAAAATCGTCAAATTCGGCGGCTATGTTTCTTCCAGAAAAGATGAAAACGGCAGGGATCATTACAGCGTGGAAGGATATCAGGCTGTAAAAGCAGTACCCTATGATCTCCCCATTGTCGGCTACGGCAATCATGTGGTGAATACCCTGCGAATCTGGGACGCAGAACCCATGGATACCTTTAATCTGCAGGAATTTGGCCGCGGTGATTACCGGAAAGCGGTGGAATCTGAGAATCTGGCGAAAAACATTGTGGAAGTTCTGTATCCCAATGATGAACATTATGCAGGAAAAGAACTGCGTCTGAAGCAGCAGTATTTCTTCATTTCTGCTTCCATCCAGACAGCCATCGACAAGTATCTCAGAAATCCGAAGCATACGGACCTGCACAAACTTCATGAGAAGGTGGTTTTCCAGCTGAACGATACTCATCCCACCGTTGCTATACCGGAACTGATGCGGATTCTGATGGATGATTATGAATTTACCTGGGATGAAGCATGGGAGGTTACCACAAAATCCTGTGCATACACCAATCATACCATTATGGCAGAGGCACTGGAGAAATGGCCCATTGAACTGTTTTCCCGTCTGCTTCCCCGTGTGTATTCCATCGTAGAGGAAATCAACCGTCGCTTCTGTAAGGAAATTATGGAAAAATATCCGGACTGCAGTCAGGAGAAAATCCGTAAAATGGCTATTATCTATGACGGACAGGTTAAAATGGCCAATATGGCCATTGTGGCAGGTTTCTCTGTTAACGGTGTAGCCAGACTGCATACGGAAATTCTGAAAAAACAGGAACTGAAAGATTTTTATCAGATGTATCCTGAAAAATTCAACAATAAAACCAACGGCATTACACAGCGCCGCTTCCTTCTCCATGCGAATCCGCTGTTATCCGACTGGATCACTGAAAAAATCGGTGATGGATGGATCACAGATCTTTCACAGATGAAGAAACTGGAACCTTATGCAGCGGATTCCAGAGCAAAGGCGGAATTTATGCAGATCAAGTATCTGAATAAGGTACGTCTGGCAAAATACATCAAGGAACACAACGGAATCGATGTGAATCCCCGTTCCATCTTTGATGTACAGGTAAAGCGTCTGCACGAATATAAGCGTCAGCTGTTAAATATCCTGCACGTGATGTATCTGTATAATCAGCTGATCAGCAATCCGAATATGGATTTCTATCCCCGTACCTTTATCTTTGGTGCGAAGGCAGCAGCCGGTTATCGGATTGCGAAGCTGACGATCAAACTGATCAACAGTGTGGCGGATGTGATCAATAATGATAAGACAATCAACGGTAAGCTTAAGGTTGTCTTTATTGAAGATTACCGTGTATCCAATGCAGAAATTATTTTTGCAGCATCCGATGTCAGCGAACAGATTTCCACTGCCAGCAAGGAAGCATCCGGTACCGGCAACATGAAATTCATGCTGAACGGTGCCCTGACACTGGGTACCATGGATGGTGCCAATGTGGAAATTGTAGAAGAAGTCGGCGAGGAAAATGCATTTATTTTTGGTATGTCTGCAGATGAAGTCATCAACTATGAGCAGAATGGCGGCTACGATCCTATGGATATTTTCAACAATGATATGGAAATCCGCCGTGTACTGATGCAGCTGATCAACGGATTCTATTCACCGGATGATCCGGATCGGTTCCGTCCGCTGTATAACTCTCTGTTAAATACACTGGATACTTCCAGAGCGGATACCTATTTTATCCTGAAGGATTTCTATTCTTATGCGGAAGCACAGAAAAAAGTAGAAAAAGCGTATCGCAACAGTGACTGGTGGGCAGAAGCTGCAATCCGCAATGTGGCAAATGTCGGAAAGTTTTCTTCTGATCGTACCATCCAGGATTACGTGAATGATATCTGGCATCTGGAAAAAATCACAGTAACTGTTCCGGAAGAACAGGCTGAGTGAAAAGAGAATTCGGGTCAGAATGATGAATTCTGACCCGAATTGGAATGGGATCAGAAAGGACAGAATTATGGCAAAAGTAATTGCATATATGGCAAATGGGCTGGAAGAAGTGGAATGCCTTGCTGTGGTTGATGTGCTTCGACGTGCCGGAATTGAAGTGGTGATGACTTCTATCCATGAACAGTGCGAAGTGGAAGGCTCCCACGGAATCCGTATTCGTACCGATGTCTGTGCAGATCAGGTAAATGGAGCGGAGGCAGATATGATTTTCCTGCCCGGCGGCATGCCCGGCACAGCAAATCTGAAAGGATCGTCCATTGTTGCAGATGCTTTGAAACAGGCTGCAAAGGCTGGAAGAAGAATTGCAGCAATCTGCGCGGCACCCAGTGTACTGGGTGAACTCCATTTACTGGAGGGCAGAAAAGCAACCTGCTATCCCGGATGGGAGAACAGTCTGTATGGTGCAATGCATGTGACAGACGGTGTGATAACCGATGGAAATATTACTACGGCACGGGGACTGGGCTATGCGATCGATCTGGGACTGGAACTGATCCGCCTGCTGATCAGTGAAGAAAAGTCTCTGGAGATCAGAAAATCCATTCAGAGAGACTGATTGCCGTGTCAATGTAACAATTTGTAAGGAGCTGCTGCATATCACTGCAGCAGCTTCATTTGTTATTGTTCAGAGCCAAGCAGATTTACATAAAAAGTGCGGTGAATGCTTGCATTCATGAGCACATTTTTGTAAGTCTATTTGGCGGATACGCCACACCGAGGAAACACGCAGTGTTTTCGAGGCTGGTGTATATACCGGTCACTTAAGTCATTCTGCACGGTAAAACTGTACCATCAAGCCGCTGATTAAAGACACTCTTGCCGGTTGGATGTACCACCCGGTATTTCACCTCTATAATGATGGTTGGCACACAATTGTGTGACTATCATTTATTGGAGGCAGATAATTATGGTAAATTATCGC
>JALETI010000056.1 GCA_022781515.1 Lachnospiraceae bacterium
TCTTCAAAGGAAGCTCCGATGGCATCAAAATCCTCACCGTCCACAAACAGGGTATCGTATTTTTTCCATACACGTATGCCATTTTCCATAATCGCACTGTATTCGGTGCAATTGTGATGGTTTCTTTTGTGATAACTTGCATAAGAGGGTCCTTTCATAATTTTTTATTACTTTCTGAAAATATAAAAGGGGAATATTGATACAATTTTATTTCTTAATTAAATATTTACTTTTTTTCTTATGTTTATATAGCACAAAACGTCAGTAATCGGAACTTTGGTAATAACTACATTTATGAGTAAATAAAGTATCAGTATTTATGCAATTATCACTGTTTACTGAATGAAAAAAATTACTATATAGGTAATAAATGCTTTAAAATGTAAACAAAATCAAAGAAAAGCAAAATTATTTACATAATAATTGGATTGGTATATAGTATAGATACATTCACAAAGGCCTTTGCAGAAAGAAAAAAATTACGAATAGGAGAACTATAATGATGAAAAAGTATAATGTTTGTATTGTTGGCGGCGGAAGTACATATACATTGGGATTTTTAAAATCTTTTGCAAGAATGCAGGAAGAATTTCCCCTTAATAAATTAGTACTGTTTGATATTGACGAAAAGCGTCAGGAACCAATTGGTAAGTTCGGAGATATTTTATTCGGAGAGAAAATGCCCGGTCTGGACTTCTCCTATACAACAAATGCAGAAGAAGCATACAAGGATATGGACTTCGTCTTCATGCAGATGAGATCCGGCGGCTTACCGATGAGAGCAAAAGATGAACATATTCCGTTAAGCATGGGCTTGATCGGACAGGAAACCTGCGGTGCCGGCGGTATGGCATACGGTCTTCGTTCTTGTGTGGATATGATCAAATCCATCCACGAAATTCGTAAATATTCTCCCGATGCATGGATCTTAAACTACTCCAACCCGGCAGCAATTGTTGCAGAAGCTTTAAGAAGAGAATTCCCCGATGATCAGAGAATCTTAAATATCTGCGACCAGCCTGAAAACGTAGTACGTTCCTGCAGCCGTCTTCTGGGATGTGACTGGGAAGATCTGGACCCCGTTTACTTTGGCTTAAACCATTTCGGATGGTTTACACATATCTATAATAAGACAACGGGTGAAGATTTGCTTCCCAGAATCAAAGAACTGATCAAGGAAAATGGTTTCCTTCCTCAGGATGCAGAGCAGCGTGATCAGTCCTGGTTAGATACCTACGGAATGGTTCAGACCATTATGAATGACTTCCCGGATTATCTTCCTAACACATATGATCAGTATTACTTATATCCGGATTACAAGGCAAGCCATCTGGATCCCAACTTCACAAGAGCAGATGAAGTTATGGCCGGCCGTGAAGCAAGAGTATTCAAAGAATGCAATGAAATCATCAAGGAAGGCAAGCTGGGTGCAAAACTGGAAAACATCAGTGATGCACATGCAGAAATGATGATCAAGGTTGCAGAAGCAATTGCATTCAACAAGAACAACCGTCACATTCTGATCGTAGAAAACAACGGTGCAATTGCCAATATGCAGGATGATGCCATGGTTGAAGTTGTATGTGAACTTGGTATCAACGGTCCCCGTCCGATGAGAGTCGGCAATATTCCTCAGTTCTATCTGGGTCTGCTGGTAAATCAGGTATCCTGTGAAAAGTTAATTGTAGATGCATATTTCGAAAATTCTTACAACAAAGCTTTACAGGCATTCACTATCAACCGTCTTGTTAACGATGCAAAGAAGGCGAGAACTCTGCTGGATAAACTGATTGAAGCAAACAAAGGTATGTGGCCCGAATTAAGATAATACAAGAAATATGAAGAGGAAACAGCATATGAAAAAGAACAAAATTATGGACTTCTTTTCAGCACTTGGCCGTAGTTTGATGATGCCAATTGCAACTCTTGCCGCATGTGGTATTGTCCTTGGTTTGACAGCTGCATTATTGAAACCACAGGTGGTACAAGCACTTCCTTTCTTACAGGTCACAGGTATCAATTTTTTAATTACAACATTGAATAAAGCATCAGGCGTTGTATTTACATTGATTCCAGTCTTGTTTGCAATTTCCATTGCATTTGGTCTTGCAAATGAAGATAAAGAAGTTGCGGCATTTGCAGGTTTTATTGGTTACTATACATTCCTTGCAACTTCTGCATGCATGATCAATGCAGGTTTTTTAGATTTCAGTTCCATGAAAATCTCATCCATCCTGGGTGTGGAAACACTGGATATGGGTGCTGTGGCAGGTATGATCATCGGTATTCTTACTGCAGTATTGCATAACAAATATCACAAAATCGAATTTCCGGTTGCATTCTCATTCTACGGCGGAAAACGATTTGTAGCACTGGCGGTTATTCTTGCATCCACTGTAGCAGGTGTTGTTTCTCCCATTATCTGGGGACCCGTATCTGCGGTGATTAATGCAATCGGTAACATGATTGCACAGGCAGGAGCACTTGGTGTATTCATTTTCGGTTTCCTGGAACGATTACTGATTCCGACAGGTCTTCATCACGTATTAAATGGTATTTTCAGAACAACTGCCATTGGTGGTGTATATGAAGGCGTAGAAGGCTGTCTGAATATTTTCCTGCAGTTTGTCGGTAAAGTTGATATGGCAACACTGGAACCTTTTACCAAATTCCTGGGTCAGGGTAAAATGCCTTTCATGATGTTTGGTCTGCCGGCAGCAGCATATGCAATTTATAAAACCAGTCCGGAAGAAAAGAAACCGAAGGTAAAAGCTCTTCTGCTTGCAGGTGTAGCTGCCAGTATGGTATCCGGTATTACTGAACCTCTGGAATTCTCCTTCATGTTTATTGCTCCTCCGCTATTCCTGTTCCATTCCGTAATGGGCGGTCTGTCCTTCATGTTAATGTCTGTTCTGGGCGTTGTAATCGGCAATACAGGCGGAGGTCTCATTGACTACCTGATCTGGGGGGTATTCCAGCAGGGATCCAGATGGTACTGGGTAATCATTGTAGGTGTATTCTATGCAGTTATCTATTATGTGGTATTCTACCAGTATTTCTCCAGAAAGAACATCTCCATTGATGTATCTGACGAAGAAGACGAGGAAACAGAAAATACCGGCACGTCTCTGGATGATAAGAAAATGAAAAAAGCCTCCATGGTTGTAGAAGGCTTAGGTGGTATTGACAATATTTTAACTGTAAATAACTGCATTTCCAGACTTCGTGTGGACTTAAAAGATATGAGTCTGGTAAATGAAGAAATCTTAAAGAAGACCGGTTCCATGGGAATCGTAAAACCCAGTGAAACACATATTCACGTAATTTACGGTCCCCAGGTACAGTCTGTAGCTGATGCTGTAAAAGCGTTTCTTAAGCTTTAACAGGCAGCTCGTTCGCGATCATTTCGATCAGAATCTGTATCACTGTGAGAATTCCGATTCTTGAGTTAATATCGGTATTATGATATCGTTTGTTCTTGTCATTGGTTACAATGGAACATGAGCTGAATGGAAGCAGCGGACTGTCTTCCCGGCAGGTAATCAGGATAACTGTAGTTCTGCGCTGCTTCGCATTTTCGAAAATCTGCATGTAACGGTCAGCGTCACCGTGGGTTGTAATAATAAATAATATGGCATCATCTTTGATATTATAGGTAATCGCTTCCAGAAGATCCGTGAATTCAATCAGGATACAGGAACGATCCAGATTGGTCAGTGCATTCTGGAGATATCTGGCAGGTGTACAGCTCAATCCGGTTCCGTAGATATAGAGGGGACGGTTGCTGATTAAAAGGCTTCTGATTTCCTCTAAATCTTCAAAATGAAGTGATTCGATATTATCTTTAAAGGTTGCCAGAGACTGCCTGACCAGATCATCTGACGAAAAACTATCCTGTTTTAACTGTGAAAGTTCTTTTTTTAACTGATATTTGAATTCATTGAATCCGTTCAGCCCTATTTTTTTACAGAAACGGACAATCGTTGCATTGGACGTATAAAGAATATGGGATAATTCTTCAAGATTCATAAAAGCAACAGTGGAGAGGTTGTCTTCAAAATAGGTCAGAATATGCTGCTCCATTTCTGTTAGCTGCATAGAGTGTGCTTTTTCCAGTAAAGGAATCATAATGGACCTCCGGGTTCTTTGGATTTCAAATAACACTTGATAATCATGCTGATGGTATAGAAAATAGGAAGACGGGAAGTATATTCCGCGCCATTATTTTCTCTTTGATTGGCAAAAAAACAAAAGTTTACGGATGAAAGATTGGCAATGGTGTTATTGGTATAAGGGGTGATGGAAATCACAGGTATATGATTCATATTTGCCAGTTTTACTAATTTCACAGTTGGGGCATACGCACCGGTTGAACTGATGACAAACAGAATATTATCCGGCCCCAGATTGCTGATGACATGATTTGCTGTTTTGGGAGTTTCAATTTTATGTACATTTTGTCTTCCCGAAGCAAAAAGGAGCATTTCCAGATAGTCAATCAGAACAGAAGTGAGGCCGCCCGGGGACCAGAGATAAATAGGGATATCGCTGTTCAGATACCGGATCGCAGCATCCAGCCGGCCCTCCATCAGCAGATGAGAAGTCGCTTCGATATCCGAACAAAGAGAATTTATAATCATCTTGCTGCTCCGTTTGTTTGGAAGCGAAATTTTCGGGACATCGGACTTCTGAATTTCACTGCGAAGGGCATACTTAAACTCGGAAAAACCGGAAAACCCCAGCTTTTTGCAGAAACGTAATATCGTTGAGGTTGAATAGGAGATTTTTTTCGCCAGTTCCTGTATACTCATATTGGAAACTTCAGAGGTATGATCGTAAACATAACGTAAAACAGCCAGTTCGTTCGTGCTCAGATTTTTGATGGTACTATTGTCCAGATTCAGTATAATCAATTGTGTCACCCCCTGTTTTTGTAGGGTAATTATACTATATTTAAGAAAAGAAATACAGTTGTTAAGGAGGAAATTATGTTTTTTAAGAAGAATACCGCGTTAAAGGCATATGCAGACGGAAAAATGATTCCGATTACAGAAGTAGAAGATCCGGTGTTTTCCCAGAAAATCATGGGAGATGGACTTGCAATCCAGCCGGAAGGAAATACCATTTACGCACCCTGCGATGGAAAAGTTACTGTTACCTTTGACAAGACACAGCATGCAGTGGGAATTGCCATGAAGAACAAAATGGAGATTCTCCTTCATGTGGGTCTGGACACCGTTAATCTTCAGGAAGAAATCTTCCATACCCTTGTGAAAAGTGGGGATGATGTAAAACAGGGTCAGACTTTGATTACCTATAACAAGGAAAGACTGTATGAACTGGGCTATTCTGATGTTACCATGTGTGTTATCACTGATGAAGGAAACGCAAAGAATGTGGAGATTCTGTCCAATGGAACAGTGAAGGCGAAGGAAACTGATATTGTGAAATATAAATAGGAGATCGATTTTCGAGAATAAGCAGCTATTATATCCCCCTTTATTACTCCCCATCATTTTTATCGGATGATGGGGAGTTTTTCATTACAAAATTTCTTTCGCAGTTTGAATCAAATCAAGCAGTCCCTTCTCCTTTATAATCGCAATTCCCTGCCCTTCATCTCCGAGAACAATGAGATTGTCACCGGGTTTGATATCAAATACCTTTCTCGCCTTTGCCGGGATCACAATCTGCCCCTTATCACCGACCTTCACCATTCCGAAGATATACTTTCCTTTCGGCGGCACATTGAGTCCCATAGAATTGTCACGGGAATAGCTGATCAGATCATCAATCGAAACCCCGAAGACATCTGCCAGCATTCTGCATTTTTCAATGTCCGGCAGAGATTCTCCGGTTTCATATTTGGATAGTGTCTGCCTTGACACACCGATCTTTTCTGCAAGGTCTTCCTGAGACATATTATGAAGCTTTCTCAGTTCTGTCAGGTTTTCCGAAAACATCTTAATACCTCTTCTTTCTGCTGATTCCGCAAACAAGCCATCGGATGAGCGGAATGCGGCTTAATAGTTCATATAATATGTATGCGCCTGCAAAGGCGGATACTGCAGCTGCCAGATAGTAGATAACAGGAGGCATGCCCGGAATATATCCGGTCAGATAATAGCTGCATGCCGCAAGGGGAAGGTAGTGAAACAGGTATAATCCCCAGGATTTTCTGTACATAAAACGGGTAAAAGCATTTTCAAAACCACCCCATCGTTTCATAAAGGCCAATACCGCCAGGGTGCCGAACCATGCGAATACATTGCACATAAGAGTGTCAAGTACGGCATGATCTGCGTAATTCTGTCCCCAATACCGGATTGTGAATGTACAGCAGCTGACGATTCCCAGAACAGTCAGAAGAAGCCACTGTCGGGAGAGTCTGTTCATCACTTCATCATGAGAAAATACAAAATATCCCAGCAGGAATCCCAGTCCGTAGATTCCGAAGCGATACACAACAATAATCGGTGTGTTCAAAACCTGTGCAGCTGCCCATACCAATATTACAAATGAAATTACAACCGGAACAGATGTTTTTTCGCATATCCTGTACAGCCGATCCTTTTCAATTTTTCTGATTAAAATAAGAAGAACGGAAAACATCCAAAGCAGCTGGATGTACCACAGAGGACCACTGCCGCTGACTGACATAATAAGGTACAAAACAGGTTTCGGAACCGCACCCATCTGTTCAAAGGCTCCGGCGATCTGCATGTTGTAATAGCCGAGAATCCATCCGAATACCAGCAGACCAAGTGTGGAAGGTACCAGAAATTTTACAGTTCTGGTTCTGATAAATTCCCGACCGGTCTGTGTATTTAACGCAAATCGTGCACCCATGCCGGAGACAACAAAAAGCAGCAGCATAAACCACGGATACACAATGTACTGAAACAGATCCTGATACTGCGGATCCGTAAAGGGTCCGATTACTCCATTGGGCTGAACCCCGTTGAATATGTAGATGACGTGATACACCACCACCAGCACGACTGTAATCCATTTGATATTATCAAGGTATGTCTTTCTCATATAATTCCCACCTTTGCAATTTATTTTAACACAATAATAAGTGAAAAAGCCAGTAAAATCCACCAACTGTCTTTAACAGATGAAAGGGTGTTTTGTTAAAAATCGGGGCAGGCGGGAGAAATCCAACTCGACAAAAGAATGAAACAGAGTTATTATGGCAGTAAGTAGTAAAACAGGTGCGATCGATAAACGAAAAAAATCTATAAATGAAAGTGCTGCCATGAAACAAAATAAAATTATACAACTGAGACAGGGGCTGGAGACAGCCTTTATTGATCAATACACATCATCCAATCTGGCTTACAAGCCGCAGTTTGTTTCGAATAATTACAGAGAAGGACGGAAAGTGATCTCATCCATTGAGGATGAGTTATTGGCCTGCGAAGAATTTGCCATCAGTGTTGCTTTTATCACCATGGGAGGGATTACGCCGCTTCTTCAGACCTTCAGAGAACTGGAGCAGAGAAGTATTCCCGGGAGGATACTGACCACAGATTATCTGACATTCAGCGACCCGAAAGCCCTTCGCATTCTGGCGAATTTCAAAAACATTGAGTTAAAAATGTTTGTGACGGAAAATTCAAAGGAAGGCTTCCATACCAAGGGATATATTTTCCGGCAGGAGGAGATGTACCGGATTATTGTCGGCAGTTCCAACATGACCCTCAGTGCCCTTACAACAAACCGCGAATGGAATACAAAGATTGTATCTGCAGATCAGGGAGAGTACACACAGAATGTAGTGGCTGAATTTGAGCAGTTATGGAATGCGCAGCAATCATTCGGATTTGAACAGTTCATTGAATCCTATTCCAATCTCTATACCAGAAATAAGATCATTCAGAAACAGAAGGAAATTGCGAGACAGGCTGAGATTCCTTCTTTGGATGTGTATCGTCTGCAGCCCAATTCCATGCAGGTTGGGTTTATCAATAACCTTCGGAAATTATA
Organism: Lachnospiraceae bacterium; assembly: GCA_022781515.1. Taxonomy (GTDB): domain Bacteria; phylum Bacillota; class Clostridia; order Lachnospirales; family Lachnospiraceae; genus TWA4. Next base: position 7,993 of record JALETI010000056.1, read on the forward strand.
TGAGGCCGGTGCAGACAGGGCATTGCTGATTTCGGCAACAGGTACAGGAAAAACCTATGCTTCCGCTTTTGCAGCCAGAGAACTGGAATTCAAACGCGTTCTTTTTCTGGTTCATCGAAATCAGATTGCGAAACAAGCGTTGAAATCCTATCGAAAAGTATTTGACGGCAAAGTATCCATGGGTATGGTCACAGGAAAAGACCAGGATTATGATGCGGATTTTGTATTTGCAACGATGCAGACCCTGAGTAAAGACGATAATCTGAAACGATATACTAAAACCCATTGGGATCTGATTATCATCGATGAAGCACACCATAGTTCTGCTGACAGTTATAAAAAAATCATGGATTATTTTACACCGAAGCTGTGGCTGGGAATGACAGCAACACCGGATAAGCGTGACGATAATCTGGAAGGCAGAAACATTTATGAGATTTTTAAGCATCAGATTGCCTGTGAAATCCGTTTGCAAAATGCAATGGAAGAGGATTTGCTTTGTCCATTTCATTATTTTGGCATCACGGATCTGGAAGTTATTGCCGATGCAGGAAAATCATCGGAAGAGAAAATTGAAAACTTCAGATATCTGACATCGGAAGAACGTGTGTTAAATGTAATGAAGCAGGCGGAATTTTTCGGATATAGCGGAGACCGCGTGAAGGGGTTAATATTTTGCAGCCGAATCGATGAGGCAAAGGAGTTATCCGGAAAATTCAATGAAAAAGGATGGCGAACCCTGGTGCTTAGCGGCAGTGATTCAGAAACTGCAAGAGCTTCTGCGATTGAGCGGCTTGCCGGTGATGAAGCCGAGGATGCGTTAGATTACATTATTTCAGTAGATATTTTTTCAGAGGGTGTTGATGTTCCGGAGATTAATCAGGTCATTATGCTCCGTCCAACAGAGTCACCGATTGTTTTTATCCAACAACTGGGACGCGGACTTCGAAAAACAGAAGAAAAAGAATACGTGGTTGTGATTGATTTTATCGGGAATTATCGCAACAACTTTATGATTCCGATTGCACTTTCCGGAGACCGCAGCTATAACAAGGACAATATTCGCCGTTATGTGACGGAAGGCGGCCGTGTGATTCCCGGTGCGAGCACCATTCATTTTGATGAAATTTCAAGAAAACGAATTTTTCAGGCCATTGATAATGCCAATTTCAGTGATATCAAATTGATTCGTGAGAATTATGCAAACCTGAAAAACAAGCTGGGACACATTCCCGCACTGGCAGATTTCGATAAATACGGCGAAATGGATGTACTCCGGATTTTTGACAATAACAGTCTGGGATCCTATTACAAGTTTCTTGTAAAATATGAAAAAGAATATACGATCCGGCTGTCGGCGGATGAAGAAAAAATCATTGAATTTGTTTCGAAAAAACTGGCAAATGGAAAACGTATTCATGAACTGGAACTGTTGAAGCGTTTGCTTAAATACCAGCATGGTTTAATGGGAATTCTGAAGAAATCATTGCGTGAGAATTATAACTGTTCCATGGATGCGAATTGCACTGAAAATATCGTAAATATAATGACCAATGAATTTCCCACAAGTGCAGCAAAGAAAACATATGCACCATGTGTCTTTCTGGAAAAAGAAGGTTCTGATTATGGGATTTCAAAGTCCTTTCACAGGATGCTGCAGAATCCGGATTTCTATCAGATCTTGGAAGAATTGATTGACTTTGGGATTGCACGATATCAGGAGAATTTCAGCATGCGGTATCGGGATACCGATCTGGTATTGTACCAGAAGTATACCTATGAAGATGCCTGCCGTTTGCTAAACTGGGAAAGAAATGAAGTACCATTGAATATCGGTGGTTATAAGTACGATAAAAAGACAAAAACATTTCCTGTATTCATCAATTATGACAAGCAGGAAAATATCAGCGATACCACAAAATATGAAGACCATTTTACCGGTCACAATCGGCTGATCGCAATCTCCAAAAGCGGCAGAAGTCTGGAGTCAGAAGATGTGCAGAATTTTCTGCATGCAAAGGAACGTGGAATTGATGTACAGCTTTTTGTGAGAAAAAATAAAGACGACAAAATATCAAAAGAATTTTATTATCTCGGTAGAATGACCGCAACCGGAATGGCAAAGGAATTTGTGATGCCCAACACCGATAAAACAGCGGTGGAAATTGAATGGGAATTGGATATTCCGGTGAGAGAAGATATCTATGAATATATCGTAAACGGATAATGAAAAGACAGGAGTATAGGATGAAAACAATCAGAGTAACAGCAGCGATCATAATTGAAAACGACAAGGTATTTGCAACTCAGCGGGGCTACGGTGAATTCAAAGACGGCTGGGAATTTCCCGGCGGAAAAATCGAACCCAATGAAGCACCTGAAGATGCGATTGTCCGGGAAATCAGGGAAGAACTGGATACGGAAATTGAAGTTGTGGAACTGCTGGATACCGTGGAATATGACTACCCGGAATTCCATTTATCCATGGATTGCTTTATCTGCAGGATTAAATCAGGCAATCTGGTTTTGAAGGAACATGAAGCGGCCAGGTGGCTGACCCGGGAAACGCTGGGCAGCGTGGAGTGGTTACCGGCTGACCAGGCGCTGATTGGGAAAATTGAGAAGTATTTGTGTTGAGTAAGTGGTTTTGTTATACTTGATACATAGTAGTTAATTACAAAACAAGAAAGATATGGTGTACAATATCGGCGATAATGACCATGTAATAGAGGAAAGTAAATGCAAAACTTATTTGACGTAATTCCTGAGAGTTTTTTTAATTATTTGGGGAGTGGAAGCAATAACCGCATATATTCGGACTGTCTTCAGATTATTTATCAGGAATATGACAGAGAGATTTCCTACAGGATTCCAAGAATAAGGATACGCGATGCTGTAGCTTCGTATCTTCTTGAAAACGAAATAGATTATCATGATGAAGATACGAAGGGTATGGTTGATTATAATTCAGCTGCCGGGAGTATTATAAGAAAATTATGTGCAAAAGATGTTTCCTGGCTTGAAGAGGATAATGATGACGTCACCTATGAAAAACAGATCATTATGACGGAACAAGGTGTAATGCTGGCAGAGTTTCTTCAGACATTAAGAAAGCCGGAAAAAGAAGAGTTTTCCAGCTATATTTTTAATATTTACAATACGCTTCGAAATACGGAACAATGGTCTTCCGACCCTTATGTTAATGCACTGAAACCCGTATACCGTAATGCAAAATCTCTTTCTAAAGCATTGAAAAAGCTTGCGACCTTTATCAGGAAAATCATTGAACGAATGGTTAATGAAGAAACTTTGGAAAGTCTTACGGAAAATCTGCTTGAATATTGCGAGGGTGATTTCATAAAGGAGTATGCCAGACTGACAAAACAGCAAAATATTCATATATACAGGACATATATTCGCAGGCAGCTGGAGGATATGAAGAAAGATCAGGATATTTTCGATCTCATGGTTATCGGCTGTGTGTTAGAAGATGAAATCAATGAAAGGGAAGCGGAAGAGCGTGTTATGGACATGCTCCAGCGGACACAGCGTTTTCTTACAGATGATTATGACAGGTTGATCAGAGATATCAAACATAAGATAAATCTGTATCTCCAGATTGCCATCGGCCGTGCAAGGTTTATCCGAAATCGCGAAGCTGATGTGCGAGGCAGTGTTGACCAGACGATCCGATATTTAGTTGAAGAAATGCAGACGCTTGACATGAAGGATGAACTTCCCGATGAGCTGAATGATCTGTTTTATCTTGAAAAGAACGAATTTATTGATCTTAAATCTCTCCGATTTCCAAGAAAACAGATATCTATACGCCAGGCGGTCGCAGACGAGATTCATATACTTTCAGAAGAAGACCGCATCCGGGCGATAAAGGAACAGGAAAAAGAAGCATATAACCCGTACTCCAAAGAATTGATGAAATCATATCTTGAAAAACAGATGGGAACTGATCGTGTTATCAGAGGAGATCAGCTCCCAATGAGAAATAAAAATGACCTTCTTTCCAGCCTGTCAGCTGTGGCATACGGTCAGGAGAATGGATTTGTTGTAGAACCGAAAGAGGGATATTTTGAGACTGATGATCTTATAATCCGCAACTTTGAAATCAGAAAAGGAGAATAAATGTGAAAGAATATTGGGATAATTTCACATCTTCTGAGAAAGATATGTTTCAGCGTGTATGCAGAAGACTGTTGAAAAATACATTTATCGTCCGTGACAAGGATGATGAGAATAGGAAAGCTTATTTCTTTGTATCCAAAAATCCTGAGCCGTTTACAGAGTATTTCGGATATATCGGTTTTGATATTGTGGTAGACCGTGATAACGGAGTGATCATGCTTCAAAATTTCTCAAACCAGACAGAAAATGGAAGAATTCAGGCAAACCGTTATGGAATGCTGAAATTTGAGAGTATCATTCTCTGCTGCCTCTGGACCCTGTATGTTGATAAGATATCAACGGGAAGTCTGAAGAAAACAATTTCTGTTTCTGTTACTGACCTCAGGTTTGAGCTGGAGAAATATGGCTTAAAGGATTCGGCAGATAACAAGACCATGACGGCTAACGCTTTAAAAACACTTTCAAAGTTCAGTTTGGTCGATGTAACAGGAAAACTTGGAGAACCGGACTGCAGGATTTTATTATATCCGTCTCTGCAGTTCGCGTTAAACGGCGAACAATTCAGGCAGTTTGTAGAAGACGCTTCAAAGCGCATGAAGGATAAGCGAGGAGCTGAATACCCGGAGGAGGAATTTGATGATTCAGACGAAGAATAGAAAAACTGCAGTACGCCTGCTTATGATCAACTGGTCAAGATTCCAGCATATTGACATCAAATTGGATGGTTCTACGCTGTTTACCGGTGTCAACGGGAGCGGTAAATCAACGATCCTTGATGCAATGACATATCTTCTGACTGGAAATACACAGTTCAATAAGGCGGCTAAAGACAAAGACCGAACTGTTCTGGGATATGTAAAAGGTGACACAAAGAGTAATGGGGACAGCAGATTCCTCAGAAATGGACAGATTATCAGCTATATAGCAATGGAATTTGATTCCCCGGTTGATAACTCACATCTGGTGGTCGGAGTCTGTATCGAGGTGTCTGATGCAACCAGTGACAGACCATACTGGTTCATCTGCCGGAATGCCGGCATCGATGATATCAATTTCTGTGAATTCAGAAATAAACATATGATCGTAACCCCACACGGCAAATTAGAGAATCATGGGAGAAAATTAAAGAGTTCGGATTTTCTTGGAAGGGATAAAGCACGTATACAGATCTTACGAGCCCTTGGTCTTCGTTGTGATGAAAAGAAATACCGCACAAAGCTCCTTAAAATGATGGCGTTTAATCCGGAAAACGATATTGATAAATTCATCCAGGACTGTGTTCTGGAAGCAGAACCGGTAGAATCTCTGAGGGAACTTCGTGAACAGAAGGAGCTGTTTGAACGCGCGCGCCAGTTGTATCTTAATCTGCAGGCATGCAAGGATAAACTTGAAAAAGTGGAAGAACTGTCGCAGGAGTACGAAAAAAGAAACAGGAATTACCAGCTCCGGGACCTGATGCTCTATTATCAGGAAACCATAGCTGTTGAAGAAGATATTGATAGTATCAGGAAACAGATTCAGCATCAGGAGCAGGCTTTAAGGGAACAGGAAAGAAAACAGGATCGCTTAATAGAAAATCTGACTTCTGCCAGAGAACGTCTGGAAACTGCGAATACCAATGACGTATTGGTGGGAATGAATAAGAGTATCGAAGGACTGAAAGAACAGGTCAGTAAGCTGGAAAAAGCCATTGAAGAGTATGAGAAAGATATCAGAAAACTGAAAGGGATGCAGGAAGCATTCTGCGGTGATTTAAGCTGGCTGATCAAAGAAACTGACGATCCGGATGGAAATAGACATATCCTGCATTACCTTGGAGAAAGTGGGATTTCATCAGCAAAAAAAGCAGGTGCGTTTCTTGCTGTAAAGGCGGCTGCAGAAATCAAAGATGAAACATTAAGCACAGAATGGGTACATCTTAATGACAGTATTGGAGAAACAGACTCTGAAATTCAGGTGCAGCTGGAAAAAATTGCACAGTTGGAAGCAAATATTCTGCAGTTTCCTGCCTGCATCGAACGTGCCAAAAGGGTGATCTCATCAGAGTTTGAAAAACTCGGTATTCATACAGATATTAAGACACTTGCTGAATATGTAGACCGTCTTCAGGATGAGAAATGGCGTGCAGCGATTGAAACTTTTCTGGGAAAAAAGAGATATTATCTGATTGTAGACGGGAAGTACTGCAAGCAGGCAATCCGAATTTTAAAGGAACGTAATATTCATGATGCGACAGTTGTAATTACCGACAAACTTGAAGACCGTGGGACGAAGTCAGGTTCTGCTGCCGAGCAGCTGGTGATACATAATGTTTATGCACGACGGTATGCGAATTATCTTTTGAATGGTATTCATTTGTGTGCCGATCTGGATGAACTTCATGATCATCCCAAGGGCGGTTTAACGAAAGAAGGTATGCTTGCAAAGAGTTTTGCGGTTTCTTTTATGGATATTGGTAAAACAGAAATGTGTCTTGGACAGGGGGCAATCCGTCTTCAGAAGAAAAATGCAGAAGAAAAGATGAAAAAAGCGGAGTTAAAAAAGAAGGAACTGCTCAATCAGAAGATTGCACTTAAAAAACAGAGGGATTCCCTTAATCTCATCCAGTGGAATGATTCAGAACTTGATTTTTCTGCTCCGGACAGTTTTATAGCAGACAGTAAGAAAAAAGCAGCAGTACTTGCAGACATCGAAAAATATGAAAACGATCCGGTTTTCATGGCGGTTCTTGCCGAACAGCAGAAAGCAAATGAATTGTTTCAAAATGCCGTGACGGAGCAGAATGAAAATGCAGCTTCCATCAAGGTTTTACAGTCTAAAATAGAAGATCTCGGCAGGGATGAAAAAAAGCTTTCCGGTGAATTGTCCATAAAACAGGACGAGTACAAGGAAAAGAAATATCTGCATCTCGAACTGAATCGTCCAATGAGGGAAGAGTATGAAAAACTTCGTGTAAAATCAACTTCTGCCAGGGTCATAACAGCAAAATATGTCAGGGAACAGCTGAAGAGAGAAGTGGAAGCTGTCTCTAAAAGCCTTGAAGATGCTCAGATCGAATATTGTAAACTTGCAGAAATGGATCTGACAAAAAGAGGTCCTGCGTTTATCGCATTTTATCGTAAAGAGTACAGCAATCTGGCAGCCGTCCGAATCGAGGAAGCCCGTAATCAGATGAAAGAAAAGGGAAAAGAACTGGAAAGTGCGTTTATGCGTGACTTTATCGGTGAGATCAGTGAAGCAATCCGCTCAGCAGAAGAGGAAATCGATGCGATTAATGCAGAATTGAAGCAGATTCCATTCGGACTTGATACTTATAAATTCGTTATGACGCCAAGGTCAGACCGCCTGATGTTCTTCAAGATCCGCGACCGCTTGATGGATTATGCAGATTCTGCAGATTTTTATCTCAGCACCGGCCGTGATGATGAGGAAATGGAACATAATATTCAGGAGTTCATGGATCGGATCCTCACAGAAGAAGATGAAACCGAATACACAGACTATCGTAAGTACTTTACCTATGATATGACAATTATCCGCAGGCAGGGAGATGTTACGATCGAATCGGATCTTTCAAAGAAACAGGGGTCAGCAAGTAATGGAGAGAAGCAGACTCCGTACTTTATTATCCTTGCTGCCAGCCTCATGCAGTGTTACCCGAAAAGCAGCTGCTGTATGCGTCTTGCATTTATTGATGAAGCGTTTTCAGCTCTTTCAAGAGAACGTATCGAGCAGATGGTCAAATATTTTGAGGAAAACAATTTTCAGGTGATTTATGCGGCTCCTCCTGAGAAGATCAGCAGCATTGGCCAGTTCATCACATCAACTGTAAGCTTGTTTACATCAGGAAACTATACATATGCGATCGAGGGGCAGGATAAGACAAATGCATACCAGACTTACTAAATATCAGGCGAAGTTATTATCAGAACTGATAGAACTGTATGAAAAAAGCAAGACCTATGAAGGGACAAACCAGGTGACTCAATCCTTTTCAAGGCTTCCTTCGCAGATTTTCACAGAATATGATTCAGATTATACGGATTATGATCTTGTACAGGACTTTGAAAATCAGATGAAGGAACTTGAAGAGGAAGATCTTATCTGCATTGAATGGAAAAACGGTGTCATAAAAAAACTGTTTGCAAATACCGGTGCGTGGGACCGATACAATAAAATTTTAAAAAGAACAGATAAGAATGTCCGTATCAATGAAGAGATTTTATTTTATCAAAACTGCCTGGGATTTCATGAGTGGCTGGACACATTCTGTCTGGAGCAGATAAAAAGACTGGAATCTGGAAAAAAGGCTGCTTATGACATTGTGGATACAAAAGTGATAATAAATTTGATAAAGACTATTCTGATGAATAAGGAAGAACTGTTGGAGCGGGAACTTTCCATCAGCTTTTTTAGTGACAGTAAGAAATTTGAAAAGTCTTATCGCAGTAAAGTATGTACTTGGCTGCGGAAATACGGTGATTTCGAATCCCTTTTGGAAGGCATTGATGATAAACGGGAAATAGAACAGATTATTCTTGGTGAATTCAATATATCGGCTAACCCATCCTATGTTTATTTTAAAGGGAATGCAGCCATCATTTTTGATAATGGCAATATCATAAGGACGGAAAAAGATTTTCCGATTGCATTGTCTTCGGTAGCTCTGGAGCATGTTTCTGACATCAGTATCGGTGCCGAAGCTGTCATGACCGTAGAAAACCTGACTTCATTCAACCGTGTAAAAGACGAAAAATACTTTTACATCTTTCTAAGTGGATATCATAACACAGTAAAACAAAAAATGCTTGTTAATATCTTTCGCCACAATGAGGGACTTAAGTGGTTCCATTTTGGAGACATGGATCCGGATGGGTTATACATTGTAGAACATTTGAAAAAAGGAACAGGCATTCCATTTGAAACATATCATATGTCTGTTTCTGATTTAAAAAGGTATCGAAAATTCTCCAAACCGCTTACAAAGAATGATGAGGCAAAAGCCAAATCATTATTGGAGAACGGGAAATACACAGAGCTTTTGCAATATATGCTTTCCGAAGGGTGTAAACTGGAGCAGGAAATTGTTTCCCTGGAATTAAGTAAATAATGCTTATAAACGGCAGGCGGTAAATATATCAAAACTTACGATGGCCTTGTGGATTATGTTGAAGATGGCGTAAGTGCAGATGCATATACAAATATCTTTGTATATGCATCTGCACTTTTACTGGCATTAATTGGCATGGCAGCCATGGTTATCCGCAAAAGAACGGAAAAATACAAATTCATTTCTTTGTTTTTTGCCTGTTATTATTTAACAGTACATCGATAAGTATAATTTTCTACTGTTTCAGGATATAATTTCATTTTTCTATTGCTATTCTATTGCATCTTTGTTCCGAATTTTGTAGAATTATTATAACCTTTCATAAGATATCCCCCACTTCTGGTGTGCAGAGAGCTAAGCGGGGAACAAAACAATAAACTGATACATTAATTCCTCCCTTGAAAAGAACCCTGTCATGTACTATAATGAAACCCATTCAATAACCCCGTTCCATTTGCAATAACTATCCTTGGAGAAAGGAGGCACATATGCATAAATACCTGAGAGCTATCGGTTTTTCTGATTATATTCACCATAAAGATATCTCCAATCTGCTCAATCTGGTTCACGAAAAACCTGACAACATCGAAACAACCGATGTTCTGGACTCCACATTTATTACCATGGAAAAAGACTTTGGCGAACATTTCGGCATCGGTATTTTCGGCGAATATGATAATACAGACCGTTTTCAGATTGAATATTACTACCCCTACTATAAAAGCAGCATTGTTTCCTCAAAAGCTCCTTGCAGTATATTAAGACATTCCGACCGTTACGCATTTTCCGCTATCTGCGAAGAATTTCGTCTGGGTATATCCATGATTTTCTATCTGCAGAACACCAATGGCTATCTGGATTGTGTCACGGATCAGATCCCCCTGAACCATGAACTGCCGATCTGCCTGAATGCCATGACCACCGATGCCACCATTTTACTGCCGATTCTGAAAACCGCTGCAGACAGAAAAAGAGCACTGGTATCGAATCAGAAACGCATGGATCTGATCGAATCTGCCAAAAACGGGGATGAAGAAGCCATTGAATCACTGGCTTTATATGACATCGGTCAGTACAGCCAGGCCTCTCTCCGCATCCTCAAAGAAGATCTGTACTCCATTATTGACACCAGCTTTATGCCTGCCGGTGTGGAATGCGATCACTATGCTATTATCGGAGATATTCTGGAATGCGAACAACTGACAAACAGCTTTACAAATGAAAAACTCTATCGTTTCCTTATCGAATGCAATGACATCCAGATCAATCTGATTATGAATCAGATCGATCTCATAGGTGAACCTGCTGTTGGGCGCCGTTTTAAAGGTGATATCTGGCTGCAGGGACGAATCCAGTTTCCTGAAAAACAAGTTGTCTGAAACCGGCAGTTGCAGACAGATACTGCGGGAGAAAATACAAAAGCCCGTATATTATCCTTGACAAGAATACTTTCTATCGATAGAATATTACTGTCCATGATGAATGGAAGTATGTAATGTCTCAGTAGCTCAGGGGATAGAGCACGGACCTCCTAAGGACTTCATGGTGCATGCACTAAATTTTGCTAATCACCTGAACATGCTAAGAAAGGCACGGCAGTGAAGTTACATCGAAAAGGCTGCATCCTGACACCTGGCTTGACAGTGTTCTGAAAACAAAATAAAATTGAAAAAGCGTGAAATGCCTTGAAAAATAAGGCTTTTCATATATATGTCTCAGTAGCTCAGGGGATAGAGCACGGCCCTCCTAAGGCCGGTTAGCGGAGGTTCGAATCCTCTCTGGGACAGTGTAGCGGCTTGCTAAGTTATTTAGCAGGCCGTTTTCATTTTGCTAAGCCAAAATTAGACTTTGCTAAGAGGGCCATTTTGTCAATCCCAGTAAAATCAAGGAAAATCGGTCCTATACACCAATTCACTTAGCAAGCGATTCTGATGAATAATAAATCGTTGGGAAAAAGGGGGATGGTGTTAGCAGGAATTGATTAGCAAGAATTTTGGAGGGAAATATACTGGCATTGACAGTGCAATCATCTTAACAGTCATTTGTTTATCTTAAGTTAAATAGGGCAATACTGTAATAAAGCAAATATCGTTTAGGTATGATAAAAGTATGGATATTATAATATCTAAAACATTAAAAACCTGTTTATTTAAAGGAATTATAATAGTTAGATATGGACATATCTTTCGAAGATTACTATAATTAAATCAAATTAGATATTATAAAACTCGGGATATGAGGAGAATTTAATGAATATAAAAGAAATTAAAATCAAAAATTTCAAATCACTCTATGATGTATCTTTCTGCCCTGGAAATATCAATGTTTTTATTGGCGCCAATGGCTCAGGAAAATCTTCTGTTCTGGAAGGTATCGGTGTGCTGAGTGCTGCCATGACAGACCGGGTTAATAATAACAGCCTTCAACGGAAGGGAGTTCGGCTTAGTACTTCATCATTATATAAGTCGCAGTTTCGCTCTATTGAACGCAGTATGCCAACAGTTGATTTTGCCATGAGCTGGAAACGGAATAAAAATGAATATGCTTATTCTGTACATCTTACTACACCTGCAGATGATGATACATGGAAATATCATTCGGAAAGAGTTTCTAAAAACGGAGAAATTGTATTTGGCCGGAGCAATCGGACAAGTGTGCAATTAAATAATAAAGTGGGATATTATGCTCTGTCTGAAAAGCTGAACGGAGAAGAATATACAGATATGGGAAACTATATCTCCGGTTACGGAATTTATCAGCCGGATACTCTTACTCTGCGTGGAAATGTGGCAGATCCTACACAGATTACGCCAATCGGACTGAATGGGGGCAGACTTGCTGATGCAATGGAGGATTTATTTTCTGCTGCAGATGACGAGATCATGTTCGGAACATTGAGTATGGATGATGTCCTTGAATTGATCGAGTGGGCATCGGATATCCATATTGCAAGACCCAAAAAGTCGAATCTGAATCCGGGAGTTCCGAGCACACGACAGGTCATTGAATTTCAGGATCGTTTTTTAAAGGATAAAGCTGTGTTTACGGGATATGATGCCAGTGAAGGTGCTTTATATGTTCTGTTTATGCTGACACTGGCTATGCATCCGGATGTACCGGGAATGTTTGCAATTGACAGTTTTGATCATGCTTTAAATCCCAGACTGGCAAAAAGAATCACAGAAATATTCAGCCAGCTGATTATTGAGAGTGGTAAGACGGTTTTCATGACAACACATAATCCTCTTGTCCTGGATGGATTGAATCTTGCAGATGACAGGATACGATTGTTTGCTATTGATAAAAACAAATATGGACACGCCGAAATAAACAGAATACAGATTTCTCAGGAACTTTTAGAGACAGGACAATCCTTATCCAGACTTTGGATTAACGGACTTCTGGGAGGTGTTCCGGAACTGTTATGAAAAAAAGTTAATTTGAACATTACATAACACGCCCAGCGCGTCTGAAGATTAAACCCTTCAGGCGCGTTTTTTATTGCCCAAAAGCAATAGCGTGTACCGGAAAGCTGCTCGGGCAGTCTGATTTCCGGGCGTCTGTCCGGAATAAATTTGACTGGAGGATCAGTATGAGAAAGAAAAACAAGAACAAATCATATGGCATTAAGAGAATACCTGGGTTTGCCTGGGATATGCCTGAAGACTGTAAGAAGTGTTTCTTCTGGAACAAGGATAAGTCAAAATGTTCTCTTGGTGGTTTTGACAACTGCTATTACCGTATTTCCCCACCTGAGAAGAAAACAGATCCATGCGAAGGATGTTCTTATGGGAAGCATCGTGCCTGCATTGGTTACTGTACTGTTCAGGTACTCGACTATTTTACAAAGAGAAAGGAGGGGAAGGTAAATGGGTGAACTCAGAAACCGATCACTGAGACATTTTGAGAAGATCATGAAGCGTAAACCGGATGTTTCTTCAAGGGATACGCCTCTGCATCGCTGCAAAGACTGCATGTATTATCAGCCGCGGTTTCGTTATCGCAAATGCTTTTACACCAAGTGTAAGTTTGGCTTTACAGATCGTCAGATTTTCCGTGACAAACCGGTACCGGTGAAATACACCGTTATGAGAAAGAAGGTGAACTGATCATGGCACTTGCTTTTGAATATTTTTCACCTGCAGAGGCTGAACAGTATGCCTTTTATCGTATTCCCAAGATGCTTATCTCTGACGAGCGCTTTCGTTGTATTTCTACTGAAGCCAAGCTGCTCTATGGAATTCTTCTGGATCGTGTTTCCTTATCTTTGAAGAATGGCTGGGTGGATGAGCAGAACCATGTTTATATCATTTACACCATTGAACAGACTATGACAGACATGAACTGCAGCAATAAGAAAGCGATTTCTATTCTGAAGGAGCTGGAGAACAAGGTTCCTCTGATCGAGAAAAAACGCCAGGGACTTGACAAACCCAACCTGATCTATGTGAAAAACTTCTTTTGCCAGTGCAAAGGAACAGATGAGGATGTAAAAAATGTGGCTAAGTCAGATTCCGGTGTGAAAAAAGGTAATGTCAGTGGATGTAAAAATGACATTTCTGCGGGTGGCAAATCTACATGTCCAGATGTGAAGGAAGTTCACAGAAATAATACTGATAACAATAATACTGAGTTTAGTAATACTAATCCTATCTTATCCAGTCAGATGGGATCAGATGAGATGGAAGAGGAGTATGAAAAATACAGAGCTTATTTCTATGAGAGGCTTGGCGTTGATGCTTTTCTGAACAGGTCTCCGTATGAAGGCGAAACTATTATGGGGCTTCTGGAACTGATTACAGATACCTGCTGTACCAGAAAGAAGGTAATCTACATTGCCGGGGAACCTAAACCGGCTGCAGTTGTGAAGGGCAGGTTTATGAAACTGGAAATGGGTCACATGGAATATGTGATGAAATGCCTTAATGAGAATTCAACCAAAGTTAACAATATTCGTCAGTATATGCTGACGACTTTGTATAATGCACCGTCAACTATCGGGCCTTATTACAGGGTCTGGGTAAATAATGATATGGCCACAGGCCGGTTAGGAGGAAATTATGAGTAACATCGAAAATGCAGCAAGCACAACAATCTCTTTTGATTATGTGATTTCGGATGGTCCCTGCAGGGGAATCGTTGATGTGGAGAAGCTTGTCAATCGTGATGAGGTTGTTACTGGGAAAATGAAGCAGATTTCTGAACTTTTAGGAGCTAAGAAGGATGAGTAAACCAACTGTGATTGCCGTTTCCAATCAGAAAGGCGGCGTGGGTAAAACAACGACTGCCCTGAATCTTGGCGTAGGACTTGCTTCAGAAGGAAAAAAGGTTCTTCTGGTGGATATGGATCCACAGGCATCTCTAACGATTTCACTTGGATGGCAGAGACCTGATGACCTGCAGACTACTGTGGCCACTCTCATGAGCAAAGTCATGAATGGTCAGGGCATCAATCCCGGCGAAGGGATTCTTCATCATCCCGAAGGAGTGGATCTGGTTCCTTCCAGCATCGAACTTTCCGGTATGGAGGTTTCTCTGGTAAATGCAATGAGCCGGGAGAAGATTTTGAAGCAGTATCTGGAAAATGTGAAAAAGGATTATGATTTTGTCATTCTCGACTGCATGCCATCACTTGGAATGCTGACAGTCAATGCACTTTCGGCAGCCAATCAGGTACTGGTACCGGTCCAGGCCAATTATTTATCTGCCAAGGGACTGGAACAATTGCTTGATACGGTGAATAAGGTCAAACAGCAGATCAATCCGAGATTGAAAATTGAAGGAATCCTTCTTACCATGGTGGATTCGAGGACCAACTTCACCAAGGATATCAGTCAGCTGATTCGCGACACATATGGTGGCAAGATTAAGGTATTTAAGACTGATATTCCAAGATCCATCCGAGCTGCTGAAACAACTGTGGAAGGAAAAAGCATCTTTGCTCACGATCCTCATGGAAAAGTAGCAGAGGCCTATAAAGATCTGACAAAGGAGGTACTGAACCATGCCGAAAAAAGGATTAAACGTCAGTCTCCGCAGTTATGATGATATCTTTTCCACAGAAGAATCCAGGCAGACTGATAAGCTGGAACATGTACAGCTGATTCCATTGGATGAGCTTCATCCCTTTAAAAATCATCCTTTTAAGGTAATCGATGATGATAGCATGCTCAGAACTGTGGAGAGCATTGCTCAATTCGGAGTACTTTCCCCTGCAATCGCAAGGCCGAGACCGGAAGGCGGGTATGAGCTGATCTCTGGCCATCGAAGACATCATGCTGCCGAACTTGCCGGACTGGAGAATATTCCGGTCATTGTCAGAGATATGGATGATGATGCAGCTACTATTTTGATGGTGGATTCTAATTTGCAGAGAGAAAAGATCCTGCCGAGTGAACGAGCTCAGGCATATAAAATGAAGATGGAGGCAATGAAGCATCAGGGTGAAAGAAGGGATTTAACTTGTGGTCAAGTTGGCCACAAGTTAGATGATGTGAATAAAGGTAAAAAATCAAGGGATATTATTGCTGAGCAATCTGGTGAAAGTGCGAGAACCGTTCAAAGATATATTCGCCTTACAAATTTGATCCCTGAAATACAGGACATGGTAGATAACAAGGAGATTTCCTTCAATCCTGCTGTGGAGCTTTCTTATCTCACAGAGAAGGAGCAGAGAGATTTTCTGGAAGCAATGGATTATTCTCAGGCGCCACCGACTCTTTCTCAGGCGCAGAGGATAAAGAAGTTATCCCAGAATTCCCGGGATAATCAGGGAAAAGAGGATTCAGTTTGTGGAAAAGTATCAGATGAACCATCCCCTGATGTGGATAACTCGGAAAATGCAGAAACAAAGGAGTGCAGTATGAAAGCGATGTGTGAGATTCTGTCGGAGACCAAAAAGCCCGATCTGACCCATGTCACTCTGAAAACAGATGTGCTCCGTAAGTATTTTCCGAAGTCCTACACGCCAAAGCAGATGGAGGAAACTATCATTAAGCTCTTGGAGCAGTGGCAGAAGAAAAAGAAACGCGAGCAGTCTTTATAACAATTCCATATCGTACACAGGCACTCTGTTGGAATGATTCAATTCCTGTAGAGTGCTTTTTTATTAAATGTTAAAGGAGAAAAACAAAATGTCAGAGAAAATGAAGAAATACAAAGCATGGGAGCCTGTCGATACTGCGATGATTGAAAAAGAAATCGAAGGAATGGTTAAGCCGGCACCTGAAAAGATTGCTTCTATCCCTCAGATGGAGGATGCAGAAAACGCAGATCATTATGATTCTTCGGATGCTGCTGAGATACTCCATTCATTCGCAGCACTCGTAGATGAGCTCAATGATTTGATTCAGGAAATGGTCGTTGATCTGGTGGCCATTCTGAATGAGGAGGATGATCAGGGCGATGCCGTCTTAGGAAAGGAAGACGATAAGCCTTCAGAGGAAGGGGAAGATGAAGAGGTATTGGCTGTTAGCGTATTGCCGAATCATTCTATGATCGTGATTCCCATTGATTGCTGTTTCAATACATTTGACTGGTTTGGCGAGTCCGAGGTCTGCGAGCCTGTTCCCGGTGTTTCGAATGTGTATATGACTTATGATCGAAAAAATCTGATCAGGCAGGGGGACAATGAATGGCTTTCCGGTCCTGTGGTTGTGTACCGTGTGGATGAGAGGAACAACATTGTATCTGTATCCGATGATGATGTGACAGCGATTGGCATTGCCCTGGATCGCAGAATGAGTAATCTGTTCAACGTTGAGACCGGAGAAAAAAGAAATGTATTCACACTGAAGTAAGGGAGGAGAGTACAATGATGGATTTTAAAGAATTCCAGAATCAGATTTTGCAGGAAGCACAGGACCGTATGCGTGGTGTGGACCTGCATATCCAGAACGTGGAGAAGCTTCAGGGACAGTCCTATACAGGTTTAAGTATCCAGCCGAATGACAGCCCGGTGGCTGCGTCCGTAAATCTGGATGTTCTGTACGGACATCTGATGGATGGAAAGGATTTTTCGGATATCGTCGATAACCTGATTCAGCAGTCCGCAGATATCATGGCTGATATGCCGAAGTTCGATGTTAATCAGCTGGGTGATTATGATCGTATGAAAAATACCCTGGTTGTGCAGATGATTCCCACCGAACGCAATCAGGATATGTTGTCCAATATTCCCCATAAGAATATCGAGGATCTGTCTGTTGTTTACCGCATGCAGATTGATAGCAATGAGAAGGGAACCTCCAGTGTTCTCATGACCAATACCATGCTGGAGAATTATGGAGTCACACCGGAACAGCTTCATCAGGATGCAATGGAAGCTGCTGTAATCAACAATCCTGCAATTTTTCGTCCCCTGATTGAGGTTATGCGTAACCTGATGGGGCCGGAGCTGTTTGATCTGATGCCTCCCATGAATATGGATGGGCCTCAGATGTATATGGCTTCTGTAGAAGGCGGTATCTACGGTGCCGGAGTAATCACCTATCCGGATTTCATGGACAGAGTTGCAGAAGAAATGGGTGGTGATTTCTTTGTTCTCCCGTCATCTGTGCATGAAATTCTCGTTTTTCCTGATGACGGTACCATGAATCGACATGAACTGGAAAATATGGTTCGTGAAATCAACTCTACTGATGTACTTCCTCAGGACCAGCTTTCGGATAATGTTTATCACTATGACAGCCAGGATAAGCTGTTTGAACTGGCATCTTCCTTCGAAGAAAGAAAGGAAAGTAAGGAACAGGCTGTGGAATATGGTTTGGAATATGGTTCCGGTGCTGAGTCCGGGAAGGATACCATTAATGTCCTTCTGGTTGAACCGAACTGTTATCCGAAGGCTGTAGAGATCGGTACTGATCTGGAAGACCTGCAGAAAGCAGTCGGTGGAAATATCGAAGTGGCATATCCTTTTGAGGACAATGTTGGACTGGTCATGAATGAAGAAGGTAAGCTGGAAGGCCTGCCTTTGAATCGTGCAATTCGAGATGAAGATGGTCAGATCACGGATATTATAGCCGGATCCTTCCTGGTGGTTGGTCTGACGAAAGACAGCTTCGGTTCCCTCTCTCCTGATCAGATGAAGACATTCGAAGATACCTTCCACCAGCCGGAAGCATTTATAAAAATGGGTAAGGGAATTATGGCAGTTCCGATCCCTGACAATGTAATTAAGGAAATGGAGAAGGTACACGAGAGGCCTCTGAAGGAAAAAGCAAAGCCTGCCAAAAATCAGGATCTTCTCTCCTGATTCTTTTTTACCAGAAAGCAGCGCTTAAACAGTAAATGGCTATACCTGAATCAGAGAGCGCTCTTGCATTTCAAGAGTTTCTCTGAATTCAGGATGGTTTCTCATAGAATACAGGAAAGGAGGAACATCCGATGCAGGAAGAAGTCGAAAACCGTACCGTCAATCTGGTCATTACCAGTACAAAGCTGACGGCACGTACTCTGGCAGCTGCACTGAAAAAGATCAAAGTCCATTATGATTTGTCTCTTGCTAAGAAAAGGAATCAGAAACCGACCGGGAAACAAACGGTTCAGGAACTGATCGGCCAGAATCAGGGCACTCAGACCATTAATATTGATGCGACCGATATTAAAGGCTTTGAACGATATGCTCAGAAATACGGTGTGGATTATGCCATTAAGAAAGATATTACAGAAAATCCTCCAAAGTATCTGGTGTTTTTCAAAGCAAGGGATGCGGATGTGCTTACTCAGGCATTGAAGGAATATACCGCTTCTGCTCTTGGAGTGCGGCGTTCCAAAGGCAGTCTTCTCAAGGAACTGGCCAAGTATAAAGCACTGGTGGCAGAGCTTCCTAAGAAAGCAAGGGATAAACTCCAGGAACTGGGAAGGTGACGAAATGGCAAAGATAGATTCAAAGAAAATCATCCGAAGTCTTACTCCGGTACTTCCCTATGTCCTGATCAGCCTTGCAGCAACCAATCTGGGAGAAGCCTGGCGCCTTGCCGACGGGGCAAATGCTTCTGAGAAAATCATCGGTCTTTTATCAGCCATACCGATTGCATTTGGTAATTTCTGGCCGAGTCTTCATCCATTTGATCTGCTGATCGGTGCTGTATTCGGTGTCTGTATTCGTATTGCAGTGTTTCTCAAAGGTAAAAATGCAAAGAATTACCGGCACAATGTAGAATATGGCTCTGCCAGATGGGGAACGAAGAAAGACATCGAGCCATTTGTAGATCCGGAGTTTAAAGACAACATCATTCTCACCAGAACGGAAAGTCTGATGATGAGTAACCGTCCATCAAATCCCTACAATGCCAGAAATAAAAATGTATTGATTATCGGTGGTTCCGGTTCCGGTAAAACGAGGTTCTGGCTGAAGCCGAATCTGCTTCAGTGTAACTCGGAAAAATATCCGGTTTCTTTCGTTGTAACTGACCCGAAGGGTTAGATTTTAAGAATACAGAGAAAATAGGTCATTAAAAAATGAAGTGTTTTCTGTGTGTTCTTATTTTTTAGCATTATGAAAGGAGCTGAGAAAATGGCTAAAGATAACAGAATAACAGCACTTTATGAGCGTCTG